>NZ_JBHXJE010000023.1:0-94671 GCF_042723275.1 Streptomyces sp. NPDC058373 | reverse complement strand
TTTGTACTCACCCTCTCGGGCTTTCCTCCGGGCGCTTCCCTTCGGTATTTCGTGTTTCCGACTCTATCAGACTCTTTCGTGTCCGATTTCCTCGGTGCCTTTCAGGTTCCTGCTCCGCGTTTCCGCTTCGCTTTTCCCTTTCCGGCGGTTCCGACTCTATCAGATCCTTTCGGGCCTGATTCCCAGTCAGCGGGTTCTGCCTTCCCGGCTGTTGGGCCGTTCCGACGAGTGAGACTTTAGCGGATTCCTTTTCCCCGAGCTAATCGGGGGCGTCCCTCTCGGGGCGCGGATTCCTCTTTCCGCAATGCGCAACAGGAACGGCCGGCCAGATGGCTGTTCGCTCTGAAGAGGTCCTGCGGATTGGCTGCCCGGGGACCGGAGGGAACCGGCGCTCACGTCGGGCAACTCGGTGGACCTTACGGAGGGGGTCCAGGGGCTGTCAACTCGGGGTGGTTCCGGTCTAAGCTCGCCCCGTGACCACGCGTACGTACAACGGGCTCTGGTGGGCCGCCTGACGGCGGCCAGCCCTGACGTATGCATGCAACGGCCGCCGTATCGGCGGCCGTTGGCGTATCTCCTCCCTGACGGGGGGCTGCCGGCCGGATGGTGCGGGGCCCTCGGAGAGAGGCAGGAGAGAGATGACGCGGGTATTCAGCGGGATCAAGCCGACCGGGCATCTGACGCTGGGGAACTACCTGGGGGCGGTCCGGCAGTGGGTGGAGAGTGACCAGCACCGGGCGGACGCGCTGTTCTGCGTGGTGGATCTGCACGCGCTGACCGTCGAGCACGACCCGGCGCGGGTGCGCAGACTCAGTCGGCAGGCGGCGACGCTGCTGCTGGCGGCGGGGCTCGATCCGGAGCGGTGCACGGTCTTCGTGCAGAGCCATGTGGACGAGCACGCGCGGCTCTCCTATCTCCTGGAGTGCGTCGCAAGCGACGGGGAGATGCGCCGGATGATCCAGTACAAGGAGAAGTCGGCGAAGGAGCGGGAGCGCGGCGGGAGTGTGCGGCTTTCGCTGCTGACCTATCCGGTGCTGATGGCGGCGGACATCCTGGCGTACCGGACGGACGAGGTGCCGGTGGGTGAGGACCAGACCCAGCACGTCGAACTGACGCGGGACCTCGCGGAGCGGTTCAACCAGCGGTACGGGCAGGCCTTCGTGGTGCCGCGGGCGACCAGGCCGCCGGTGGGCGCGCGGGTCATGGATCTCCAGGAGCCGGGCGCCAAGATGGGGAAGTCCCATGAGTCGGGGGCGGGCATCATCTATCTGCTGGACGAGCCGGAGGTGGTGCGGCGGAAGGTGATGCGGGCGGTCACCGACAGCGGGCGCGAGGTGCGCCACG
Source organism: Streptomyces sp. NPDC058373 (assembly GCF_042723275.1). Taxonomy (NCBI): domain Bacteria; kingdom Bacillati; phylum Actinomycetota; class Actinomycetes; order Kitasatosporales; family Streptomycetaceae; genus Streptomyces; species Streptomyces sp. NPDC058373. The sequence continues at coordinate 93,327 of NZ_JBHXJE010000023.1, read as the reverse complement.
ACCGGGAGCGGATGCCCGGGGTGACCAATCTGCTGGAGATTTTGGCGGCGAGCACCGCTGCCGATCCCGAGAAGCTGGCCGGGCAGTACACGTCGTACGGGGCGTTGAAGAAGGACACGGCCGAGGCGGTGGAGGTGCTGCTGCGGCCGGTGCGCGAGCGGCATGCCGCGTTGGTGTCCGACCCCGGGGAGGTGGACGCGGTGCTGCGGCGCGGGGCCGAGCGGGCGCGGGCGATGGCGCGGCCCGTGGTGGACGAGGCGTACCGGGCGGTGGGGCTGCTTCCGGCGTGAGCGGGTGGGGCGGGGCGCCGTGGGGTGCCCCGCCCCTTTCGCTGGTCAGCCGTTGCCGGAGGCCAGTTCGCGGCTGCGGTCGCGGGCGGCTTCGAGGGCGGCGATGAGGGCGGCGCGGACGCCGTGGTTCTCCAGTTCGCGGATGGCGTTGATGGTGGTGCCGGCCGGGGACGTCACGGCCTCGCGGAGCTTCACGGGGTGCTCGCCGCTGTCGCGGAGCATGACGGCGGCGCCGATCGCGGCCTGGACGATGAGGTCGTGGGCCTGGGAGCGGGGCAGGCCGAGCAGGATGCCCGCGTCGGTCATCGCCTCGACCAGGAAGTAGAAGTAGGCGGGGCCCGAACCGGAGAGGGCGGTGGCGGCGTCCTGCTGGGACTCGGGGACGCGGAGGGTCTTGCCGACGCCGCCGAAGATCTCCTCGGCGATGGCGAGGTGTGCGGGGTTGGCGTGCGTACCGCCGGAGATCACCGACATCGCCTCGTCCACGAGGGCGGGGGTGTTGGTCATGACCCGGACGACGGGGGTGCCGGCGGCCAGGCGCTCCTCGTAGTACGCGGTGGGGATGCCGGCGGCGCCGCTGATGACCAGGCGGTCGGCGGGGACGTGGGGGGCGAGCTCGTCGACGAGGGCGCCCATGTCCTGCGGCTTGACCGTGAGGATGAGGGTGTCGGCGCTCTTGGCGGCCTCGGCGTTGGTGACCGGGGTGACGCCGTACCGCTCGCGGAGGGTCTCGGCGCGCTCGGAGCGGCGGGCGGTGACGAGGAGGTCCGCGGGGGACCATCCGGCGCGGATCATCCCGCTGAGCAGGGCCTCGCCGATCTTGCCGGTGCCGAGCACTGCGACTTTCTGGGTCATGTCGGGTTCGCCCTCCGCGTGGTGCCGTACGTGCCGTTCCGCGGGTCATCCTCGCACCGGGGGGCGGTGCGGCGCGGGGGTGTCCGCAGGGCGGTCGTCCGATGTGGGGGCGGGGTGGGTCAGGTGGTGCGGCGGCGGAGGGTGGCGGCGCCGAGGGCGAGGACGAGCACGGCGCACCCGGCGACGATGGCGATGTCGCGGAGGAAGAGGCCGGTGACACCCGATCGGGTGAGAACTTCGTTCATCGCGTCGACCGCGTACGACATGGGCATCGCGTCGGAGACGGCTTCGAGGACGGGGTGCATGCGGTCGCGCGGGGTGAAGAGGCCGCAGAGCAGCAGCTGCGGGAAGATCACCGCCGGCATGAACTGGACGGCCTGGAACTCCGAGGCGGCGAAGGCGGAGACGAAGAGGCCGAGGGCGGTGCCGAGCAGCGCGTCGAGGAGGGCGACCAGCAGGAGGAGCCAGGGGGAGCCGGTGACGTCGAGGCCGAGGAGCCAGACGGAGAGGGCGGTGGCGAGGGCGGACTGGAGGACCGCGAGGGCGCCGAAGGCGAGGGCGTATCCGGCGATGAGGTCCGTCTTGCCCAGCGGCATGGCGAGGAGGCGTTCGAGGGTGCCCGAGGTGCGTTCGCGGAGGGTGGCGATGGAGGTGACCAGGAACATCGTGATGAGCGGGAAGATCCCGAGCAGGGAGGCGCCGATGGCGTCGAAGGTGCGCGGGCTGCCGTCGAAGACGTAGCGGAGCAGCGTGATCATCACGCAGGGCACGAGCAGCAGCAGGGCGATGGTGCGCGGGTCGTGGCGGAGCTGGCGCAGGACGCGGGCTGCGGTGGCGAAACTGCGGGAGGCGGAGAAGGCGGCAGGGCGCGGGGTGTGCGGGGCGGCCGCCTGGCTGGTGGTGGTCATGGGGTGCGCTCCTCGTGGAGGTCGGCCGCCTGGTCGGCGGCGTCGACCAGGTGCAGGAAGGCTTCTTCGACGGTGTCGCGGTGGGTGCGGGTGCGCAGGGCCTGCGGGGTGTCCTCGGCGAGGAGGCGTCCTTCGCGCATGAGGAGGAGGCGGTGGCAGCGTTCGGCCTCGTCCATGACGTGCGAGGAGACGAGCAGGGTGGTGCCTCGGTCGGCGGCGAGGCGGTGGAAGAGGTCCCACAGGTCGCGGCGGAGTACGGGGTCCAGGCCGACGGTCGGCTCGTCGAGGACGAGGAGTTCGGGGGCGCCGAGCAGGGCGACGGCGAGGGAGACCCGGCTGCGCTGGCCGCCGGAGAGCTGCCCGGCGAGGGTGTCGGCGTGCGAGGTGAGGTCGACGTCGGCGATGGCGCGGGGGACGGCGGTGGCGCGGCGGTCGGCGGCGGGGCGGCCCGGGTCGAGTACGGCGGCGAAGTAGTCGAGGTTCTGCCGGACGGTGAGGTCGTCGTAGACGGAGGGGGCCTGGGTGACGTAGCCGATGCGGTGGCGGAGGCGGGCGTCGCCCGCGGGGCGGCCGAGGACGTCGAGGGTGCCGGTGACCTTGGCCTGGGTCCCGGTGATGGCGCGCATGAGGGTGGTCTTGCCGCAGCCGGACGGGCCGAGCAGGCCGGTGATGCGGCCGGGCGGGACGGTGAAGTCGAGGTCGCGGAGGACGGTGCGGGGGCCTCGGGTGACGGTGAGGCCCGCGGCGGTGACGGCTGGGGTGCCGGGGCTCAGGGGGCCGCGGGGAGCGGCTTCTTTTTTATTCACCATGTGTTGAATACTCCTCCGGTCGGGCGCTCGGGTCAAGGGAACGGGACCAAGGGGGCGCGGTGGCGGGAGAGGGCGCCCGCAGGGGCGCGCGGTTCCCTTGCACGGCTCGGGGAGGCGGTGCGGCTGGGAGCGCGGGCGACGGGACCGAACTGTCGCGGAACGGCCACTTCCGGGTGAACTTGCCTGGTTTGTGAGGCTGTTCGAGGTTGCTGGTCGGGCGGGGGTGGCAGGCAGCCCTCAGAGGCTCCGCCTGCCGGACGAGGCGGAGCCGGTGCACGTCAGCAGGTGGGGTGCCGGGGGCGGAGGGCGGGGCGGTGGGCGTGAGGGCGGCAAGGGAAGCGCGGCGGGGCGTGCGGTCGGGCGGTGCGGACCGGGGCGGCTCTCGCCGAGTGGCGGTTCACCCCGGTGCGGGGCGAGTGGGGCGGTGGAGACGACCGGCCGGAAGGGCCGTCGGGACAATGGTTTTCGTTACGCGAAGGGCCCGCCCCGTCGGGGCCGCCGCCGCGGCTCCCTCCTCCGTGCGCTGTTCTCCTCGCTTCTTCTCTCACACCGACTACGACAAGGAGCTGATAGCCCAGGGCGCGGGCAACACGGTGTGCGGGGTGCTCGGCGCCCTGCCGATGACAGCCGTGATCGTCCGCAGCGCCGCCAACGTCCAGGCGGGCGCCCGGACCAAGGCCTCGCGGATTCTGCACGGCGCGTGGCTGCTGCTCTTCGTCGCGCTGCTTCCCGCTGCGCTGGAGCTGATACCGGTCGCCGCGCTCGCCGCCCTGCTGATCCACGCCGGGTGGAAGCTGCTGCCGCTCCGGCAGTGGCGTCCGCTCTGGCGGGAGCACCGCGGGGAGGCCGTCGTGCTGGGTACGACCGTCGTGGCCATCGTGGTGACCGACCTCTTCGAGGGGGTGCTGCTGGGGCTGGGGCTGGCCATCGCCAAGACGGCGTGGGAGGTCAGCCATGTGCAGGTGCGCACCGAGGACCTGGGGACGGAAGGGCTGGTGGTCCGGGTGACGGGCCACGCCACCTTCCTCCGCCTGCCGAAGCTGCTGGACGCCTTGGCCGAGCTGCCGGAGGACCGGCCCGTCCGGCTCGACCTCGGCGGGCTGCGCCATCTCGACCATGCCTGCTCCACGGCGCTGGCGGGGTGGCGCGCGGGGCGTGCCGACGGTGGGGGCGCCGGCGACCCGGGCACCGGCGAGCCCGGGGATGACCCGGGCCAGGCGGCGCTCGGGGTCAGGGGGACGGCAGGTGGGACGGGCGGGAGGTGAGGACCAGGTCGACGACGTAGCGCTCGTCCACGTGGCCGTCGGGGAAGAGGCGGAGCAGTTCGGCGCGTTCGCCGGTGAGGAAGTCCTGGGCCAGCTCTTCATCGGCGACGAGGAAGAGGGAGTGGCTGGCGAGGTTGGCCAGGTGGTCGTCGACGGTGAGGCGGCGGGACCACGGGAGCCGGTGGGTGACCCGGGCGTCGGCCACGGGCTCGGGGTCCGGGCCGCCGGGCCTGGGAGTCGCCTTGAAGCGGTCGCCCGTGCCAGGAGTGGCGGCGGTTTCGGGACGGCCGGGGATGTGGGCGCCGTGGGCCGCGCCCTCCGGGCCGAAGTGGGCCTTCAGACGGTCGGCCTGGTCGGCGACCCACTCGTAGGAGTGGTCGGAGATGTTCCACCAGCGGGCGAGGGTGCCGCCGGGGCGCAGCACGCGGTACGCCTCCGGCAGGGAGCGGTCGGGGTCGGTCCAGTGGAAGGACTGCGCGAAGGTGACGAGGTCGAAGGCGGCGTCGGCGAAGGGGAGGGCGTTGCCGTCGCCCTGGAGCAGCGGGGTGTCGGGGAGGGCGCGGTGGAGTTCGGCGGCCATGCCTGCGCCGGGTTCGACGGCGACGACGTGGGCTCCCGCCTGCCGGAGCTGGGCGGTGGCGATGCCGGTTCCGGCGCCGATGTCGGCGACGCGGGCTCCCGCGAGGGGGCGGCCCAGGGCTTCCGCCAGGGCCTCGTACAGGGCGGGCGGGTAGGAGGGGCGGTACTTGGCGTAGTTGGCCGAGGCGGTGTTGAACGAGGTGGCTCGGCGCGTTCGGTCGGCGAGGGGGTTGGTGTCGGTGGGCATGGGCGTCCTTCGGTGGGGCTGGGGGCTGGCTGCGGCTTCGTCGGGGCTGGGATGTGGGTATCACCCTTGGCCGGGTGGGGGCCAGGGGGCGGGGGTGCCTCAAGCGTCGGCGGGGCCGGGGCGCGGTGGCTGGCCGTGGTCACCGTGCGGCTGGCCGCATCGGAGCGGTCGCGCCGCCTACGCCACCGTCCGCCTGAGGGAGAGGGCATTGCCGCGCCCGCGGCTGTGGGAGTTGAGATCACCGGCCCGTGTCCGGGACACCACCCGACATACCCGGGGCGCCCGGGGCCCCCGGGACACGCAGAACGCCCGAAGTCCAAACGTCCAGGAGGACGCACCGTGAGAACGCGGTCAGAAGGAGTTGTCGCCATGTCGGACACCGTGAAGGGCCCTGCCAGTTACTTCCCGTCGATCGAGAAGAAGTACGGGCGCCCGGTGGCGGAGTGGGAGGAGCTCATCCGCTCGTCGCCGCTGACCAAGCACATGGAGCTGGTCTCCTGGCTCAAGGCCGAGCACGGCCTCGGCCACGGTCACGCCAACGCCCTCGTCGCGCACACGCTCGCCGAGGACCGAGCCACGTGATTCCGGGGCGCCGGGTCAGCGCTTGGCCCGGCGTCCCGGATGGCCGGTGCGGCGGGCCCGGCGGCGGGCCGCCTGCTCCACGGCTTCCTCGTACTCGGCGCGGTGCAGCCCCTCCCCCGGTGCCTCGCGGAGGCTGCGCAGGGCCCAGGCGACGAGGACGCCGAGGAACCCGATGGCCATCAGGCCCTTGAGGGACTGCTGCCGCTCCGGGTCGGGGCGCTTGGAGAAGCTCTCCCAGGCCCGGCCGAAAGCGATGGCGGTGCAGAGGGCGAACATGCCGACCACCAGGACGTTGAGCAGCCAGCCGACCTCGGCGAGGGCCATGCCCTGGTAGCCGATGCGGAGCAGCAGGGCGCTGACGGCGGCGAGGGCGAGGGAGCCCACGGCCACGGCGGCGCGGCGCAGGCCGTAGCGGCCGGAGTGGTCGAGCCAGGTGGTGCCGAAGAAGCGGATCGGCTCGGGGTGGGGGCCGGGTGCGGTGGGGCGGGTCGAGTCGCTCACGGGAGGATTATCTCTGGTCGGCGACGGGGGGGGCGGGAGGGGCCCGACGAGAGGGGGCCGTCGTAAAGGATCTCGTTCGTTCGGCGGGGTGGTCACCAGGTGGGGCCGAGTGGGGGGAGGGCGTCGGCCTTGAGGGTGCGGACGAGGTGGGCGAGTTCGGTGCGGAGGGTGTCGAGAGTGGCGCCCTGGTGGCGGCTGGCGAGCTCGGCCTCCAGGTCGTGCAGGACGCGGCCGGCCACGGCCAGGTGGGCGCGGGCGTCGGCGGTGAGGACGAGGAGTTTGCGGCGGCCGCCCGCCGGGTGGGGGTCGCGGCGGACGTAGCCGCGGCGCTCCAGGTCGTCCACGATCTGGTCGGCGGCCTGTTTGGTGACGCCCAGCCGCTCCGCCAGTTCGCTGCTGGTGGCGGGGGTGCGGGCGAGGATCTGGAAGACCATGCCGTGGACGGGGCGCAGGCCGCCCTCGCCCACGGCGGCGAGCCGGTCGTTGAACTCGGCCGCCACCAGCTGGAAGGCCATGCCGAGCAGGTAGGTCAGCTCGGCCTCGGGCAGGAGATCGTCTCGGCGCACGGGGCTGCCGCCGGTGCCGAGGGGACCGCAGCAGCCGTGGTGGGAGGCCGGTACGGGGAGAAGACGCAGGGCCGGGGCGTCGTCACGGTGGATGATCAGGGTGTCGCGGGGGCTGGTGGAGACATGGTCCACCAGCGCGGGCGGGAGGAGCTGGGCGCGGCTGTCGGCGGTCCGGCGGCGGTGGGTGCCCGGGCGGGGGCGAAGGGGGCGCCCCACTGTCCTGGGTCGCGGGCGTGATGGCCGCGCGGGACGGCCGAGGGGGCGAGGCCCGTCGCGCGGTCGCGGTCCTTGTCGCGGGTGGCGTCCGGGACCTCGGGGAGGAGCCGTAGGTCAGGGGTGAGCGGGGCGTCGCACCTGGCGCGGAGGAAGGTCGTCATGCCTGGTTCGTCGTGGGGGGGGGACCCGCCTCGGCCCCGGCGCGCCCGAACGGGGCGGCCGGGGCCGGTGCCGGTTGCGCGGACCCGTCGGGCCCGGGCGGGGTCAGCCCAGCATCGTCACGTCGCGGATCGCGCCCTTGTCGGCGCTGGTGGCCATGGCGGCGTAGGCGCGGAGGGCTGCGGAGACCTTGCGCTCGCGGGCCACGGGCTCGTAGCGGCCGCCGAGGGCTTCGCGGCGGGCGTCGAGGGTGGCGTCGTCCACGAGGAGGTCGATGGAGCGGTTGGGGATGTCGATGCGGATGCGGTCGCCGTCCTCGACCAGGGCGATGGTGCCGCCCGAGGCCGCCTCCGGGGAGGCGTGGCCGATGGAGAGGCCCGAGGTGCCGCCGGAGAAGCGGCCGTCGGTGACGAGCGCGCAGGTCTTGCCCAGGCCGCGGCCCTTCAGGAAGGAGGTCGGGTAGAGCATCTCCTGCATGCCGGGGCCGCCCTTGGGGCCCTCGTAGCGGATGACGACGACGTCGCCGTCCTTGATCTCCTTGCGGAGGATCTTGTCGACGGCCTCCTCCTGCGACTCGCAGACCACGGCCGGGCCCTCGAAGGTCCAGATCGACTCGTCGACACCGGCGGTCTTGACGACGCAGCCGTCGACCGCGATGTTGCCGCGCAGGACCGCGAGGCCGCCGTCCTCGGAGTAGGCGTGCTCGACGGAGCGGATGCAGCCGCCGGCCGCGTCCGTGTCGAGCGAGTCCCACCGCTCGGACTGGGAGAACGCCTCGGCGGTGCGGCGGCAGCCGGGGGCCGCGTACCAGAGTTCCAGGGCCTCGGCGGAGGGCGAGCCGCCGCGCACGTCCCAGGTCTTCAGCCACTCGTCCATGGTGGCGGAGTGGACGGTGTGGACGTCCTCGTTGAGCAGGCCGCCTCGGTACAGCTCGCCGAGGAGGGCGGGGATGCCGCCGGCGCGGTGCACGTCCTCCATGTAGTACGTGCCGCCGGGGGCGACGTTCGGGGCGACCTTGGCGAGGCAGGGGATGCGGCGCGAGACGGCGTCGATGTCGGTCAGGTCGTACCCGAGCTCGGCCTCCTGGGCGGCGGCGAGCAGGTGGAGGATGGTGTTGGTGGAACCGCCCATGGCGATGTCGAGGGCCATGGCGTTCTCGAAGGCCTCGCGGGTGGCGATGTTGCGCGGCAGGACCGAGGCGTCGTCGTCCTGGTAGTACCGCTTGGCCAGCTCGACCACGGTGGCGCCGGCCCGCTCGTAGAGCGCCTTGCGGGCGGTGTGGGTGGCGAGGACCGAGCCGTTGCCCGGGAGGGAGAGGCCGATGGCCTCGGTGAGGCAGTTCATCGAGTTGGCGGTGAACATGCCGGAACACGAGCCGCAGGTGGGGCAGGCGTTCTCCTCGATGCGGAGGATGTCCTCGTCGGAGACGTTCTCGTCGACCGCGTCGCTGATCGCGTTGACCAGGTCGAGTTTTCGCACGGTGCCGTCGACCAGGGTGGCCTGGCCGGCCTCCATGGGGCCGCCGGAGACGAAGATCGTCGGGATGTTGAGCCGCAGGGCGGCCATCAGCATGCCGGGGGTGATCTTGTCGCAGTTGGAGATGCAGATCAGGGCGTCGGCGCAGTGCGCCTCCACCATGTACTCGACCGAGTCCGCGATGAGGTCGCGGGAGGGCAGGGAGTACAGCATGCCGCCGTGGCCCATGGCGATGCCGTCGTCGACCGCGATGGTGTTGAACTCGCGGGGGACGGCGCCCGCGGCCTTGATCGCCTCGGAGACGATCCGGCCGACCGGCTGGAGGTGGGTGTGGCCCGGGACGAACTCGGTGAAGGAGTTGGCGACGGCGATGATCGGCTTGCCGATGTCCTCGCTCGCTACACCGGAGGCCCGCATGAGGGCGCGGGCGCCCGCCATGTTGCGGCCGTGGGTGACTGTGCGGGACCTCAGCTCGGGCATCGTCGCTCGCTCCTTCTGGGCCTTCTGGGGGGTAGGACTGGCTTCGAGCGTACGCCTTCCGTGCCGATTCGTGGACAGTTTGTCCACGCCGTGGGACAGCGGGGCTGTGTCCTCCGGCACGCGCCTCACGGCCCGGGCCCCTGGCAGCTCAGACGCCGGTGGCCGGTACCGCGTCCGGGTCGGTCAGGTACCGCTGGAGGGTCGGGGCGACGGTGGCGATGACGGTCTCGGCGTCGGCGGAGGCGAGGGGCTCCAGCTCCAGTACGTAACGGAGCATGGCAACGCCGATGAGCTGGGAGGCGGCCAGTTCGGCGCGGAGGGTGGGGTCGGGGACGGCGACCTCGGCGGCGACGCGCTCCAGCAGGTTGCGCATGACGAAGCGGCGCATGATGTCGCGGGCCGCCTCGTGGGTGAGGGCCGAGCGGACCACCGCCAGCACGGGCCCGCGGGTCCTCGGGTCCTCCCAGACGCCCAGGAAGAGGCGGGCGACGCGTTCGCCGACGCCGTCGGGGCCGTCGGCGAGGAGGGCGGGGAGCGCCTTGGCGGGCAGTTCCAGGGAGAGGTCGACGGCGGCGGCGAAGATCGCGTCCTTGGTGCCGAAGTAGTGGTGGACGAGGGCCGGGTCGACGCCCGCGGCCTGGGCGATCCGGCGGATCGAGGTCTTGTCGTAGCCGCGGGCGGAGAACTCCTCGCGGGCGGCGGCGAGGATGCGGTCGCGGGCGGCCGGGGCCTCGGCGGCCGACCGGAGGGAGGGGCGTCCCCGGCGGCGGGGGGCGTCCGGTGTCACAGGCCGGGGCCGGAGGTGCGCGGCGACGGGGTGGCGGTCAGGTGGAGGCGGGTGAAGGCGAGGGCTTCGGCGAGGTCGGCCTCGCGTTCGGCGCTGGACATGGCGCGCCGGGTGTTGACCTCGATGACGACGTGGCCGTCGAAGCCGCGGGCGGCGAGGCGCTCCAGGGTCTGGGCGCAGGGCTGCGTGCCCCGGCCGGGGACGAGGTGCTCGTCCTTGTTGGAGCCGGCGCCGTCGGCGAGGTGGAGGTGGGCGAGGCGGTCGCCCATGCGGTCGATCATGTCGAGGGCGTCGGTGCGGGCCGTCGCGGTGTGCGAGAGGTCGACGGTGAAGTGGCGGTAGTCGTCCTTGGTGACGTCCCAGTCTGGCGCGTAGGCGAGCATCTCGCGGTCGCGGTAGCGCCACGGGTACATGTTCTCGACGGCGAAGCGGACGTCCGTCTCGTCGGCCATCCGCCAGATGCCGGAGACGAAGTCCTTGGCGTACTGGCGCTGCCAGCGGAAGGGCGGATGGACGACGACGGTGGAGGCGCCGAGCCGCTCGGCGGCCGACTTCGCGCGCTGGAGCTTGGTCCAGGGGTCGGTGGACCAGACCCGCTGGGTGATCAGCAGGCAGGGGGCGTGGACGGCGAGGACCGGTATCCGGTGGTAGTCGGAGAGTCGGCGCAGCGCGTCGATGTCCTGGCTGACCGGGTCGGTCCAGACCATGACCTCGACGCCGTCGTAGCCGAGGCGCGCCGCGATCTCGAAGGCCGTCGCCGTCGACTCCGGATAGACCGAGGCCGTCGACAGGGCGACCTTCGCATCGGGGATGCGCACCACTGGTTCTGCCACGAGGAACAGCGTAACGAAGGCGCCGGGGTGTGGCCCGGGGCGGGGGCCGGGGGTGCGATGACTCACCCGCCCCCGCCCAGTAGGGGTGTGTACGGGGGCGGGGTCCCGGCGCCGGTCGGCCGGCGGGCTCCGGTCAGTCCTCGGAGGGCCAGCGCTGGGACTCGGCCCAGTCGGCGTAGGTGGTCCACGGGACGGTGGGGAAGCGGGCGTGCAGGGCGGGGATGTCGACCTGGTAGCCGTGGTCGGCGAGGAAGCTCCACATGGCGCCCATGTCCGGGTCGGCGTCGCGGACGGCGTCCGGAGGGGTCTGGCGGAAGCGCAGGTCGCGGTCGGTGGCGGCGCCGATCGCGGCGGCCATCTGGGGGCCGGTGGGGTCGTCCCCGGCCAGTTCTACGCGCTCGCCGGTCCACGTGGCGGGGGCGGCGACGATCGCGGTGACGACATGGCCGAGGTCGTGGCGGGCGACCTGTTGGAGCCGGGTCTCCGGGTCGAGCGGGAGGGCGACGAAACCGGCCTCGATCTCGTCGGCGAGGCCGAGGGCGTTCTCGTAGAAGTAGGTGGGGGCGACGATGGTGGAGGGCACGTCGGCGGCGGCGAGGAGGCGTTCGGTGTGCGCCTTGGTCTCGAAGTGCGGGACGCCGGTGTGCTGGTCGGCCCCGGCGACGGAGGAGAAGACCAGGTGCGGCAGACCCGCCCGCTCGGCGGCGCGGACGACCGCCGCGCCCTGCTCCTTCTCGGCGTCCAGGCCGTCCTGGAACGGGGTGGTGACGGCGAAGGCGGCATCGGTGGAGTGGAAGAGCGTGGTCAGCGCGTCGGCGTCGGTGAGGTCGCCCTCGACGATGGAGACGCCCGCTCCCGCGAGGACCTGGGCGCGGGCGCTGCCCGGATCCCGCACCATCGCTCTGACCTGGTGTCCTGTCCGCAGCAGCGCGGCGGTGACCGCGCCGCCCTGACCGCCGGTGGCGCCGAGTACCGCGATGGTCATGAGTCGCCTCCTGGGGGTGGGGTCGCGTTCCGCGGCTGCGGGGGTACGCCGGGGTCCGTCCGCCCGCCGACCGGGGGCGGGTGGAACGGGATTGACGTTAGGTCTCTTATGTCCGTTCCCGATCCCCGCGGTGTCAACCTTGCCGGGAGGGAGTGACTCACCTCTGGAGTGGGGCGGGTGGAGCGAAGGGTGACGTGGTGGGCGCGCGGGGCTCGTGAGGCTCGCGGGGGAACACCGCACGCCCCCATTCGCACATCCGTGCGCCTGGGTGGGGCGGGCAGGGGCGGGCATGACCTCCTCGAACCGCCTGGTGTGGGGCGGGGCGGGTGAGGCGATCGGGGGACTGGCGTGGGGGGATCTGTGTGGTCTGCGGCTGGAGCGGCTTGGCCGGCTGGAGCGGCTTGGCCGGCTTGGCCGGCTTGGCCGGCTTGGCCGCTGGTGGTGCTGTTCGCCTTGGCGTGCGGATGGGGGATGTGCGGCGCGTACGGGGTGGGGTGCGCATCCGCCCGCCGTGTGCGGGGGCGCGCGGGCGGGGCGGGGTGGTTCCAAGCGGGGGTGGGCGTGCGCGGCGTCGGCCGGGGTCCGGCAGGGGCCGGCTGCCGGGGCCCGGCCCCGCCAAGGTCCTCACTGCGGCGGCATGTGGTCCAGGTGCCGCAGGATGACGCCCTCGCGGAGCGCCCACGGGCATATCTCCAGCGTCTCCACGCCGAACAGGTCCATCGCCGCCTCGGCGACCAGCGCACCCGCCGGGAGCTGGGCCGCCCTGCCCTCCGAGACGCCGGGCAGCTGCGCCCGCTCGGCGGCGGGCATGGCCGCCAGCCGGGGGGCCCACTCCTCCAGCGACTTCCGCTTCAGCTCGCGCTGTACGTACAGCCCCTCGGCGGAGCGGGCGGCTCCGGCGAGCCGCGCCAACTGCTTGAAGGTCTTCGAGGTGGCGACGACGTGGTCCGGCGCGCCGAAGCGGCTGAACTCGCCGACGACCCGGGCGATCTGTGTCCGCACGTCCTTGCGCAGCGCCCGTACGTCGTCGGCGTCGGGCGGGTCCCCGGGCAGCCGTCCGGCCGTGAGCCGCCCGGCGCCCAGCGGCAGGGAGACGGAGACGTCGGGCTCCTCGTCGATGCCGTAGGCGATCTCCAGGGAGCCGCCGCCGATGTCGAGGACGAGCAGCCGCCCGGCCGACCAGCCGTACCAGCGGCGGGCGGCGAGGAAGGTGAGGCGTGCCTCGTCCTCGCCGGAGATGACCCGCAGCGCGACGCCGGTCTCCTCGTGGACCCGGGCCAGCACGTCGTCGCCGTTGGCCGCCTCCCGGACCGCCGAGGTGGCGAACGGCAGCAACTCCTCGACGCCCTTGTCCTCGGCGGCGGCCAGGGCGCCGCCGACGCTGTCGACCAGCCGCTCCACACCCTCCTGCGTGATCGCGCCGGACTCGTCGAGAAGCTGGGCGAGGCGCAGGTCGGTCTTGTGGGAGTGCGCGGGCAGCGGGCGCGCACCGGGGTGGGCGTCGACCACCAGCAGATGCACCGTGTTCGAACCCACGTCGAGGACACCGAGTCTCATACGGGGAACGCTACTGCCCGCCCGGCGTCGCACGGTCTTCGGTCGGCCGCCCTCCCGCATAGGCTGGAAACGTGCCAAAGACGAAAAAGGCGAAGGACGACCGCCCCGCCGAGGCGGCGGATGCGGCTCCCGGGACACCTGGGACGCCGCCGGAGCAGGTCCGGGGGAAGAAAGGCAAGGTGAAGGCGGCGAAGATGGGCAAGGGCACGCGGGAGCAGCGGGTTCCGGACGAGCAGGGGCTCGATTTCGCCCGTGCCTGGGTGGAGTTTCCCGATCCGGCCGACGACGAGCAGGTGTTCCGCTGCGATCTGACCTGGCTGACCTCGCGCTGGCACTGCGTCTTCGGCAGCGGCTGCCAGGGCATCCAGGCGGGCCGCGCGGACGACGGCTGCTGCACGCTGGGCGCCCACTTCTCCGACGAGGAGGACGAGGAGCGGGTTGCGGGCCATGTGGCGAGGCTCACGCCTGACATCTGGCAGCACCACGACGTGGGCACCGACTCCGGCTGGGTCCAGCAGGACGAGGACGGTGACCGGCAGACCCGGCGCTGGCAGGGCTCCTGCATCTTCCAGAACCGCCCGGGTTTCGCGGGCGGAGCGGGCTGCTCGCTCCACATCCTCGCGCTGCGCGAGGGCCGCGAGCCCCTGGAGACCAAGCCCGACGTCTGCTGGCAGCTACCGGTCCGGCGGACCTACGAGTGGATCGACCGCCCCGACGACACGCGCGTGCTCCAGGTCTCCATCGGGGAGTACGACCGGCGGGGCTGGGGCTCGGGCGGTCACGACCTGCACTGGTGGTGCACCTCGGCCACCTCCGCTCACGGCGCCGGCGACCCGGTCTACGTGAGCTACGGGCCGGAGCTGCGCGAACTCATGGGCAAGGCGGGGTACGACCGCCTCGTCGAACACTGCGAGGCCCGGCTGGCCTCGCAACTGCCGATGGTCGCGCCTCATCCGGCGGATCCGGTGACGGGGGCGTAGCCGGATCGGGTCCGTCAGTAGTCGGCAGCCTGTCCCGCCCCGGACTGCCGATCGAGCGTGTCCAAGGGGCGCGGGAGGTCAGCCCCACCGGGTCGCGCCTGGTCCCCTGGGGACCGTGGCGCCGACGCCTCAGTCCCCGGCCGTCACCTCGACGCCACCGGGCCGCTCACGCCGTCGGGCCGCCCTGATCACCGTTGTACGGCGTGTGGCGGCGTCGGCGCCCTCGGTAGATCGACATCACGATCACGCCGCCCAACGCAGCAACCGCGATCGCGCCGACGTCCAATACGTGCGGCATACCTGGCGCGTAGAGCGTCAGGAGCAATACAACCAACGCCCCGAGCAGGAATACACCGGTCTCGCCCTTCCAGTAGGGACCCTTGTCACTTTCCCTCCTTCGCAGCATTCCCCGTCACCTCGCTTGACGGCATAGTGACACTGAGTCCCGCAAGGATGAATTCACATAGATCTTGGCACACGCCTTCCCGTAATGAGGCAGCGTCTGCTCGGCAGCTTCTCTTTTCGGATACCTCTCGCAGACGTTACGAGCTTTCCCCGCGAGACGTCTTACAGGTTTTCCCGTTTGTATCCGCATGGCTGAAGTCGATGCGCCAGTTGCAGAACCGAGGCTTCGCGGCACAAAGCCCACCGCCCTGAAGGGCCTGCAGCCTGGCAGGTACCCCTCTTCCCGCTCCCCTTGAGGCGGTGCCCCAATTGACTCCCCGGGGAAGGTTGATCTCGACCCTGTCCCAGGCATGAAAGCCATGATGTCGTCCCAGCCAATCGCATCGAGCGCAGGGCTGGCTGCTTTCACCGTAGCCGCCGACTTACTAGGCGCCATGAACGACCCGATACGCAGAGCCACCCACCACGATGCCAACTCTGCGCAATGCGCGGTAATTCACTTTTCCCCGTTCCGTCAGTCTCTCTGGCCAGCGCTCGACTCCCCACCTGCCGAAGAGCGCAAACAAGGAGGCGGCACCGTTCACCCGCGCAAGTGGTTAAGGGGCGGCCGAGCCCCGCGCGAGACCGATTTTTCAGCCTTCTACCGCCGCGGATCGATTACACGGACCGTCCGGACGCTCTGCCTCCCTCAGTACCCGCTGCCCCAGCGCCGCCGGCTCTCTTCCCCTCACTGGCGGACTCGCCTCAGCCCCGTTCCACTCACCCCGCAGGACTGGCCCCACCCGACTCCCCACCCCCGGGCTCGGACGGTCCCGGCTCCGACGGTCCCGGCTCGGACGGGATGGGCCCCGGGTCGGTCGGCCCGGGATCCGTCGGCCCCGGGTCGGTCGGCCCGGGATCCGTCGGGCCCGGATCAGTAGGCCCCGGGTCCGTCGGGTCAGGATCGGTCGGGCCCGGATCGGTGGGGCCAGGGTCCGTAGGCCCGGGATCGGTCGGCCCCGGCGACCCCGGATCCGTCGGCCCCGGCTCGCTGGGTACCGGCGGGTTGGTGCCTGGCCGCGTAGGGCCGGGGCGGCCAGGCGTGCCCCCGCCGTACCCGCGGACGGTGACCACCGCGCCGTGCGGGCCGATCGCGATGCGGGCGGCCCAGTAGCCGCGGGGCTCGCGGTCGGCGTGGACGAGGACGCGGAGAGTGACCGTTTCGCCAGGGGCCAGGGTGCCGGAGGTGCGGCTCAGTCCGAGCCAGGCGGAGCCCGCTCGCGCCGACCAGTCGACGGGGGCCCTGCCCGTGGCGGTGAGGACGATGAGGGTGCCGACGCGGGTGTGCCGGGCCTCCACGGCGAGGGCGCCGTGGGCCGAGCCCTCCGGCGGCAGGCCGGGGGCGGTGACCTCGACCGAGACGTCGGGGCGGTCTGTGGGGCGGGCGCTTCCGGTGTTCTCGTAGTGGCCGTCGGCGCGCGGGTTGTGGCTCGCCTCCGGGCCGCCGCTCTCGTCGGCCGCGACCGCCCGGCCGCCCTGTGCCTCGCCGGTGAGCGGCGCGCCCCGGTAGGCCGCCCACAGGGCGAGGACCGGTGCGGCGGCCACGGTGGCGATCAGGGTGGTGGTGACGGCGCGGGCCCGCAGCCGCTCGCGGCGGGCGGCGCGGTCCTTGGGGTCCATCGGGAAGCCCTCGCGGTTGAAGCGGGGGGCGGCCCGGGCCACGCGGAGCGGCCGCGCGCCGGTGGGGAAGGCGGCGGCCAGCCCGGCCCGGTCGGCGGCGACCAGCGGCAGCGGGCCCGGCACCGGGCGGGCGGTGCCCGGCCAGGGTGCGGCGGCCTCGGCGCGCTCGGCGGCCCGCCGGCAGCGCGGGCAGTCGTCCACGTGGCGGACCAGTTCGGTGCGCAGGGCCGTGCTGAGCAGGACCCGCCGGTCGCCGGTGAGGCGGGCGACGCTGGGACAGGTGCCGCGCTCCACGACGCTGAGCGCGGCCCGGGTCCGCTCGACCTCGCAGGAGGCGGCGGCGAGCAGGGCACGGGTGGCCGCGAGGTCGAGGGCGAGCACGGCGGCGATCTCCTCGGCGGCCAGCCCGTGGCGTACGGAGAGCTCCAGTGCCTCGCGCTGCTCGGGGGTGGTGCCGGCGGCTTCCGGCCAAGCCAGCCGGGCCAGTTCGGCGGCGCGCCGCTTGTCGGGCTCGCCGTGGGCCCCGGTGGCGCGCGGCGCCGCGTGCGCCGGTGGCCGCCGCGCCTGGGCGTCGGCCAGTTCGCGGAGGCAGACCCAGCGGGCCAGGGCGTAGAGCCAGGCGCGGCGGCCGGCCGGGCCGCGGGAGGGGCGGGAGCCGTGCCGGGTGGCGAGGGCGACCACCTCGACCAGGGCGGTGCGGGCGAGGTCGTGGTC
Organism: Streptomyces sp. NPDC058373; assembly: GCF_042723275.1. Classification (NCBI taxonomy): domain Bacteria; kingdom Bacillati; phylum Actinomycetota; class Actinomycetes; order Kitasatosporales; family Streptomycetaceae; genus Streptomyces; species Streptomyces sp. NPDC058373. The sequence goes on along the minus strand of NZ_JBHXJE010000023.1, from coordinate 76,474 downwards.
GTGGAGGATCGAGAGGCAGTAGGTGAAGAGGCCGTCCAGGTGGGCGTCGTCGGCCTTCTGCCCGGCGGCGGTGGTGACGGCGTCCGGGACCGGCCCGGCGGCCTTCGAGGAGGCGGGGACGCCGTGCGCCCTGGATGCGCCGGCGGGGTGCGTGGGGCGGTCGGTCCTGCTGCTCATCACCTGGACGACCGTAGGCGCGTTCGGCGGAACCTTCCGCCAGCTTGAACGCCTTTCATCCTTACGGGTGAACAGATCCCTCAAAAGGGGTCAGGAGAAGAGGTTTCAGCCCGCCGGACGGCTCACTCGCGGAACAGCCGAACGCGCCCCGCGCACCCGGTCGCCCCCGAACCCGCCGGACTTGGCCGAATCCGTACGGTCCCGGCGGCCTCGCCGGAGAAAGTCCCGGCGGGACCGATGAGCTCCGCGCCCGGCCCGGGTCAGGGCAGTCATGGGATACATCGCCTCCGGCATCTCCATGTCACTCGACGGCTTCGTCACGGGCCCGGGCCCCACCCGCGAGCGCCCGCTCGGGGAGCGCGGGGAGGTGCTGCACCGCTGGCTCGACGAGCCGATGGCGCCGGACGACCGCGTCCTGCTCACCGGCATGCGCCACCGGACCGGCGCCGTAGTCATGGGCCGCAACGGCTACGCCCCCTTCGAGGGCACCGCCGCCGGCCCGCTCGGCACCACCCCCTGCGTCGTCCTCACCCACACCCCGCCCAAACCCGAGGAGGTCGGCGCCCCCGAGCTCTTCACCTTCGTCACCGGCGGCATCGCCGAGGCGCTGGAGCGGGCCGGGGAGCTGGCGGGCGGCAAGGACGTCGTGCTGCACGGCGCCTCCCCGGTCCAGCAGGCGCTGCGCACGGGCCTCGTCGACGAGCTGTGCGTCAGCCTCACCCCGGTCATCCTCGGCTCGGGCACCCGCCTCTTCGAGAACCTGGAGGGGGTCCACGTCCAGCTGGAGCGGCTCCAGGTGGTGATGTCGCCGGGGGTGACGCACCTGCGCTTCCAGGTGTGCCGTTAGGGGATGTCCACGAGGGGCCGCCCGCAAAGGGCCCCGGCAGCCGCGTGGCGGGGAGTGTCGGTGGGCGCGGCTACGGTGGGCCCCATGGCTGCCCGTACGAAATCCGCCAAGGAACGGCCGTCCTACCGGTGCACCGAGTGCGGCTGGCAGACGGCGAAGTGGCTCGGCCGCTGCCCCGAGTGCCAGGCGTGGGGCACGGTCGAGGAGTACGGCGCGCCCGCCGTCCGCACCACGGCCCCGGGCCGGGTGACCAGCTCCGCCCTGCCCATCGCCCAGGTCGACGGCCGCCAGGCCACCGCCCGCCCCACCGGCGTGCCGGAGCTGGACCGCGTGCTCGGCGGCGGACTGGTGCCCGGCGCCGTCGTGCTGGTCGCGGGCGAGCCGGGCGTCGGCAAGTCCACGCTGCTGCTGGACGTCGCGGCGAAGGCGGCCTCGGACGAGCACCGCACGCTGTATGTGACGGGCGAGGAGTCGGCCAGCCAGGTCCGGCTGCGCGCGGACCGCATCCACGCGCTCAGCGACCACCTCTACCTCACCGCCGAGACCGACCTCTCCGCCGTCCTCGGCCACCTCGACGCGGTCAAGCCCTCACTGCTGGTCCTGGACTCCGTGCAGACCGTCGCCTCCCCCGAGATCGACGGCGCGCCCGGCGGCATGGCGCAGGTCAGAGAGGTGGCCGGGGCGCTGATCAGGGCGTCCAAGGAGCGCGGCATGTCCACGCTCCTGGTCGGCCACGTCACCAAGGACGGCGCCATCGCCGGCCCCCGCCTGCTGGAGCACCTGGTGGACGTGGTGCTCAGCTTCGAGGGCGACCGGCACGCCCGGCTGCGGCTGGTGCGCGGCGTCAAGAACCGGTACGGCACGACCGACGAGGTCGGCTGCTTCGAGCTGCACGACGAGGGCATCACCGGCCTCGCCGACCCGAGCGGCCTCTTCCTGACCCGCCGCGCCGAGCCGGTGCCGGGCACCTGCCTGACGGTGACACTGGAGGGCCGCCGCCCGCTGGTGGCCGAGGTCCAGGCGCTCACGGTCGACTCGCAGATCCCCTCCCCCCGCCGGACCACCTCGGGCCTGGAGACCTCCCGGGTCTCGATGATGCTGGCGGTGCTGGAGCAGCGCGGCCGCATCACCGCCCTGGGCAAGCGGGACATCTACTCGGCGACGGTCGGCGGGGTGAAGCTCACCGAGCCCGCCGCCGACCTGGCGGTGGCGCTGGCTCTGGCGAGCGCGGCGAGCGACACCCCGCTGCCGAAGAACCTGGTGGCGATCGGCGAGGTCGGCCTGGCGGGCGAGGTCCGGCGGGTGACGGGCGTGCAGCGGCGGCTCGCGGAGGCGGCCCGGCTGGGCTTCACCCACGCTCTCGTACCGGCGGATCCGGGGAAGGTGCCGCCGGGGATGAAGGTGGTCGAAGTGGCCGACATGGGGGACGCGTTGCGGGTTCTGCCGCGCCGCCGCCGGGCCCAGAGCCCGGCAAGCCCCCAGGAGGCGGAGGAGCGCCGGTAGACTTTTGCCAGGTCTCGCCGGTCCGGCAGGAGTCGTCGTACGGTCCGGACGCGCCGTGACCTGGTCGGCCGCGCCGGTGGCGCAGTGGCCTCGGGGGCTGTGGTCCCCTGGCCCGACGGGCCGCGACCAGGGCGGGGCGGCAGAGGCAAACCCGCGACCGGAGGAGTGCAGTGGCAGCCAATGACCGGGCAACGGCCCCCGGCAAGTCCGGCGGGCCCGGTGCCGACGGGCTGATGCGTGCCTCGCTGAGCGCCGTCGCCCCAGGCACGCAGCTGCGGGACGGGCTGGAGCGGATTCTGCGGGGGAACACCGGCGGGCTCATCGTGCTCGGCTGGGACAAGACCGTCGAGTCGATGTGCACCGGCGGATTCGTGCTGGACGTCGAGTTCTCCGCGACCCGCCTGCGCGAGCTGTGCAAGCTCGACGGCGGCATCGTCCTCGACAAGGACCTCACCAAGATCCTGCGCGCAGGAGTCCAGTTCGTCCCCGACCCGACCATCCACACCGAGGAGACCGGCACCCGGCACCGCACCGCGGACCGGGTCTCCAAGCAGGTCAACTACCCCGTGGTCTCGGTCAGCCAGTCGATGCGGCTGATCGCGCTCTACGTGGACGGCCAGCGCCGGGTCCTGGAGGACTCGGCGGCCATCCTCTCCCGCGCCAACCAGGCCCTGGCCACGCTGGAGCGGTACAAGCTGCGGCTGGACGAGGTGGCCGGCACGCTGTCGGCGCTGGAGATCGAGGACCTGGTCACGGTCCGCGACGTCACGGCCGTCTCGCAGCGGCTGGAGATGGTCCGCCGGATCGCCGCTGAGATCGCCGAGTACGTGGTGGAGCTGGGCACCGACGGGCGGCTCCTCGCCCTCCAGCTGGACGAGCTGATCGCGGGCGTCGAGCCCGAGCGGGAGCTCGTCGTCCGGGACTACGTTCCCGAGCCCACGGCGAAGCGTTCCCGCACGGTGGACGAGGCGCTGACGGAACTGGGCAAGCTCAGCCACACCGAGCTGCTCGAACTGCCCGTGGTGGCGCGGGCGCTCGGCTACACCGGTTCGCCGGAGGCGCTGGACTCGGCGGTGTCGCCGCGCGGGTTCCGGCTGCTGGCGAAGGTGCCGCGGCTGCCCGGGGCCATCATCGACCGGCTGGTGGAGCACTTCGGCGGCCTCCAGAAGCTGCTGGCGGCCAGCGTGGACGACCTCCAGACGGTGGACGGCGTCGGCGAGGCCCGCGCCCGCAGCGTCCGCGAGGGCCTCTCCCGCCTGGCCGAGTCGTCGATCCTGGAGCGGTACGTCTGATCCGGTTCGCCTGGCCGAGCCCCCTGGCACGCGAAAGCGCCGCCGCACGGAGTCCGTGCGGCGGCGCTTTCGCGTCAGGGGTGCGGGCGCCCGCTCAGTCCTTGGCGAGGACGAAGGAGGTCTTGGCCGAGGCGCCGGGGGCCTTGGCCTCGGCGAGGTAGGTGCCGGGCTTCGCGGCACCGGGCGGCGGGGTGGCGCACTTGTCGGCGCTGGGGCGGCGGTCCCAGGCGACGGTGTGGGTGACGCTCTCCTGGGCGGGCAGCTTCAGCAGCAGGCTCCCGGCGGCGGCCGGGCAGTGCTCGGAGGACCAGAAGGGCTTGTCCTCGCCGGTCGGAGTGACCGTCAGGACGGCGGCCCGGGGCCCGAGATCGACCTTGCAGTCGGCCTTGGAGACGTTCTTGGCCGTCAGGACCAGGGTGGGCTTCTGGCCGGGCTCGTAGGCGTTCTTGGTGGAGCGCAGCGTCATCTCCAGCGAGCTGGCGGGGCAGTTCGGCAGCGTGGACCCGGCCGGCAGCTGTTCGCCGGTCGTCTCGCCGCCTCCCGTGCCGGAACCGGAACCGGCCCCGGAGCCCCCGGCGCCGGGTGCGCCCCCGCCGGAGCCCTCACCCTCGCCGTCCGCGCCCCCGGTACCGCCCGTACCACCTTCGCCGTCGGAGCCGCCGTCCTCGCCGGACTCGTCGCGGCCGCCCGGGTGTTCACTGATCGCGGGGCCGGACGGGGCGTCGCCGGGGGTGATGGAGGGCGCGGGAGTGTGGCCGCCCGAACCGGAGGCTCCGTTCTTCTCCCCGCCGCCGAGTGACCCGACCAGCCACACCACGAGGAGGGCGAGCACCGCCACGACGGACAGCAGGACGACCCTCCGTCGCCAGTAGATGGAGGAGGGAAGCGGCCCGATCGGATTGCGCAGAGATCCCACGCCCAAACCTTACGAGAGATCAGGCGCGTCTCCGGCCCTACCCGCCGCTCGGAGCACATCTTTTCCGGATCATCATTCCACCGCCCACCCGAACGGCCCCGGAGGGCGGCCGCCAGGGACTGACAGACTGACAGAGCGTCACGAAGCGAGCACGTACGGGCAGATTCGCGGCTCGGCGGCGGCCGATGAGACGCACGCCGCACAGACGGCCGGGTTACGGCGGAACCACCGGTGTCGGTTAACCGTATGTACGGCGAGAGAATCATCTGCGCGGGGCGGTGCCGGCAGGCCGGGCACCGCGTCGTGGACGACCGCAACCGCCCAGGACGGCCTGGACCGCTCTGACAGCTTGGACGGCATGAACAGCATCTTGGAACCGGATCTCGCGACCGCCGCCGCGGCGGCGCACGCCGCCCCGCCCACCGGCGACAGCACGGGTGAGGCCGCCGGTGAGACCCTCGCCGCCGCGGGCGACCTGGGAGGGACATCCGGCCTCTACCGGGACATACTCGACTTCGCCCACACCACCCCCACCTGGACGAAGGACGTCGCCGAGCTGTGGACGGAGCTCGGCCTGCTGGTCTTCGCGGCGCTGTTCATCGCGGGGTGGTGGCGTTCGCGCCGGTTCAGCCCGCAGGCGACCGCCGTGGCCGTCCTCGCCCCGCTCGTCACCGGCGTCGCCTACGTGCTGAGCGAGACGTTCAAGTCGGTCATCCAGGAGGAGCGCCCGTGCCGGGCCGTGGCCGACGCCGCCGCCTCGCTGGTGCCCTGCCCGCAGTACGGCGACTGGTCGTTCCCCAGCAACCACTCCACCATCGCCGGGGCCGCCGCCATCGGGCTGGCCCTCGCCTGGCGCCACCTGTGGCGGCTCACCGTGCCGATGGCGATCCTGATGGGCTTCTCCCGGATCTTCGTCGGCGTGCACTACCCGCACGACGTCGCGGTCGGCCTGCTCTTCGGCGGGCTCGTCGCCTGGGGCCTGGTCCGGCTCTGCACCAAGCCACTGACCAGGCTGGTGGTCACCATGCGGGACTCGGGTTCCGAGGCCGTGGTGTGGCTGGCGGGTCCGGGCGCGCCCCGGCACTCGGCGGGGGCCGAACAGGTCAGGTGACCCGGTTCGGACCCTGACGGCGGTGCGGTGCCCGGCGGGGCGCCGCACCGCTGCGCGTGTCGCACGGGGTCCTCGTGGCAGGATCGGAGATGCCATGACTGCGCCGATGAAGCCCATGCCGAACACCCCCACCCCCGACCGGCCGGAAGCCGTCCGCACCGCCACACCCCCCACCACCCCGCCGGCCCGCACCCCCCAGGTGTCCCCCGAGCCGGCGGCCGAGCCCGCGCCCGGCGCCACCGTGCCGCGCCCGGCGGCCGGGGAGTCGCAGGCCGGGGCCGAACTGCACACCCCGGTCATCTCCTGGTTCGAGCAGCACGCCCGGGACCTGCCCTGGCGCGACCCCGAGGCGGGCGCCTGGGCCGTGATGGTCAGCGAGTTCATGCTCCAGCAGACTCCGGTCAACCGGGTCCTGCCGGTCTACGAGCAGTGGATGGCCCGCTGGCCCCGCCCCGCCGACCTGGCCGCCGAGGCACCCGGCGAGGCGGTCCGCGCCTGGGGCCGCCTCGGCTACCCGCGCCGCGCGTTGCGCCTGCACGGCGCGGCCGTCGCCATAGCGGAACGCCACGGCGGGGACGTTCCGGCCGAGCACGCACAGCTCCTCGCCCTGCCCGGCATCGGCGAGTACACGGCGGCGGCCGTCGCCTCGTTCGCGTACGGGCAGCGGCACGCGGTGCTCGACACCAATGTGCGCCGGGTGCTGGCGCGGGCGGTGACCGGCGTGCAGTACCCGCCGAACGCGACCACCGCGGCCGAGCGCCGCCTCGCCCGGGAGCTGCTGCCGGAGCGGGACGAGACGGCCGCCCGGTGGGCCGCCGCCTCGATGGAGCTGGGCGCGCTGGTCTGCACCGCGCGCAACGAGAGCTGCGCCCGCTGCCCGCTCGCCTCCCGGTGCGCCTGGAAGGCCGCGGGCAAGCCCCCGCACAACGGGCCCGCCCGCCGCGGCCAGAGCTACGCGGGCACCGACCGCCAGGTCCGCGGCAAGCTCCTCGCGGTACTGCGGGAAGCGGTGGCACCGGTTCCGCAGGCGGTGCTCGACCGCGAGTGGGACGACGCCGTGCAGCGGGCCCGCGCGCTGGACGGCCTGGTCGCCGACGGCCTGGTCGAGCCGCTGCCCGACGGGCTGTACCGGCTGCCGCTGACCTGACGGGCGCGGCCGGGAGGCTCCCCGGCCGACCCGTCCGCTCCGGCGGCCGTACACCCGGCCGTGCGGCAGGCGAAAGCGGACGTGAGCCCTCCGCGCTCTCCCGCTCCCGGGGCGTGCGGAGGGCTGTTACACAACCGACGTACATCCGTGCGCCCACCGCCGTCCCACGCGCCGAACGCCGTTACACCGCGCCCGTAGGTTCCTGTCCGTACCACCCCACCGCCCCCGGGCGGTGTGCGGTGGACCAGGGGATTCACGGGGCGAGCGACACGGCGGAGGCGGACATGGCGCAGAACGAGGTGCTGGAGTTCGAGGAGTACGTCCGCACACGGCAGGACGCCCTCCTGCGCAGTGCGCGCCGGCTGGTCCCCGACCCCGTCGACGCCCAGGACCTGCTCCAGACGGCGCTGGTGCGCACGTACCGCCGCTGGGAGCTGATAGCCGACAAGCGGCTGGCCGACGCCTACCTGCGGCGTGTCATGATCAACACGCGTACGGAGTGGTGGCGGGCGCGCAAGCTCCAGGAGGTCCCGACCGAGGAGCTGCCCGAGCCCGCGATCGCCGACGGCACCGAGCAGCACGCCGACCGCGCCCTGCTCATGGACGCGCTGAAGGTGCTGGCTCCGAAGCAGCGCAGCGTCGTGGTGCTGCGACACTGGGAGCAGATGTCCACTGAGGAGACCGCCGCCGCCCTCGGCATGTCGGCCGGCACGGTCAAGAGCACGCTGCACCGGGCGCTCGCCCGGCTCCGCCAGGAGCTGGAGAGCCGTGAACTGGAGAGCCGCGCGCCCGAGCGTGAGGAGCAGGAGCGTTGCGCGGCCTGAGGGCTAATCCCAGAGGGGCGGTGGTCTCCGCCGCCGTGGTCTCCCTCCTCCTCGTCGTCGCCCTCATGGCCTGCACCGCGACCAGCACCGGCACCCGCGACGAGGGCCCGGCCCGCAGCGAGCCGGTCGCCTCCTCCCCCACCGGCGCGGCGAGCCCCACGCCCCGGGTGAAGCGGGCCGACGCGGTGAGGCTGCTCAAGGCGGACCCCGAGGTCGATCCCGGCGTCAAGCGCGACCTGAAGCCCTGTGTCGGCGACGAGTACCCGGTCGACGTCAGCTACGGCGACCTGACCGGCGCCAAGGTCTCCGACGTCGTGATCAACGTGATGACCTGCGGCGACGCCGTCGGCATCGGCGCCTACGCCTACCGCGTGGCCCCGGAGGGGAAGGCGGCCGAGGAGGCCGCCGGCACCCAGGGGTACGTCAACGTCTTCCGGAACGAGACGCCCCCCGTCTACGCCGAGATCGACCGGGGCGACCTGGTCGTGACCCGGCAGATGTACGACAAGGGGGACTCGGTCGCGTACCCCTCGGGCGAGGAGGTCGTGACCTACCACTGGAAGGACGGGGCCTTCGTGGAGCAGTACCGGATGCACAACGACTACAGCAACACGGTCACCTCCGAGCCGCCGCAGGCGCTGGGCGAGAGCCCGTCGGCGGCGGGGGACGGCGGTACCGGGAGCGGGGCCGCGCCCGGCGCCTGACACCATCGTCGGGGCGGCACCCGCGCCGTCCGACCCGCGACCGCCCGCAGACCGGGCCGCCGCCCGCCGGGAGCCCCGCGCCCCGGACGCGCCCGCGGCAGCCCGGAGAACTGGAGAACAGAGGACCCGCCCGATGGCCGACCACACCCATGTCCTGTTCGTGGAGGACGACGACGTGATCCGGGAGGCGACCCAGCTCGCCCTGGAGCGGGTCGGCTTCCGGGTGACCGCCATGCCCGACGGGTTCTCGGGGCTGGAGGCGTTCCGCGCGGACCGGCCGGACATCGCCCTGCTCGACGTGATGGTGCCCGGGATGGACGGGGTGAGCCTGTGCCGCCGCATCCGGGACGAGTCGACCGTTCCGGTGATCATGCTCTCGGCGCGGGCCGACTCCATCGACGTGGTCCTCGGCCTGGAGGCGGGCGCCGACGACTACGTCACCAAGCCGTTCGACGGCTCGGTCCTGGTCGCCCGCATCCGCGCCGTGCTGCGCCGCTTCGGCCACGCGGCCGGTGCCGGGGGCGGCCGGGCCGAGGAGGAACCGCCCGGTGGCCCCGCGGCGACGGACGGGCTGCTCCGCTTCGGCGACCTCGACCTGGACACCGAGGGCATGGTGGTGCGGCGCGCCGGGACCCCGGTCGCGCTCACGCCGACCGAGATGCGGCTGCTGCTGGAGTTCTCGGCCGCGCCCGGTACCGTCCTCTCCCGCGACAAGCTGCTGGAACGCGTCTGGGACTACGGCTGGGGCGGCGACACCCGGGTGGTCGACGTGCACGTCCAGCGGCTGCGGGCCAAGATCGGCCAGGAGCGGATAGAGACTGTCCGCGGCTTCGGCTACAAACTGAGGGCCTGAGGTGCTCGGCCTCCGCCGCCGCTCCGCCCCCGCCGGGCCCGGGGCGGCCTCCCGTACCGGCCCCGGCGGCGCGTCCCCAGCCGCCGGGGCCCACCCGGGAAGCTGGTGGGCGCGGCTGCGCGACCGGCTGCGCGGGCACCTGCACACCGGGCTGCGGTGGAAGCTGAGCGCGGCCATCGCCCTGGTGGGGGCGCTCGTCGCGCTCGCCCTCAGCCTCGTCGTGCACAACGCCGCCCGGATCTCGATGCTCGACAACGCCCGGGACCTCCAGGACGAGCGGGTCCAGTTCGCCCAGCGGATCTACGCGGGGACCGGCAGGCTCCAGTTCGGCGCCAAGATCGACGACCCGGACATCCCCGACGAGCTGCGGGAGCGGGCGGAGGCGGGCCGCCGCGCCACCTTCATCCAGGAGTTCCACGAGGGCGTGCCCGACATCTGGGGCGCTGTGCCGCTCGGTGACGGCCGCGTCCTCTCCGTGCACACCCGCTTCAACGACCGCAGCTCGACGATCATGCGGGACCTCGACCGGGCCCTGCTCATCGGCTCGGGCGCGGTCGTCCTGGGCGGCTGCGCGCTCGGCGTGCTGATCGGCGGGCAGCTCTCCCACCGGCTGCGGAAGGCGGCGGCCGCCGCGGGCCAGGTGGCCGAGGGCCGGACCGACGTCCGGGTGCGGTCGGCGATCGGCGGGGTGGTCCGCGACGAGACCGACGACCTGGCCCGGGCGGTGGACGCGATGGCCGACGCCCTGAAGCAGCGGCTGGAGGCGGAGCGCCGGGTCACCGCCGACATCGCCCACGAGCTGCGCACCCCCGTCACCGGCCTGCTGACCGCCGCCGAGCTGCTGCCGCCCGGCCGCCCCACCGAGCTGGTGCGCGACCGGGCGCAGGCCATGCGGACGCTGGTCGAGGACGTGTTGGAGGTGTCCCGCCTGGACACCTCCGCCGAACGCGCCGAGCTCCAGGAGATCGCCCTTGGCGAGTTCGTCACCCGCCGGGTCCGCACGCTCGGCCCCGACGTGGAGGTGCGGGTCCTCTACGACGCGGACGTGGCGACCGACCCGCGACGCCTGGAGCGGGTCCTCGGCAATCTGCTGGCCAACGCCGCCAAGCACGGCCGCCCCCCGGTCCAGGTCACCGTCGAGGGCCGGGTCATCCGGGTACGGGACCACGGGCCCGGCTTCCCCGAGGAGCTGCTGGCCGACGGGCCGAGCCGGTTCCGCACCGGTAGCGCCGACCGGGCGGGCCGGGGCCACGGGCTGGGGCTGACCATCGCGGCGGGGCAGGCCAGGGTGCTGGGGGCGCGGCTCACCTTCCGCAACGTCCGCACGCCCGGCGCCGAGCCCGGGGCCGCGCCGGAGGGCGCGGTCGCCGTGCTCTGGCTGCCGGACCACGCCCCTACCAGCACGGGGAGCTTCCCCATCGTGCGGCTCCCGGACGATGGGGGCGCCGGGGGCGGCCGCGGCTCCGGGCCATGGTGGCGTGGCACGCCGAACGGCGGCGCGGGCTGAGAGCCCGCACCGCCGTCCAGGGGTGCCGTGTGCGCCGGGGCGCTCCCTAGGGCCGGATCACAGACCCTTGCTGCGCAGGAACGCGGCGGGGTCGATGGCGGAGCCGTAGGCGGAGCTGGTCCGGGTCTCGAAGTGCAGGTGAGGACCGCTGGAGTTACCGGTGTTGCCGGAGAGGGCGATCTTCTCGCCCGTCTTGACGGTCTGGCCGGGGCTCACGTTGATCTGCGACAGGTGGGCGTACTGGGTGTACGTCTTGTCGGCGTGCTTGATGACGACGGCGTTGCCGTAGGCGGGGCCGTCGCCGGCGCCGTTGCCGCCGGCCTTGACGACCGTGCCGTCGTGGGCGGCCTCGACCGAGGTGCCGACCGGCACCGCGTAGTCCTGGCCGGAGTGCTTGTTGGCCCAGCGGTCACCGCCGGTGCCGAAGGTGGCGGAGATCGAGGCGTTGTGGACCGGGACGTTCCACGAAGACTTCTTCTTCGCGGGCTTGCTCTCCGGCTTCTTCTCCGCCTTCTTCTCGGCGGGCTTGGCCTTGGGAGCTTCCTTCTTGGACTGCTCGGCCTTCTCGACGGCCTGGGCGGCCTTCGACTGCGCGTCGGCCTGAGCGGCGACCGCACCGGCCGCGGCACCAGGGGCGGCATCCGCACCGGTCGCGGCGGACGCGACCCCGACCCCGAGCATCGCCGAGGCGCCGGCACCGGCGGCCAGGACGGCGACCCGCGTACGGAGCTGGGGCGAGGCGAGGTTGAGGTTCGTGGCGCGCTTCGACATACGGGGTGGACCTCCGTGATCCGGAAAAGATGGAGCCCGACGTTTCGCCGGTGCCTCACCTTGGTAACCCGACCCCCCAGCCCAGGACAAAGGGCCCATCTACTACCGGATGTCGTATATCGGAGGGGGGTAATCCACGCCCTTGACAGTTCAAACGCATCGTCCCAAAACCACCCAATTCACCCCCCGGGAGGGGGTGAGGCCCCAGATCGGGCCCGAAAGAGGGCGGCCGGGCCGTTGAAGTGAAGCCGTTCACACGTCGAACGATCCGCGCGGCCCGGCAAACCCGTGCGTAAACCTCCAAATCGGGCCACATTGCTCCTATGGGTCGTAGTAGGCCCGAAACGGCCTGTGCCGCTTGTCACCCGGCACCGCCGCCGAACCCCCTCCGAAAGTGGCCTGGGCCACCCCGCCGACCCCCTCAACTCACCCTTGACGAGGGCCCGATGAGGGCCCCTGGAAGTGGCCCAGGCCACTCCTGGAGGGGGTCTGGAGGGTCTCGGGGCGCTCTCGGGGGTACGGCAAGGCTCGCGGCCCGCCGGGCTGGGGGTTCGGCAAGCCGTACGGCGGGCTCCGCTGGGGATGGCAAGGGCGCTCGGCCCGGCCTGAGCGCGCTCCGCTGGGGTGGGGCAGGGCCTACGCGGCGGCCCTGGCCCCGACCGGACGGGGCCAGGGCGTCGGGCAGGGCCTGCCTGGGGCCCGACCCGGGGTAAGGCGCGGCCCGCCCCCGCCTACGTGCGCAGACACACCGGCCGGACCCGCCCGCCCGGCGGGTACTCCACCGGCGCCCCGGAGGGCAGGATGGCGCGGGTGGAAGGACTTCTGGCCCGCCTCCCGGCCGACCTCTGGACCGTCCCGTACGCGGGCAGCCGCTACCCGGGCTCCCCCGCCGCCACCGCCGACCCGGACCTGGCCCTCGGCGGGAACTGCCAGCTCTACGCCTACGAGGTGCTGCGCCGCTTCGGCCGCCCCCTGCCGCCGCTGCGCTCGGCCGAGCTCTGGGCCGACCGGACCGCCACGCTCCGGGTCCCCGAACCCGCCCCGCTCGACCTGCTCCTCTTCAGCCCCGACGGCACGGCGTACGGCGCCCATGTCGGCCTCTGGGCGGCCGAGGACGCGATCCTGCACCTGTGCCGGGAGGCGGGCAGGCCCGCCGTCTGGAGCAGGGCCGACTTCGCGGCGAGGCCGCGCTACCGGGAGCTGGTGGGGGTGAAGCGGGTACGGGCCGGGAGGCCCGGATGACGCCGCCACCGCCCCCGGCCGGGCCCGGACGCGGAAAGGCCGCCTCCCCGGTCCCGTTCCGAGGAACAGGCCCGGGGAGGCGGCCCAGCCTGGCGGCGCCCCTGGGGGCGCGCCCGGCTTACTCCTTGCTCAGGTTCGGTCCGCCACCGGCGGCCGACTCGACCGGCGGGGCGTCCGGCAGCGCGGCCTTCTCCTCACCCCGGAAGGTGAAGGTCTTGGCGTCGCCCTCGCCCTCGGTGCCGACGACCACGATGTGGCCGGGGCGGAGGTCGCCGAAGAGGATCTTCTCGGACAGGGTGTCCTCGATCTCCCGCTGGATGGTGCGACGCAGCGGACGCGCGCCCAGAACCGGGTCGTAACCCTTCTTGGCGAGCAGCTCCTTGGCCTCCGCGCTGAGCTCCAGGCCCATGTCCCGGTCCTTCAGACGCTCGTCCACGCGGCCGACCATGAGGTCGACGATCTGGAGGATGTCGTCCTGGCTGAGCTGCGGGAAGACGATGACGTCGTCGACACGGTTGAGGAACTCGGGGCGGAAGTGCTGCTTCAGCTCGTCGCTGACCTTCGCCTTCATCCGCTCGTAGTTGCTCTTGGTGTCGCCCTGGGCGGCGAAGCCCAGGTTGAAGCCCTTGGAGATGTCCCGGGTGCCGAGGTTGGTCGTCATGATGATGACCGTGTTCTTGAAGTCGACGACCCGGCCCTGGGAGTCGGTCAGGCGACCGTCCTCCAGGATCTGGAGCAGCGAGTTGAAGATGTCCGGGTGGGCCTTCTCCACCTCGTCGAAGAGGACGACGGAGAACGGCTTGCGGCGCACCTTCTCGGTCAGCTGACCGCCCTCTTCGTACCCCACGTAGCCGGGGGGCGAGCCGAAGAGGCGGGAGACCGTGTGCTTCTCGCTGAACTCCGACATGTCGAGGGAGATCAGCGCCTCCTCGTCGCCGAAGAGGAACTCGGCGAGCGCCTTGGACAGCTCGGTCTTACCGACACCGGACGGACCGGCGAAGATGAACGAGCCACCGGGACGCTTCGGGTCCTTGAGCCCGGCCCGCGTACGCCGGATCGCCCGGGAGAGCGCCTTGACGGCGTCCTTCTGGCCGATGACGCGCTTGTGGAGCTCGTCCTCCATGCGCAGCAGACGCGAGGACTCCTCCTCGGTCAGCTTGAAGACCGGGATGCCCGTGGCCGTGGCCAGGACCTCGGCGATCAGGTCCTCGTCGACCTCGGCGACGACGTCCATGTCGCCGGCCTTCCACTCCTTCTCCCGCTTGGCCTTGGCGGCCAGGAGCTGCTTCTCCTTGTCGCGGAGGGAGGCGGCCTTCTCGAAGTCCTGCGAGTCGATCGCGGACTCCTTGTCCCGGCGGACACCGGCGATCTTCTCGTCGAACTCCCGGAGGTCCGGCGGCGCGGTCATCCGGCGGATGCGCATCCGGGAACCGGCCTCGTCGATCAGGTCGATCGCCTTGTCCGGCAGGAAGCGGTCCGAGATGTACCGGTCGGCCAGGGTCGCGGCGGCCACCAGCGCGGAGTCGGTGATGGAGACCCGGTGGTGGGCCTCGTACCGGTCCCGCAGACCCTTGAGGATCTCGATGGTGTGCGGCAGCGACGGCTCCGCGACCTGGATCGGCTGGAAGCGGCGCTCCAGCGCGGCGTCCTTCTCCAGGTGCTTGCGGTACTCGTCGAGGGTGGTCGCACCGATCGTCTGGAGCTCACCGCGGGCGAGCATCGGCTTGAGGATCGAGGCGGCGTCGATCGCGCCCTCGGCGGCGCCCGCGCCGACGAGCGTGTGCAGCTCGTCGATGAACAGGACGATGTCACCGCGGGTGCGGATCTCCTTGAGGACCTTCTTCAGGCGCTCCTCGAAGTCACCGCGGTACCGGGAGCCGGCGACCAGCGCGCCGAGGTCCAGGGTGTAGAGGTGCTTGTCCTTGAGGGTCTCGGGCACCTCGCCCTTGACGATGGCCTGCGCCAGTCCCTCGACGACGGCGGTCTTGCCGACGCCGGGCTCGCCGATGAGGACCGGATTGTTCTTGGTACGGCGCGACAGCACCTGCATGACCCGCTCGATCTCCTTCTCGCGCCCGATGACCGGGTCGAGCTTGGATTCGCGGGCGGCCTGCGTGAGGTTGCGGCCGAACTGGTCGAGGACCAGGGAGGTCGAGGGCGTGCCCTCGGCCGGACCGCCTGCCGTGGCGGCCTCCTTGCCTCCGGAGTAACCGGAGAGCAGCTGGATGACCTGCTGCCGCACCCGGTTCAGATCGGCGCCCAGCTTCACGAGGACCTGGGCGGCGACGCCCTCGCCCTCGCGGATCAGGCCGAGCAGGATGTGCTCCGTGCCGATGTAGTTGTGGCCGAGCTGGAGGGCCTCGCGGAGCGAAAGCTCCAGGACCTTCTTGGCGCGAGGGGTGAAGGGGATGTGGCCGGACGGGGCCTGCTGGCCCTGACCGATGATCTCCTCCACCTGCTGGCGGACCGCCTCGAGCGAAATCCCGAGGCTCTCCAGGGCCTTAGCGGCGACACCCTCACCCTCGTGGATCAGTCCCAGGAGAATGTGCTCGGTGCCGATGTAGTTGTGGTTGAGCATCCGGGCTTCTTCCTGAGCCAGGACGACAACCCGCCGCGCGCGGTCGGTGAACCTCTCGAACATCGTTAATCGCTCCTCAGAGCGGTCAGGCAGTAAGGGGTCGGTCCCCTCCCTGTCCTTCCGCAGCTTAGTCCCGCAAGCGGGGACCGCTCATTCCAACTGCCGACACCCGTCAGTGGCCTCCTGACCCCGAACGCCGACAACTGCTCCAACCCGATGGTGCGAGACGATGTTCCCGCAGGCCAAGCTGTTACCCGCACTGCCACTACGCCGATGGCGAACGCGGGACGGCCGGACGAGCCTCTCGCCCCTCCCCACTAGGCATCTCTTACCCGCGGCAACCGGCAGTCCATGCCGATCACCTCCCATCCCTCAGCTACGGGCGAACAGCCTTGCGCCGCCGAATGCCGCGCAGACCCCTCACCGTGCGAACCCTTCGCACACACCGCACAACGGTACGTAACCTTGCGAAGGTTCCCGGGGTTCTCCCCGACATGGTGTCCCCCGGCCCGAACGGCCCCCGCACGCCCCGCCCGCGCCGGGCGGCGGAGCCCGCCGCGCCCGCCGGCTCCGCCCGGCCGCCCGTACCGCGCCCGCGCCCTCCGCTCCCCGACGGCGCCGGGGCGTACGACGCGTGGCGCGCCTGGTACGCGGAGGGGGTGGGCTGGCCGGTGACGGGCGGGGCGCCGCCGCTGCTGCCGACCGGGGTCGCCTTCGACGCGCTCTCGCTGCCCGCGCGGGCCGGGTGGGAGGTGCTGGACCGGCTGCACCCGTCGACGCCGGTGGCGGTGGACGGGGAGACGATGCGC
Organism: Streptomyces sp. NPDC058373; assembly: GCF_042723275.1. Lineage (NCBI taxonomy): Bacteria > Bacillati > Actinomycetota > Actinomycetes > Kitasatosporales > Streptomycetaceae > Streptomyces > Streptomyces sp. NPDC058373. The sequence goes on along the minus strand of NZ_JBHXJE010000023.1, from coordinate 60,193 downwards.
CTGCTGGTGGCGCCCGGCTCCGCGGGCGAGCTGCCGGGGCTGCTCGACTGGCTGGAGTGGGGCGGCCTCGTCCCCGAGCTGCGCGGCGTCGGGGAGGGCGGCCACCTGGTGGCGCCCGCGCCGCCGGGACGGGAGGAGGCCGGTGCTGCCGCGCGGTGGCTGCGGTCGCCGGTCGCCGGACGGCCGGGGCGCACGCCCGTCCTGCCCGGTCTGACACGGCTGGGCGACGGCGGCGCCCCCGACCTCGTACGGCTGGTGAGCGCGGCGGCGACGGCGTGCCACCGGCTCAGACTGGGGCGGAGCGGAGATCAGCCGTTGGCCTTCTCGTACTCGGCGCGGATGTTGGCCGGGACGCGGCCGCGGTCGTTGATGTCGTAACCGTTCTCCTTGGCCCAGGCGCGGATGACCGCGGTCTCCGGGCCGGAACCGCCGGAGGCGGCGCGGGTCGCGCGGCCACGGCCGCCGGTGCTGCGGCCACCGGTGCGCCGGCCGCCCTTCACGTACCGCTCCAGGAGCGAGCGCAGCTCTTCGGCGTGCTCGGACTTGAGGTCGATCTCGTAGGACTTGCCGTCGAGCGCGAACGTCACGGTCTCGTCCGCCTCGCCACCGTCGAGGTCATCGACAAGAAGGACCTGAACCTTCTGTGCCACGGGATTTCCTTTCATCGATAACTTCAGGGCCGAGGCCGCAGCGGATGCCCGCCGTTTCGCCATCCCCTGTTATATGCAGTACGCCGGAAAGCAAACCGCTTTTCACCGGAAAACACAAACCCCCTGGGGGAACCGATGCGGGGAAGGCGCCGGGAAGAGCTCCGGAAACGTGCGCGTTTCGGACATAGCTCACCACAGCGGGGGCGCCTTCGGGAAATGGCGGGCGATCACCGTACCGGGCGGGCGCTCAGAGATGCAGAAGCATGCGGCTGTTGCCGAGGGTGTTCGGTTTCACCCGTTCGAGCCCGAGGAACTCCGCGACACCCTCGTCATAGGAACGCAGCAGCTCGCTGTAGACGTCGTGATCCACCGGTGTCTCACCGATCTCGACGAAGCCGTGGCGGGCGAAGAAGTCGACCTCGAAGGTGAGGCAGAAAACCCGCCGCACTCCCAGCCAGCGCGCCGTCTGAAGGAGCTTGCCGAGTACCTGATGGCCCACGCCCGCGCCTCTGACCTCGGGATTCACCGCGAGAGTGCGGACTTCGGCGAGGTCTTCCCACATCACGTGAAGGGCACCGCAACCGACGACCTCGGCGTTGTCGTCGCGTTCGGCGACCCAGAACTCCTGGATGTCCTCGTAAAGGGTCACCGTCGCTTTGTCGAGCAGGATGCCCTTGCGTACGTAGGAGTCGAGCAGAGAGCGGACCGCGGGGATGTCGCTGGTGCGGGCGCGGCGGACGCTGAGGGCTTTCGCGGGGGGCGTGCCATTGCCGCCCGCCGCGTTCTCCGCGGCCCGTTCCGGCGCGGTGGGGCGGGCCGGTGCGGCCCCGCCCGGTGCCGCCGGGTGTTCTGCTGCTGCTTCTGCGGAGTCATCCGCCGACCCTGAGGACATACCGGCGACGCTATCGCCCGCCACCGGCCTGGGCGGCACCGCCCTCGGATTCCGGGAGTTCCGCGGCCGCGGTGGGCGCGGGAGGGTCCTCGTCGGCTTGTGCCGGTTCTTCCGGGCGTTCCGCCTCTTCGGCGTGGTCGGCTTCTTCCGCGCCTTCCGGCGGCGCGGGGACTTCTCGGGGCGCTTCCGCGGGAAGTTGGACGACGCGCATCGCGTCTGTGAGGGCTTCGCGTTGTTCGGGCGACATCATGCCGAAGAACGCGACGAGAGCGGCGGCCTGGTTGTCGCTGCGCTGCCAGGCCTCGTTCATCAGCGCGGCGGCGTACGCGGCACGGGTCGAGACCGCCGCATATCGATAGGCCCGCCCCTCCGCTTCTCTCCGCACCCAGCCCTTCTGATAGAGATTGTCCATTACCGTCATCACGGTGGTGTAAGCGATCGATCGTTCCTGCTGAAGATCCTCCAGCACTTCCCGAACGGTCACAGGGCGGTTCCACTTCCACACCCGTGTCATGACGGCGTCTTCAAGTTCTCCCAAGGGCCGAGGCACAGGTGCACCTTAGTGCGGGAACAGCCGCATTCTCCGGCGGACATGGCGCGGCAGGGCCACGGAACGCGAAAAGGGGATCGCCCGGGAGCACCCGCGCTCACCGTCCCGGAGCACCTCGGAACCCGCCCGGAAATGCGGAAACCCCGCTCCGGCCGGGCAGGGCACGGCGGGCGGGGTGCGCGAGCGGCACGTGCGGCGGCCCTCGACGCGCCGCACGGCGGGCGTACGACGGGAGGGCGCGGGCGCGCGGCGGGGTGAGGTCCGGTCTCAGAGGTCCTTGGCCGGTGCGGCGGCCTGACGGGTGTTCTCGACGCGGGCGAGGGCGGCGTCGACGGCCGCGTCCTCCTTGGCCTTGTTGGCGCCGCCCTGGGTCTTCACGATGACCGTGATGAGGGCGCCGAAGAAGATGGCCATCACCGTGGGAGGCAGAAGCGCGGAGACGTAGTCCATGGGACCAGAGTAACCACCGGCTTCCGGGGCCCGCGCCCCGCCCCGGCCGTGTCGGCGCCGCATCCCGCGCGCGTACGCGGAGGACCCGGTGTCGGGCGGCGGGGTTCTCCGCCCGGCACCGGGTCGTCCGGGTGCGGTGCCGGGTCAGCCGGCGGCGAGCTTCCTCGGGGGTTCGGCCGGCGGGGCCGGTTTGCGCTTGGGCGGGAAGACCTCGGCGGGCGTCGGCACCGGCCGCTCGCGCTCGGGGTCGGGAGTGCCGGGGCGCCGGTCGGGGCCGGGGCCCGCCGGGCGCTCGGCCGCGTCGCCGCCGGGCAGCGCGTGCAGGCGGGTGCGCGAGGCGGGGACCGTGGCGCGCGCGGCCTCGGCCGGGACCGGGCGGCCCGCCAGCTTCGCCCGGACCGCGCGCTCGGCGAGGACCCGGCAGCGGGCGAGCAGGTCGGCCGCGACCTCGTTGCCGCGCAGGGCTCTGAGGGCGGCGAGGTCGTCGGGAACCGGCTGGTATCCGGCGCCGAGGGCTTCCTCCAGCAGAGGGAGGTACCCCGCGACCGTGCCCGGCAGGGCCGCCCGGTAGCGGGCGAGGTCGGCGAGGAGGAAGGCACGGAGCCGGGCACTCTCGTGGACCGCCTCGTCGACCGAGTGGGCCAGACGCAGACAGCTGGAGACGTCTTCGTCGTCGGCGGTGCTGGGCTGGAGGGCGATGGCGAGGGCGCGTCGGAGCACACGCAGCTCGTCTGCGCCGAACGCCATGCCGCCGCGGAATCCGTATGGCGTGGGCATGGGCCGACGATACGCACAAACCAGACAAAATCGGCTTAACGTAAATGGGGTGGCGCGGTTCCGCACGTCAGGGCCCTCCGAACGGCCCCGCCCGCGCCGCCGGTCGGGCGGGGGGACGGGGGCCGGCGAGGCGGCGGCCCGGTCGCGGGCGGCGCCGTCAGAGGCGTGGCCGGTTCCGCTCGTAGACCAGGCGGAGGCCGATCAGGGTGAGCCAGGGCTCGTGCTCGTCGATGACGGTGGACTCCTTGAGGACCAGCGGGGCGAGGCCGCCGGTGGCGATGACCGTGACGTCCTGGGGGTCGTCGGCCAGCTCGCGGGCCATCCGGGCCACCACGCCGTCGACCTGGCCGGCGAAGCCGTAGATGATGCCGGACTGCATCGCCTCGACGGTGTTCTTGCCGATCACGCTGCGCGGCCGGGCCACCTCGATCTTGCGGAGCTGGGCGCCCTTCGCGCCAAGCGCCTCCACCGAGATCTCGATGCCGGGGGCGATGACACCGCCGACGTACTCGCCGCGGGCCGAGACGGCGTCGAAGGTGGTGGCGGTGCCGAAGTCGACGACGATCGCGGGGCCGCCGAAGAGCTCGATGGCGGCGGCCGCGTTGATGATGCGGTCGGCGCCGACCTCCTTCGGGTTGTCCATGAGGATCGGCACGCCGGTCTTGATGCCGGGCTCGACCAGCACGGCGGGCACGTCGCCGTAGTACCGCCGGGTCACCTCGCGCAGCTCGTGCAGGACCGAGGGGACCGTCGAGCAGATGGCGATGCCCTCGATGCCGTCGCCCAGCTCCTCGCCGAGCAGCGGGTGGGTGCCCATCAGGCCCTGGAGGAGGACGGCCAGCTCGTCGGCGGTGCGCCTCGGGTCGGTGGAGATCCGCCAGTGCTCCACGATCTCGTCGGCGTCGAAGAGGCCGAGGACGGTGTGGGTGTTGCCGACGTCGATGGTGAGCAGCATCAGGCGCCCGCTCCCTCGACGGCGGTGAGGCGGGCGGGTCCGCGCAGGTCCAGACCGATGTCGAGGACGGGCGCGGAGTGGGTGAGGGCGCCCACCGCGAGGTAGTCGACGCCGGTCTCGGCGTAGGCGCGGGCGCTCGTCAGGGTGAGGCGGCCGGAGGACTCCAGCAGGGCGCGGCCGTCGACCAGGGCGACGGCCTCCTCGGTCTCGATGGTGGTGAAGTTGTCCAGCAGGATCAGGTCGGCGCCGGCCTCCACCACCTCGCGGAGCTGGTGGAGGGTGTCGACCTCGACCTCGATGGGGACCTCCGGGAAGCGCTCGCGGACCGCGCGGAACGCGGCGGCCACGCCGCCGGCCGCGACGACGTGGTTGTCCTTGACGAGGGCCGCGTCGGAGAGCGACATGCGGTGGTTGACGCCGCCGCCGCAGCGGACCGCGTACTTCTCCAGGGCGCGCAGGCCGGGGGTGGTCTTGCGGGTGTCGCGCACCTTCGCCTTCGTCCCCTCCAGGGCGTCCGCCCAGGCGCGGGTGGCGGTGGCGATGCCGGAGAGGCGGCAGAGGATGTTGAGGGCGCTGCGCTCGGCGGTGAGCAGGTCGCGGGTGCGGGCGGTGACGGTCAGCAGCGTCTCGCCCGCGGTGATCCGGTCGCCGTCCTCGACGTGCCGGTCCACCTCGAACTCCTCGGTGGCGACGATCGACAGCACCGCCTCGGCGATCCGGAGCCCGGCGACCGTGCCGTTCTCCCGGGCGGTGAAGTCGGCGGTGGCGACCGCGTCCCCGGGGATGGTGGCGACGGTGGTGACGTCCTCGCCGTCGGCGAGGTCCTCGGCGAGCGCGAGCAGGGCGACCTGCTCGACGTCGAACGGGTCGACCCCGGCGGTGGCGAAGTACGCGGCGAGCGCCGGGTCGATGGTCAGTTCCGTCTCCTCGGCGGAGTGCCCGCAGCCGCAGGAGTCACCGCAGCCGCCGCCCTCGTCCTGGGCGCCGATCCGGTGGAGGGGGAGGTCGGGGGTGCTGCTCACGGTCAGGGCTCCTGGGGAGGGTGGGGTCGGGGTGGGAAAGGGTGTGCGCGGTCGGGCCGGGCGGGGCGGTGGGCGGCCGGCTCGCGGCCACCGGTACGGCTCACGGCGCGCCCCCGGCCGGGGCGGTGGCCGGGAGGCCCGGCCCGTCGGTGGTGTGCACGGTGAGCGTACGGTCCTGGTTCAGCCGCGTGACGAGGTGGCGGCGCCAGCGGTTGTCGTCGCGGTCCGGGTGGTCCTCGCGCCAGTGGCAGCCGCGGGTCTCGGTGCGGCGGCGGGCGGAGTCGACGAGGACGCGGGCGACACAGAGGAGGTTGGTCGCCTCCCAGCTCTCGACGCCCGGCTCGGCGGGCTTGGCCTCGCCGTGCGCGCCCTCGGCCGGGAGGTCCCCGGCCTGCTCGCGGATGACCGACAAGGCTTCGGCGGCCGCGGCGAGGGAGGCTTCGGACCGCAGGACTCCGGCGCCGCGCGTCATGGTCCGCTGGATGGCGAACCGCTGCTCGGGGGCGAGCAGGGGGGCCGTCGCGGCCGAGGCGGGCTCAGCCGGTACGGGCGCGGGGCCGTCGGCCGGGTGGGCCGCCACGATGGCGTCGGCGATGCGCTCCGCGTAGACCAGCCCCTCCAGGAGGGAGTTGGAGGCGAGGCGGTTGGCGCCGTGGACGCCGGTGCAGGCGGCCTCGCCGCAGGCGTAGAGGCCGGGGAGGGTGGTGCGGCCCGAGCGGTCGGTGCGGATGCCGCCGGAGGCGTAGTGGGCCGCGGGGGCGACCGGGATCGGCTCGCTGACCGGGTCGATGGAGTGGGCGCGGCACGCGGCGAGGATGGTCGGGAAGCGCTCGGCCCACATCCCTGCGCCGAAGTGGCGGGCGTCGAGGTACATGTGCTCGGCGTCCTGCTCCCGCATCCGGCGCGTGATCGCCTTGGCGACGATGTCGCGCGGGGCCAGTTCGGCCAGTTCGTGCTGCCCGGCCATGAAGCGCACCCCGTCGGCGTCGACCAGGTGCGCCCCCTCGCCCCGGACCGCCTCGGAGACCAGCGGCTGCTGGCCCTCGGCGTCGGCGCCGAGGAAGAGGACGGTCGGGTGGAACTGGACGAACTCCAGGTCGGAGACCTCGGCCCCGGCGCGCAGCGCGAGCGCCACGCCGTCGCCGGTGGAGACCGCCGGGTTGGTGGTGGCGGAGAAGACCTGGCCCATGCCGCCGGTGGCGAGGACCACGGCGGGGGCGTGGATGGCGCCGACGCCGTCGTGCCGCCCCTCGCCCATCACGTGCAGGGTGACTCCGGCGGTGCGGCCCTCGGCGTCGGTGAGCAGGTCGAGGACGAGGGCGTTCTCGACTGTGCGGATCGAGCGGGCGCGGACGGCGGCGACCAGGGCACGGGAGATCTCCGCGCCGGTCGCGTCGCCGCCCGCGTGGGCGATCCGGCGCCGGTGGTGGCCGCCCTCGCGGGTGAGCGCGATGGTGCCCCCGTCGTCGGCGGTGTCGAAGACGGCGCCGGTGTCGATGAGGCGGCGCACCGCGTCCGGCCCCTCGGTGACCAGCAGGCGGACCGCCTCCTCGTCGCAGAGGCCGGCGCCCGCGACGAGGGTGTCGTCGAGGTGCTGGCCGGGGGTGTCGCCCTCGCCGAGCGCGGCGGCGATCCCGCCCTGCGCCCACCGCGTCGACCCGTCGTCCAGCCGCGCCTTGGTGACGACGACCGTACGCAGTCCCGCCGCCGCGCAGCGCAGGGCCGCGGTCAGCCCGGCGACACCGCTGCCGACCACCACGACGTCGGCGGGCTCGGCCCAGCCCGGGGCGGGCGCGGGCAGGCGTATCGCCGTGCGGGGGGTCCTCTGCTCGGGGGGCTGGCCGGTCACGAGGCGGCTCCGTGCGGTGCGAAGTGGAGGGGGATGTTGTCGATGAGGCGGGTGGCGCCGACCTTCGCGGCGACGGCGAGGACGGCTTCCCCGTGGTGATCCTCGGTGACCTCGCGGAAGGTGGCCGGGTCGATCAGGGCGAGGTAGTCAAGGACGAGTGGCGGCTCGGCGCGGCCCGCGTCGCTGAGCACGGCGCGGGCCGACTCGCGGACGGCGGCGGGGCCGGGGACCTGGGCGTGGGCCACGGCATGGGCGCCGGCGGCGAGGCGGGACTCGCCGAGGGCGTCGAGCGCCTCGGCGCGGGCGGGGTCGCCGGGGGCCGCGTCGGCGCGGTCGCGCAGGGCTTCCTGGGCGCCCAGGCGGGCACGGCCCGCGAACAGGGCGCGGGAGAGGGCGAGCGCGGTGCGGCGCTCGGCGGCGGAGAGGAAGCGATTGCGGCTGGAGCGGGCCAGTCCGTCGGCCTCGCGGACGGTGGGGACGGCGACGATCTCGACGCCGAAGTTGAGGTCCTTCACCATGCGGCGGATCAGCGCGAGCTGCTGGGCGTCCTTCTGTCCGTAGAGCGCGAGGTCGGGCCGGGTGAGGTGGAGGAGCTTGGCGACGACGGTGAGCATGCCGTCGAAGTGGCCGGGGCGGGTGGCGCCTTCGAGCAGGCCGCCGAGCGGCCCGGCGGTGATCCTGACCTGCGGTTCGCCGCCCGGGTAGACCTCGTCCACCGAGGGGGCGAAGACCAGGTCGGCACCGGCCGTGCGGGCGGTCTCCAGGTCGGCGTCGAGGGTGCGCGGGTACCGGTCCAGGTCTTCACCCGCGCCGAACTGGAGCGGGTTGACGAAGACGGTGACGACGACCTGCCCGTCGGGTCCGGCCAGCTCGCGGGCGGTGGCGACGAGCTGGGCGTGGCCCTCGTGGAGCGCGCCCATCGTCATCACCACGGCCCGCCGCCCGGGGCGCGGCACGGCGTGCAGCTCCGCGGCGGTGCGGACGAGGGTGGCGGCTCGGGCGGGGCCCTTCGCGGTGGCGGTGGGCGAGGTGGGGGTGGGGTGGGTCATCGGTCCGTTCCGTCCTGGCCTTCGCCGTCCTGGCCTTCGCCGTCGGGGCGCTCGTCGTCGGGGTGGCCGCCGTCGGCGGGAGGTGTGCCGGGACCGGTGCCCGGGGGCCGGCGGTGTGCGGAGTCCTGGGCGCGGTCGGCCAGGACGGCGAGGAGGGCGGCCGCGAGGTCGGGCTTGAGCAGGCCCTGGTCAAGGGCTCGGTCGGCGGTGGCCCGGGCCATCGCGAGGTACCCGGGGACGGTGCGCGGGGCGTGGCTGCGCAACTGCTCGACATGGGCGGCGACGGTCCCGGCGTCCCCGCGGGCGACCGGGCCGGTGAGGGCGGCGTCGCCGGAGCGCAGGGCGTTGTCCAGGGCGGCGCCGAGGAGGGGGCCGAGCATCCGGTCGGGGGCGCCGACGCCGGCCTCGCGCAGCAGCTCCATGGCCTCGGCGACCAGGGTGACCAGGTGGTTGGCGCCCAGCGCGAGGGCCGCGTGATAGAGGGGACGGGCCTCCTCGGCGATCCATTCCGGCTCGCCGCCCATCTCGATGACCAGGGCTTCGGCGGCGAGGCGCAGCTCGTCCGGGGCGGTGACGCCGAAGGAGCAGCCGGCCAGGCGCTGCACGTCGACGGGGGTGCCGGTGAAGGTCATCGCGGGGTGCAGGGCGAGCGGCAGCGCCCCGGCTCGGCGGGCGGGGGCGAGCACGTCGACGCCGTACCGGCCCGAGGTGTGCACCAGCAGCTGGCCGGGGCGGACGGCGCCGGTGGCGGCGAGCCCTTCGACCAGGTCGGGCAGGGCGTCGTCGGGGACGGTGAGCAGGACGAGGTCGGCACTGGCCAGCACCTCGGCGGGGTCGACCAGGGGGACGCCCGGGAGCAGGGCGTCGGCGCGGCGCCGGGAGGCGTCGGAGACCCCGGAGGTCGCGACCGGGCGGTGCCCGGCGAGCTGGAGCGCGGCCGCGAGGGCGGTGCCGACGCGGCCGGCGCCGACGACGCCGACGGTGAGGCGGGCGGGGCGGTCGTGCGGGTCGGGGAGGGAGGGTGTGTTCACTCGGCTGGGGCCTTCCGTTCCAGTCCGCTGGGGGTACCGGACGATTTCCGTCATGCTAACGCGGGCCATTCGGGCCCGGCTCACGGTTGTCCACAGGCTGTGCATATTTGTACGACCGGTGGACTGAACCCTTCCGTTTGGCCTTTCCGCAGGTCGCCCCGGAGTGGCGCCCACCGCACCGGCGAACCGGACTTGGTGCTTCCATAACCGCTCCCGACGCGTCGGCCGCGCCCTCGCACGGCTGGGACATCATCGGGGCATGAACGAGAACGAGCGGGATCGGCAGAGGGTGACGGACCCGGCGGCGGGCACCGAGGACGTGGCGCGGCCCCTGGCGCGGAAGGCCCTCGGCGAGGAGCCCGGCGGAGGTCACGCGCACGCCCGGCGCGCGGCCGCCCTGCGGGGCGCGGAGCGCGTCCTCGCGCGCCACAGCACGGACGCCACCCTCCAGGAGCGGCTCGCCGCCCTCTCCGCGCGGGCCGCCTCGGTGTACGACCTGACGGAGCCGGTGGACGTGTACGGCAACGGCGTGGTCGAGGCCCTGGAGGACCGCGTGGCCGAGGTCCTCGGCACCGAAGCGGCCGCCTTCTTCCCCACCGGGACGATGGCGCAGCAGGTCGCCCTGCGCTGCTGGGCGGGGCGCTCGGGGAACAGCACGGTGGCGCTCCACCCGCTGTCCCACCCCGAGGTGCACGAGGGGGGCGCGCTCGGCGCGGTGAGCGGGCTGCGCACGGTCCACCCGACGCGTGAGCGGCGGCTGCCCACGGCCGCCGAGACAGAGGAGTTCCCCGAACCGTTCGGCACGCTCATGCTGGAGCTGCCGCTGCGGGACGCCGGTTTCGTCCTGCCCACCTGGGAGGAGCTGACGGAGTTGGTGGCCGCCGCCCGGGAGCGGGACGCCGTGGTCCACCTGGACGGTGCCCGGCTCTGGGAGTGCACCACCCATTTCGGCCGCCCGCTGCCGGAGATCGCCTCGCTCGCCGACAGCGTCTACGTCTCCTTCTACAAGTCACTGGAGGGCATCGGCGGCGCCGCCCTGGCCGGGTCGGCCTCCCTCGTCGAGGAGGCCAGGACGTGGCGCCACCGGTACGGCGGCCAGCTCTTCCAGCAGTTCCCGACCGCCCTCGCCGCCCTGCACGGCCTGGAGACGGTCCTGCCGCTGCTGCCCTCGTACGTGGCCAAGGCCCAGGAGGTCGCCGAGGCGATCGGCGCCGGGTTCGCCGCCGCCGGGGTGCCGTGGTTCCGGGTCCACCCGCGGCCCGTCCACACCCATCAGTTCCAGGTCTGGCTGCCGTACGAGGCGGAGGCGCTCGACGCGGCGGTCACCGGGCTCGCCGAGGAGACGGGCACCGCCCTCTTCCGGCGCTGGATGCCCTCCGAGGCCCCGGGTGTCTCGATGGCCGAGGTGACGGTGGCGGAGCCGGCGCTGGCGTGGACGCGGGAGGAGGTCGCCGCGGCCGCCGAGGAGTTCGCGCGGCGGGTGGCAGGAGCCGTGGGGTGAGCGAGGGGCCGTCCCCTCAGCGGCCGGTTCCGGTGCCTCCGGAGCCGGCGCGGATCAGGCCCGTCTCGTAGGCGAGGACGACGACCTGGACGCGGTCGCGCAGGCCGAGCTTGGTGAGGATGCGGCCCACGTGGGTTTTGACGGTGGCCTCGGAGAGGACGAGGTGGGCGGCGATCTCGCCGTTGGAGAGGCCCTGGGCGACGAGGATCATCACCTCGCGCTCGCGTCCGGTGAGCCGGTCCAGTCCGGCGTGCCGGGGCTTGGCCGCCGCGTCGGGGAGCATCGGCGCGAACCGGTCGAGGAGGCGGCGCGTGGTCGACGGCGCGACCACGGCGTCCCCGCTGTGCACGGAACGGATCGCGGTGAGCAGTTCGGAAGGAGGAACGTCCTTGAGCATGAACCCGCTGGCACCGGCCCGCAGGCCGGTGAAGGCGTACTCGTCCAGGTCGAAGGTGGTCAGGATCAGGACCTTCGGCGGCTGCTCGGCCGCGCAGATCCGCCGGGTCGCCTCCACCCCGTCCAGGCGCGGCATGCGCACGTCCATCAGCACCACGTCGACGGCGGTCGACCGCAGCACCTCGATCGCCTCGGCACCGTCGCTCGCCTCCCCGACCACCTCCATGTCGGGCTGGGCCGAGAGCACCATGCGAAAGCCGGTGCGCAAGAGCGTCTGGTCGTCGACGAGCATCACGCGGATCGGCGCCATGCGAATCCCTTCCCTGTCCTGTTCGGGTACTGCGTCGTGGTGCCGGGGCGGTGGCTGGTCCCGTCCGGGTGTTGCCCGCTCCCGGCGGGGCGGTGGAGCCGGGCCCGTGCCGGCCGGTCGGGGCCCGGGCCGCTTCCTGTCCGCCGCCCTGCCGCCCGGGCCGGGGGCCGAGCCGCGGTGCGCCTGCCGCTCCACGGTCGGCCGCGGTCCCGTACGCCCGTGCCCGGCGCGCCCCCCGGCCGCCTTGCGGGGCGGCCTGTCGAGGATGTCACCCCGCGGGTTTCAGCGGGAGCAGGACGCTGATGCGGAAGCCGCCGCCCGGGCGCGGGCCCGCGTCCAGCGTGCCGCCGACCATGCCGACCCGCTCGCGCATGCCGATCAGCCCCTGGCCCTGGCCGTCGGCGCCGCCCTCCCCGTACAGCTCGCGGGGAGCTCCCGCGCCGTCGTCCTCGACCAGGACGCCGACGCCGTCGTCGAAGTAGACGAGGCGGACGCTGGCGCCCACGTCGGGCCCGCCGTGCTTGCGGGTGTTCGTCAGGGCTTCCTGGACGATGCGGTAGGCGGTGAGGCCGACGCCGCTGGGCAGGGGGCGCGGGGAGCCCTCGACGCGGTAGTCGACGGCGAGTCCGGCGGCGCGGACCTGCTCGATCAGCTCGCCGAGCTGGTCCGCGTCGGGCTGCGGTACGTACTCGCCCGTGTCGGGCTGGCCGTCGCTGCGCAGGACGCCGAGCAGGCGGCGCATCTCGGCGAGCGCCTGGCGGCCGGTGGTGGAGATGGTCTCCAGCGCGGTCTTGGCCTGGTCGGGGGCGGCGTCGATGACGTAGGCGGCGCCGTCCGCCTGGACCACCATGACGGAGACGTTGTGGGCGACGACGTCGTGCAGCTCCCGGGCGATGCGGGCCCGCTCGGCCGCGACGACGATCTTGGCCTGCGCCTCGCGTTCCCGCTCCAGCCGGTCGGCCCGCTCCTCCAGCTGGGCGAAGTAGGCCCGCCGGGTGCGCAGCGAGTCGCCCAGCACCCAGGCGAGGACGAACGGCACCGTCATGAGGATCGCCCAGAACAACCGGGCGGCCGTCCCCCCGCTCTCCAGCGGCCAGCGGGCCTGGGCCAGAGGCGCCGCGCACACCCCGCCGACCAGGGCCAGCCGCGAGGACCACTTCGCGCCGTGGGCGGCTGCCGTGTGGATGACGACCAGGAAGGCGAAGTCGGTGACGATCACCGGCACGTCCGTGATCAACTGGGCCAGGCCCGCGCCGACGGCGAGCAGCAGCGTCCGCTCCGGTGCCTTCCGGCGCAGTGCGACCGTCACGCAGAGCACGACGGTGATCATGAAGCGGGCCGCCCAGGGGCCCCGCGAGGTGTCGCCGGTGTCGGCCGGGAGCAGCTCCATCAAGCTGACACCCAGCAGGACGACGGCCCAGAAGCTGTCGACCCACGTGGGGTGTCGGCGGATGAGATCGTAGAGACGCTGCACGTGACCCAGCGTAGGCAGGTCGCCGGAGCGCCCGGGTCAACCGGAGGGCCGATCCGTATCCGCCATGCGTACTCCCCTAGGTGGATGCCCGCCGCGCACGCCCCCCGGCCACGCCGCACGCGCCCGGCTGCCCGGCCCGGAGCGGAACCGCGGCGGGGCGCCTCGCCGGCCCCCTCTAGCCTGGGCCGGATGACAGCTGAGGGCGAGTGGCGCGGGTGGCGGGCGGCGGCGGAAGAGGCGCTGTACGGGGCGGACGGGTTCTACGGGGGCGAGGCCGGGCCGGCCGGGCATTTCCGTACGTCGGTGCATGCCTCGGCGTTGTTCGCCGGGGCGGTGGTCCGACTGCTCGGCGCGGTCGACCGGCTGCTCGGGGAGCCGCCGGAGCTGGCCTTCGTCGACATGGGCGCGGGCCGGGGCGAGCTGTGCGCCGGGGTGCTCCGGGCGCTGCCGTCCGAGCTGGCCGGGCGGACCCGGGTGTACGCGGTCGAGCGGGCCGTGGGGCGGCCGCCGGGGCTGGACCCGCGCGTCGAGTGGCAGGACGTGCCGCCCGAGGGGGTGGCGGGGCTGCTCTTCGCCAACGAGTGGCTGGACAACGTCCCGGCCGAGGTCGCCGAGGTCGCCCCGGACGGGAGGGTGCGCATGGTGGAGGTCGCGGCGGACGGGACGGAACGGCTGCGTGCCGAGCCGTCGGCCGAGGAAGCCGCGTGGCTGGAGCGGTGGTGGCCCCTGGCGGGCGCCGCCCCCGGGACGCGGGCGGAGATCGGCGCACCGCGTGACGCGGCGTGGGCCGTGGCCGCCGGGACGCTGCGGCGCGGCTTGGCGGTGGCGGTCGACTACGGCCATGAGCGCGCGGCCCGGCCGCCGTTCGGGACGCTCACCGGCTTCCGGGAGGGCCGCGAGACCCGCCCGGTGCCGGACGGCTCGTGCGACCTCACCGCCCACGTGGCCCTCGACGCCTGCGCGGCGGCGTTCGCCGCGGCCCCGGCGGGCGCCTCGGGCCCGGGCCCGGCCCTGCTCACCCAGCGCCAGGCCCTCCAGGGGCTCGGCGTGCACGGAGGCCGGCCCCCACTCGCACTGGCCTCCACCGACCCGGCCGCGTACGTCCGGGCGCTGAGCGGCGCCGGTGAGGCGGCGGAGCTGACGGCCCGGGGCGGCCTCGGCGACTTCGGCTGGCTGCTCTGCCCGGTCGGCACGGAGCTGCCGCCGCTCGGCGCCGGGCCGGAAGGCGGGGGAAGCGGATGAGGCGGACGGGGTGCCCGGAGTGGGCGCGGCGGTCCGCGCGGGCGGCGTGGGCGTGGTGGGTGCGGTGGCTGACGCGGGCCCGGCGCCTTGGACGTGGCTCTCCCGCCCTACTTGTCGATGTCCCCGACCACGAAGAAGAGCGACCCCAGGATGGAGACCATGTCGGAGACGAGGGTCCCCGGCAGCAGCACGGACAGCGCCTGGATGTTGTTGTAGGAGGCGGAGCGCAGCTTGAGCCGGTAGGGGGTCTTCTCCCCCTTGCTGACCAGGTAGTAGCCGTTGATGCCGAGCGGGTTCTCGGTCCAGGCGTAGGTGTGGCCCTCGGGGGCCTTGAGCACCTTCGGCAGCCGCTGGTTGACGGGCCCGGGCGGCAGATCGGCGTACCGGTCGAGGCAGGCGTCAGCGAGGTCGAGCGAGTTGTACGTCTGCTCCAGCAGGCACTCGAAGCGGGCCAGGCAGTCCCCCTCGTCCCGGGTGACGACCTTGAGGACGTCGCCCAGGTCTCCGTAGGCGAGGTAGGGCTCGTCGCGGCGGAGGTCGAGGTCGACACCGGAGGCGCGGGCGATGGGGCCGCTCACACCGTAGGCGTGGACGTGTTCCTGGCTGAGGACGCCGACGCCCCGGGTGCGGCCCCGGAAGATCTCGTTGCCGAGGACGAGCCGGTCGAAGATGTCCATGCGGGCGCGGACGGCGGCGACGGCGGCGCGGGCCCGCTCGGGCCAGCCCGCCGGCAGGTCCTCCTTGAGGCCGCCGACGCGATTGAACATGTAGTGCACCCGCCCACCGGAGAGCTCCTCCATGACGGCCTGGAGCTCTTCCCGCTCGGTAAAGGCGTGGAACATCGGCGTGATGCCGCCGAGTTCGAGGGGGTACGAGCCGAGGAACATCAGGTGGTTCAGCACCCGGTTCAACTCGGCGAGCAGCGTCCTCAGCCAGACGGCCCGCTCGGGCACCTCCATGCCGAGCATCCGCTCGACGGCGAGGACCACGCCCAGCTCGTTGGAGAAGGCCGACAGCCAGTCGTGGCGGTTGGCCAGCACGATGATCTGCCGGTAGTCACGCGCCTCGAAGAGCTTCTCGGCGCCCCGGTGCATGTAGCCGACGACCGGTTCGGCCGAGACGACCTGTTCCCCGTCGAGCACGATGCGCAGCCTGAGCACGCCGTGGGTGGAGGGGTGCTGGGGGCCGATGTTGAGCACCATGTCGGTGCTCTCCGCGCCGCCGCCGATGCCGATCATCGTCTCCGTCATGGGGTCAGTCTCTCGCATCTACGCTGGGGGCATGGAGACGGGGAGCGGGACAGACGCGGGCGGACCGGCGGCCGACGGCACGGGAGCGGAAGGCCCGTCCGGCGAGCCCGCCTGGGCCGCGCTGCCGCCCGGCCTGCTGGTGATGCGCCGCCTGCTGCTGGCGGCCTGGTCGGTGGGGCTCGCCCTGGCGGTCGGGGTGGTCCTCGGCCTGCTCGTCGGCCCCGGCTGGGCGCTGATCGCCCTGGTGCCGCTCTCGGTACTGGCGTGCGGCTGGCCCCTGCTGGCCCGGAACTGGCGCTCGTGGCGGTACGCCGAGCGCGCCGACGACCTGTTGATCAGCCGGGGCGTGCTCTGGCACGAGCAGACGGTGGTGCCGTACGGCCGGATGCAGCTCGTGGAGGTGACCTCGGGGCCGCTGGAGCGCCGGTTCGGCCTGGCCGGGGTGCAGCTGCACACGGCGGCCGCCGCGACCGACGCCCGCATCCCCGGCCTGGACCCGGCCGAGGCGGAACGCCTCCGCGACCGCCTCACCGAGCTGGGCGAGGCCCGTTCGGCGGGGTTGTGAACGAGGAGGCGCGGGAGGCCCGCGACGGGGCAGGGGGCGTGCCCGGGCCCGGGCACGAGGACAGCACGCCCGACGCCGGGCGCGGCCTTCCCAGTGAGGTCCCCCAAGGCCGGCGCGGCCCGAACCGCGACTCGGCCCAGGCCGGACGCGCCCCCGAGCCCACCGAGTCCGCCCCGGGACCGGGCGCCCCCACGGAGTCGTCCCGGCCCACGGAATCGACCCGGCCCACGGAATCGGCCGCCCCCACACAGCCGGCCAAGGACCCCACCCCCGAAACCCCCGGGCCCCCCGGCTCTTCCGGCTCTTCCGGCTCCCGCGAGTCCCCCCAGGCCCCCTACTCCCCCGAGCCCCCCGAAGAGCGCAGGCTGCACCCCGTCACCCCCTTGCGGCGGGCGTGGGCGCCCATCGCGATTCTGGCGGGGTGGGCGTTGCACGACCCGAACAGCGCGTACCGGCACGTCAGTGACCTGGCCACGGGGACGCTGTTGCTGGCGCTCGGTGTGCTGCTGCCGGCGGCCGCGCTGTACGGCTTCCTCTCCTGGTGGGTGACCCACTTCTCAGTCACCGACACGGAGCTGCGCATCCGGACGGGGGTGCTGTTCCGGCGTACCGCGCACATCCGGCTCGACCGGCTCCAGGCGGTCGACGTGACGCAGCCGCTGCTCGCCCGCTTCCTGGGCGTGGCGAAGCTGAAGATGGACGTCATCGGCACCAGCAGCAAGGACGAACTGGCCTACCTCAGTGAGGCGGAGGCCCGGAAGTTGCGGGCCGAACTACTGGCGCGTGCCGCCGGATTCGCCCCCGAGGCGGCGGCCGAGGTGGGGGATGCACCGGTCCGGCAGTTGGTCCGGGTGGCGCCGCGCATGCTGGCGGTCAGCCTGCTGTTGACGGCGACGACCTGGCTGTCGCTGACAGGCGCGCTGGTGGTGCCGGGGTTCCTCTGGTTCGCCACCCACAACCTGTGGACGGTGCTCGCCGCCGGTCTCCCGCTGCTCGGCGCCGCCGGGGCGACCAGCGCCGGGCGGTTCGTCCGCGAGTACGACTGGACGCTCGGCGAGTCCCCGGACGGGCTGCGGCTGGACCACGGCCTGCTCGACCGCGTGCACGAGACGGTGCCGCCCGGCCGGGTGCAGACGGTGCGGATCGTCGAGCCGTGGCTGTGGCGACGGCTCGACTGGGTCCGCGTGGAGCTGGACGTCGCGGGGTCGGAGAACGGTGTGCTGCTGCCGGTGGCCGACCATGCGACGGCTCGCGAGGTCATCGGCCGCGTGCTGCCGGGCGTCGAGGTGCCCGAGGAGTTCGTCCGCCCGCCGGGGCGCGCCGCCTGGTGCGTGCCGGGCTGGTGGCGCGGGTACGGCCTGGCGGTGACCGATCGCGTCTTCGCCGCCCGGCACGGCCTGTTCCACCGCACCGTCGCGCTCGTCCCGCACGCCAAGGTGCAGAGCGTCCGGCTGGAGCAGGGGCCGTGGCAGCGTCGCCAAGGGGTCGCCGACGTGCACGTGGACACCGGCGCCGACAAGACGGTCACCGCTCGCCTCCGCGACGCCACCGAGGCGGCCACCCTCCTGCGCGAGCAGGCCGACCGCTCCCGCACCGGCCGCCGCACGGCGCAGCCGGACCGGTGGATGACGGGCCCCCGGCCGGAGCAGGGGGGCGCCTCCTCGGCGTAGGGAGTGACCGCCTCCCGCACGGCGCGACGGCCCGCGCCACGGCCCCGACGGACCCGGATCCGGGCCAAAGCCGCCTCGGCATATGCCGTGCGGCTGGTCAGTTCAACCCGGCGCGCGGTGGACCGGCCATGAAATCCGCATGTCTGATTGGTGATTCCCTCGCTGCCCGGCACCGGCGGCGCCCGGGATACTGGCGAGTAAGGAGCTGGGCACGCAACGGACCGAGGGGCAGCGTGAGAAAGGCGGACGGGCACAGTACGGTGCATCTCTGGTCCCTCAGCGAGGAGGTCGGGATCGAGGACGACTCCTCCGGCGACGGGCTCGTGCTGACCGGACCGGAGGGGATCGACCGGGTCGCCGACGCGTCGCCGCTGGTCCGCGAGGCCCTGCGGCGGATGCAGCTCGGCCCAGTCCTGCTGGCCAACCTCGAACCGCCGCCCGGGGGCGGGGCCCCGTGGACCGGGAAGGTTCCCGACGGCAGTCGCGACCCCCTCCTGGCGCGGACGCTGGCGAGCCTCTCCCACCTGGTGGTGCGCACGCTGGCCATCGACGACCTCGGCGGACCACTGCTTTCGGCCCTTCCTGTGGCGCGCCCCGCCCCCTTCACCCCGGTACGCCCGCCGCCCCGGCAGCCGGTGCGGATGGCGGGCAGCGTCTCGCTCACCCTGGAGGGCGGCGGCTTCGCGCTGCACTCGGCCGCCGCCTCGCACCGCGTCCTGCTGCACCGGCCGGAGGCGGCCCTGGTCGTCTCGCTGCTGGGATGGCCGGTGACCCCGGAGGCGGCGGCCGACGCGCTCCCCGTGCCCGGCGCGGTGCCGCCGGGCGTCATCGGCTACCTGGCGGCCGCCGGGATGGCCACGCCGGCGGGCGGACCCGGTACCCCGCCGGCCCACCGGCCCCCCGGCCGACCCTGACCGCGCACCACCCGGCACCGTCTCGGCCCATCCGAGCGACCACGGCCACCACGGCCACCACGGCCGACCCAGTCACCTGGAATCCGGCTCCGCCAGGGCCGGGCCCCAGGCCCCCGCCTCAGAGCAGCCAGTCGGAAGCCTGCGCGATTCTGATCGCGTCCACCCGGTTCCGGGCGTTCAGCTTGGAGACGACGGTGGTGAGGTAGTTGCGGACCGTCCCGGCCGAGAGGTGCAGCTCCTTGGCGATCTCGCCGGCCTCCCACCCCTGCGCCACCAGCCGCAGCACCTCCGTCTCCCGCTCGGTGAGAGGGCTGTCGGCACCGTCCCAGGCCGAGAGGGCGAGCTGCGGGTCGATCACGCGCTGACCCGCCACCACCCGGCGTACGGCGGTGGCCAGCTCGTGCGGCGGGGCGTCCTTGAGCAGGTAGCCGGATACGTGCGCCGAGAGGGCGCGGCGCAGGGTGCCGGGGCGACCGAGGTTGGTCAGGATCAGCGTCCGGCACTCGGGCAGGGCGTCACGCAGCCGGGCGGCGGCGGTCAGCCCGTCGATCCCGGGCAGGTCGATGTCGATGATCGCGATGTCCGGGCGGTGTTCCAGCGCGCTGGGCAGGATCTCGTCGCCGCGGCCGACCTCGCAGACGACCTCCAGGTCGCTCTCCAAATTCAGCAAGGCGACCAGGGCGCCGCGGACCATGTGCATGTCCTCGGCCAGCAGGATGCGTATCGCCATGGAGGCCGCTCCTCAGTTCGTGGGGGAGGTGGTGGTGCGTTACGCGGCGGAGCCCTGGGCGTACGCGTCCGCGTCGAGGGCGGGCACGCCCCGGACGGGCTGCGCGGGGGCCTCGGCGGTCAGGGCGAAGGTCTCCTGGCCCGCGCGGGAGACGGAGAGGCGGCCGCAGACCGCCCGCAGCCGCGTCTCCAGGTTGCCGAGGCCGCTGCCGCTGTGCGGCGACATGTCGCGGTAGGCGGGGTCGACACCGTCGTTGGAGATGCTGAGCCGGACCGTGCCGTCCTCCTGGACGGCGGTGATGGCGCAGGCTCCGGCGCGCGAGTGGCGCAGCAGGTTGGTGATCGCCTCGCGGGCCACCGCGGCCAGCACGGTGTCGACCCGGGGATGGATCTCGCCGAGCCGGATCTCGGCGTGGACGGTGACGTCCGCCGACCGCAGCAGCGACTCGGCCGACGCCAGTTCCTGCGCCAGCGACATCTCCCGCAGCCCGGCGGCGACCGAGCGCACGTCGGCGAGCGACTTGCGGGAGATGGCGAGGACTTCGCCGACCTCCTCCATCGCCCGCTGCGGGTGGCTGGGGATCAGGCGGTGGATCAGCTCGCTCTTCAAGGTGATCACGGAGAGGCTGTGGCCCAGCAGGTCGTGCAGGTCGCGGGCGAAGCGCAACCGTTCCTGCGTGACCGCCATCCGGGTCAGCTCGATCCGCGTGTCGTGCACCGCCCTGACCAGCTCCGCCAGCCGCGAGAGCCCGTACACGACCAGCCCGGTCAGCAGGGTCGACTGGACCAGGTAGAAGGCGTCGCGCAGCGGGAGGCCGTCGAGGAGCGGCGGGATCGCCATGGTGGCGCCCACGACGCCGTAGGCGGGCCAGGCGAAGCGCGGCGGCAGCAGGAGCAGCAGCGACCCGGCGAGGAATCCGGCCATCGAGCCCCACTGGGACTGGAAGACCACGATCGGCAGATACGTCAACGCGGCCTGGCAGCCCAGGGCGACGCCCCGCTGCCACGGGAGCGTCTGCCGTGCGCGGGCGCGTGAGTGGCTCAGCTGGAGCAGGAAGATGAGGAGCAGGCACAGGTAGGAGACGGCCAGCGAGAGATCGCTGTGCGGCGCCGCCGCGATGTTGATCGCGGTGACGCTGAGGTAGCCGAGCAGGACGACGACGAGGATGAGACGGGCCAGTTTCGGCTCCGGCAGGTAGAGGAGTTCGGCCCGCGCGAACGGCGCCGCCTCCCCGGAGCCGGCGGTCTCCGTGTCTCCCTCCGCGTCCCCTGTCGCCCCTGTACCCTCCAGTGGTCTGCCATCGCCCCGTCGCATTCGTACGCAGCCTCTCCCCCGTCGAACCTCCGTGCTACGCAAGGAGCGTAAGTGATCTGCGGGGAGGGTGTGCCGGGATCGTGGCGAGGGGGCGTGCGCGGGACCCGCGCCCCGGAGAGGCGGCGCGCGGGTCCCGCCGCCGGGGTCAGACGAAGAGCGGGGTCGGATTCAGCTCCTCCAGCCTGCTGGGCTCGGCCCGCAGCCCCAGCTCCACCGGCGTGTCGTACAGCCGTCCGGGCGCGAAGCGGGGCCAGAAGTGGCGGAGACCGGGCACCAAGACCTTTACAACCGGAAGGGCCAGATCCGGCCTGGTCTGGTCCAGGACGAGCAGTTCGAGCCCACGCGATCGCAATAGTTCCGTAATGGATCTGACGTCGTCCAACAGGTCGCCGGAGGGGGCGTACGACCAGTGGCCCGGGGTGCGTGCCCCGATGGCCGGATCGGGGCGTACGTAGGGGCGGTTGGCGGCGGTCGCATGGCGCCACCAGTCCAGCGGTTCGGGGTCCGTGATCCGGTATCCGCGCCCGTCCGGGGTCACCTCACCGACCAGCGGCAGGAGTTGGCCCATCTCGGTGAGCGCGCGGCGCAGCGCGACCCGGGGGTCGAAGTGGGCGCCGAAGCCGAAGACGATGTCCTCGGCGGGCTTGTCGGTGCGCCGGGAGAGCGCGGCGACCACCGGGATGCCGAGGTCGCTGGTGAGGTCCAGCGCCCACACCTCGCGGCCGACCGACCGGTACCCGGCGCGCAGCCGCTCGATGTACGGCTCGCCGAACGAGTCGAGGTCGACGGCGGGATGGCGGGTGCGGTTGTACCACCACATCGCGACGGCGTCCCGCTCCACCAGCTCCAGGAACCCCTGGACGAGGGCGTCCTCGGGGCTGCTCCCGGCGGCGTTGCCGTTGGAGTCGGCCCACAGGCCGTCGCTCGCCTCCTCCTCGCCGAAGAAGAGCAGCGAGGTGGGCAGCAGCCGCTGGGTCTGCTCCGTCAGCGACCAGACCGGGGTCCAGTCGGTGGGGCTCTCCTCGTCGAAGCGGCGCGGGACGTGGTGGAGGTGGGAGCCGCCGCCGTTCCAGCGGTCGCGGTCCGCCAACTGCCGCTCGTGGAAGAGCTGGCAGGCGTTGGGGTGGACGGCGGCGGAACCGAGCGCCCGGTAGGTGTCGCGCACCACCGGCTCGTCGCCCTGCCGGGTCCCGCTGTACCGCTCGACGGCCTCGCAGAGCGCGCTGGTCCGGGCCTCGGTGTCGGTGAGGCCCTTGCCTCCGCTGAGCGACCGCAGCCCGGCGCGCAGTCCGGCGAGGGTGCCGCTGCGCATGGCGAGGTTCTGCCCGGAGAGGTACGTACTGATGAAGCCTGGGCTGCCCGGTGCCCTGCGGATCTCCTTGACGACGCCGGTGACGGGGCTGACCAGGTGGCCGTACCGTTCCAGCATCTGGGCGGGGGTCAGCGCCCGGTGGCCGTTGAGGTCGTCGGCCGCCTTGGCGCGCGACTCGGGGACGAACGGCCGGTCGATACGGCGGGCCGTCAGCCCCGGGTCGCCGCAGGCCGCGCACTGCGGAAGCCGCGCCGCCGGGTGGGTCTCGGCGGCCAGCGTCAACGTGTCCAGGGTCGTCACCCCGTCGTGACTCGCGCCCCGCGCCCCGGCCAGCCACTTGGCCGCCTCCAGGACGGCCAGGTGCACGGCGACGGCCCGGCCCGCCGGAAGCGTGGCGTGCGGACGCCGTACGGGGCCCGTCTCGCCCAGCGCCCGCTGGAGCGGCCACTCGGCGAACCGGTGGCCGCGCAGCCGGGTGGCCAGGCAGTGCCAGCACGGGCCGTCGTGCGGGCGGAAGACGGGCCCGACCCAGAGGGCGGCCGAGCCCAGCCGCGCCAGGAGCCAGGGCTTGCCCGCCGCTCGGTGCCGGGCGTCGGCCTCGGCCAGTTCGGGGTCGAGGTAGTCGTCGCACAGGACGAGGGAGAAGTCGGCCTCCTCCGGCGTGGCGGCCACCGCCAGCCCCGAGGCGCGGCACGCCTCGGCGGCCCCGGCCGGGTCGGCCCCCGCCAGGGCGACGACGGCGACCGCCGCCCCGGCCAGGGCGGCCAGGGCGACAGGGCCGCCGGGCCCGGCGAGGTCCCAGTAGGCCTCGGCGTCGGGGTCGGCGGGGGCGGGCGCGGCCGACTCGGCCGCCTCGGGCGTACGGAGGCGGAGCAGACCGGCCGCGTCCAGCGCCCGCAGCGAGCTGGTCGCCTCCTCGCGGGTCAGGGCCGGGGCGGCGGCCCGTACCACCCCGGCGTGGTCGCGGGTCCCGTCGAGCAGCGGGACCAGCACCTCCGCCGGGGCGCCGCGCAGGGCGGTGACGCCGCGCTGGGAGACGAGGTACGCCGCTTCGCCCGGTACCACCGTCGCCCGCAGATGACTCTTGAAGCCGATCAACCCGCCGCGGTCACCGGCGAGTTCCCGGCCGCCTCCCCCGACGTCCGTCATGCCTGGAGCTGCTCGCGGGTGGCGGGGCCCGGGACGGCCGGGGCGGCGGCGATGCAGATGGTGAAGAGGGCGGTGCCCTGCTCGGGCAGCGTCTCCAGGTCCTCGATGACCAGGGCGCGCGCCGAGACGGCCGCGGTGTCGGAACGCGGAGTGGAGATCGTGGCAGAACTCATGGTGATGGTTTCCCTTTCATCCGGTGGGGTGTGCACGCCTGGTCGTGCCCGGCGCCTCCCCCGAGGGCCCCCGGATCGGGGTCCGTTGCAGCGATTCTGTTCGAGCACGGTGAACTTCGGACAGCCCCGGAGGTCACCAAGCGGCCATGAAAATCTCATGGGGCGGACGCCGCCGTTCGGTGAAGTCCGAAACAACTGGCCGGCGCCCGCCCGGGAGCCGGAAGCTCCTCGTACGGACGCCGGGACGATCCCGCCCGCCCGGACCGGGTCAGGCGGCCGCGGTCGGGCTCGGCGCGAGCAGCGGGGTCGGGGCCGGGGTGCGGAGCCGGCCGCCGAGCAGGGCCATACCGAGCGGAGTCACCGAGTGCAGCGCGCAGTTGCGGACCCGGCGGGTGGTGATGAGGCCCGACTCCCGCAGTATCGAGGCGTGCTGGCTGGCGCTGCCCGGGGAGACGCCGAGCCGCGCGGCGAGCTGGCTGGTGGTGCAGGTGCTGGTCAGGGCCCGCAGCGCCGCCGCCCGGGTCTGGCCGACCAGCGCCCGCAACGCCTCCCCGCCGATCGCGTCGGGCTCGTCGGCCGGGGCGAAGAGCTCCGAGACGTCGGAGGGTACGGCGAAGACCAGCGCGGGCTGGCCGCTGTCGCGCTCGGCGTGCAGCGCGCGGCCCACCAGGCCCGGCAGGAAGGCGGAAGGGCTGAGCAGCAGGCCGCGCCCCTTGAGGTGGATGTCGCGCTCGGGTCCGTCGTGGATCTCCAGCACCGGGGGGTTCCACACGATCCTCGGATGGAGCGTGGCGAGCAGCCGCTCGACGCCGCCGGTCATCACGATCCGGCCGTGCTCGGCGCACTCGTTGTCGAGGTGCTCCAGGACGCGGTCCCAGTACGGGGCGCCGCCCGCCCGCCACATGTCCACGGCGAGCCGCGTCACCTCGGTACGGCTCAGGTGGAGCGCGGCCAGCGCCGAGGTGTCCGCCTCCGGGGAGGAATCGAGGAGGAAGAGCAGGTCGTCGGGGGCCCGCAGGGAGCGGAGCAGCGGGAGCAGCGGACGGTTGAGCGAGTACGTGTCGCGCAGGCGGCCCAGGGTCTCGCCGCGCCATCGCGCGTACTCCGCGTTGCGCGAGTGGGCCAGCGCGCCGAGCGCGAAGATGCCCTCGGCCACCGGGCCGAGCGTGCTCTGCAACCGCGTGCGGGCCAGGTCCGCGGCGGAGAAGTGAATCCTCTGCATGGTGTATCCCCCGTTGGTGAGTGATGGACCCGCGCGGGCGGCGCGCGGCCGACGTTCCGCCACCGGTTCGCGGTGGACGCGCCGCCCGCTGCCCGGTCCGCCGGACGGTCTCCGACAGCGGTGCCGTGCGCACGGATACCTCGTGGTGTTGGTGCCAGGGACGCCCGCGCGGGGTCGCTCCTGTCCAGACTCATCGCAGACGGTGCCACGGAGGGGGGCGCGCGGACAGTGCCGCGTTCCTTGAGCCGCCATGGCCGATTCACCACCACGATCATGAATTCTTCAGGTCCGGGGCGGGGGAGCTCGCTGAGGTGTTCCGGGGGGTTCCGGAGGGCTCCGGAGCGGGCGCGGGGCGGGGGTCCGTGCGGGTGGGGCGGGTTGTGCCGAGGTTCCTGCGGAATCGGCCGCGGGGGTTGCGGGGGGTTGGGGTGCGGGTGCCCGTGGGTGTGGGCCGGCTGCCCCGGGCAAACCCGGGCGGGGCGTACGTGGCTGGTTCTCGCGGTACGCCGGGCCGCGGGGCCCCTGCCGACTCGGTGGCCTCAAGCGCCGGCCGGGCTGTCCGCCAGGCTGGGCTCCGGACCTGCGGTGCCGTTCCGGGGTGGCCTCAACCGCCGGCCGGGCTGGGATATGGCTGGGCTTCGGTCCCACACACCGCTTCAAGATGGCCTCAAACGCCGGCCGGGCTGGGATATGGCTGAGGGCCGGACCTTCAGCGCCGGTCCAAGGTGGCCTCAAACGCCGGCCGGGCTATCTATTGCCCAGCCGCCCCGAGCCGGCAGCCCGGCCAAACCCTGAGGCCATCGCGAAGCAGCACCACAGATCCGGACCTCGGCCCCAATCCAGCCCGGCCGGCGCTTGAGGCCACCTTGAACCGGCACCGCACGACCGGACCCCAGCCAAAACCCAGCCCGGCCAGCGCTTGAGGCCACCTTGAACCGGCACCGCAGGTCCAGACCCCAGCCGAAACCCAGCCCGGCCGGCGCTTGAGGCCACCTTGAACCGGCACCGCAGGTCCAGACCTCAGCCAGAACCCAGCCCGGCCGGCGTCTGAGGCCCCGCCCCGGCAGGGTTTGCCGTGGGCTGAAACTCTTGGCCGCGGCGGAAGCCGCATGCCTACGCTCCCCCCGCAGAAACGTGAAGGTCTCTGCGGGAGCCCGGGGAGTCCCCCGCCGCCCCGAGCCGAAGGCGCGCCCCTGTGGTCCAGGCCCGCGCCCCAGCGATCGCCCTTGGGGGAAAAGCTGTGATCAGGGAATCCGTGGAGGAAGTGGTCCGCAGGGCCAGAGTCGCGCAGGCGGAGATCGCCTCGTGGTCGCAGGCCGACACCGACCGGGTCGTCGCGGCCGTCGGGTGGCACTGCTACCAGGAGGAGACGGCCCGGCACCTGGCCCGGCTCAGCCACCGGGAGACCGGGCTCGGCGACGCCGAGGACCTGTACGCCCTCCAGCGCAGGCGGGTGCTGGGCATCCTGCACGATCTGCACGGCGCGCGGACAGTCGGCGTCGTCGAGTCGGACCCGGCGCTGGGCCTCGTCAAGATCGCCAAGCCGCTGGGGGTCATCGCCGTCGCGAGCCCCGCGACGGCCCCGGCCCCCGGCATCATCTGCAACGCCCTGCCGATGCTGAAGACCCGCAACGCCGCCGTCTTCAGCCCCAACCCCCGGGCCCACCGCAGCGCCCGGGCCACCGTCGACGTGATGCGGGCCGCGCTCGCCTCGGCCGGCGCGCCCCCGGACCTGCTGGCCTGCCTCCCGGAGGCCGGCCGCGAGGCCGGCTCGCTGCTGATGGCCGAGGCCGACTCGGTCGTCGCCATCGGCGGCTCCGGCACCGTACGCCGCGCGTACCGCAGTGGTACGCCCGCGATCGGCGCGGGGGTGGGCAACCCGACGGTCGTCGTGGACGAGACGGCGGACCTCGCCCAGGCGGTGGCGACGGTCCAGCACGGCGCCGGGTTCAACCACGGCACCTCGTGCTCGTCCGAGAGCAACGTCCTGATCCACCACTCGGTGGCGGCCGCCTTCGAGGAGGGCCTGGTCGAGGCCGGTTCCCACCTCTGCGACGAGGCGCAGGCGGCCCGGCTGACCCGGCTGCTGTGGCCGGACGGCACCGCGCTCAACCGCGACATGGTCGGCCGCCCGGCCACCGAGCTGGCCGGGGCCGCCGGGATCGACCTGGGCGGGCGCAAGGTCTCGGTCCTCGCCGTCCGCTGCGACGACCCGTGGCGAGACACCCCGCTGCTGCGGGAGAAGATCTCACCGCTGCTCACCCTCGCCGTCTACACCGACTTCGCCGAGGCCGTCCGCCTGGTGCAGTCCATCTCGGAGCGGTGCGGCATCGGCCACAGCTGCGCGGTGCACACCGCCCGCGAGGACCGGGTGTTGCGGCTGGCCGAGGAGGTCACGCACTGCCGGGTCGTCGTCAACCAGTCGACGATGACCAACACCGGCAGCCTGACCAGCGGCGTCCCCTTCACCACCACGCTCTCCAGCGGCAGTTGGGGCGGCTCCAGCGTCGCGGGCAACGTCACCTGGCGCCACTTCCTCAACCACACCACGGTCTCCCGCCCGATCCCCGCGCGCGTCCCGGACGAGGCGGCGCTGTTCGCCCCGTACCGCGGTGAGGCCCCCCACGCCGCCGGGAGCCGGGGCGCGGAGGCCCTCACCGCGGCCGACGCCTGACCTCGTCGGGCGGCGCGCCCGGAACCAGACCCGACGGCCTACGGAAGAAGGGCACCTGTGCCGACCGCACACGTCAACGGAATCAAGGTCAGCTACGAGGAGACCGGCAGCGGCGAGCCGGTGGTGATGGTGATGGGCTCCGGCGCGGGCGGCCGCTCCTGGCACCTGCACCAGACGCCGGCGCTGCGCGCGGCCGGGTACCGGGTCGTCACCTTCGACAACCGGGGGATCCCGCCGACGGACGTCTGCGCGGAGGGGTTCACCGTCGACGACATGGTGGCCGACACCGCCGGGCTCATCGAGCACCTGGGGCTCGGCCCCTGCCGTCTGGTGGGCACCTCGCTCGGCGCCCACGTCGCCCAGGAACTCTGCCTGGCCCGGCCCGAACTGGTCAGCCAGGTGGTGCTGCTGGCGACCCGCGGCAGGACCGACGCGATGCGCCGGGCGCAGGCCCGCGCGGAGCGCGAGTTCCACGACGGCGGAGGCGTCATGACCCCCTTGTACGGGGCCACGCTGCGCGCCCTGCAGAACCTGTCCCCCGCCACGCTGCGGGAGGACAAGGAGATCACCGACTGGCTGGACATCTTCGAGATGGCGCCCCTCTCCCGGCTGCCGGGGTACCGGGCCCAGCTCGACATCGACCTGACCACCGACCGGCGGCCCGCCTACCGGCGGATCACCACGCCCTGCCTGGTCGTCGGTTTCGCCGACGACCTCGTCCTCCCTCCCCACCTGAGCCGCGAGGTCGCCGAGGCGATCCCCGGCGCCCGGTACGTGGAGATCCAGGACGCGGGGCACTACGGCTACCTGGAGCGTCCCGACCAGGTCAACAACGCCCTGCTCGATTTCTTCGCGCGGCGCGCCTGAACCGGCAGGGGGGCCGGGAAACGCCTCGCGCGGCGATCCCCGGCCCCACCGGACCGCACCACCCGGGGTGACTTCGACCCCAGGCGAAACACTTTGAACCGGTCGACACGGCCGGGAGACCATGCCGCGGGAACCGGGATCGGACCGGAACCCCAACATGAGGAAAGGGAAACTCATGGAGAACCCGTTCGACGACGACAACGGCGTCTTCTACGTCCTGGTCAACGAGGAGAACCAGCACTCGCTGTGGCCCACGTTCGCGAAGGTGCCCGACGGCTGGACGGTCGTCTTCGGCGAGGAGAGCCGCCAGGCCTGCCTCGACTACGTCGAGAAGAACTGGACGGACATGCGGCCCGCCAGTCTCATACGCGAGATGGACGGGGTCCCGGCCGCGCCCCCGAGCACGGTGGCGCAGACCGCCGTACCCGCCTGATCCACGGGCGAGAACCTCGCGGGTGTCCCGGAGTGCAGTCCGGGGCACCCGCTCCCGCGTGTTCAGACCACGTCGCGCCGCATCGGCACCAGCACCGCCACCGCTGACGCCACCAGGGCGTATCCGGCCAGCAGCAGCCCGCCGCCCACCGGGGAGAGCAGGGAGACCGGGTTGGTGGCCAGTTCGCCGGCGATGGCGTCGGCGATGTAGGTGAAGCTGGTCAGGGAGGCCGTGGCGCCGCCGGGGAGCAGCGGGTAGACCAGGTTGAGGCCCGGGATCATCATCAGGATCAGCTCGCCCATGTAGAGGTAGCCGATGACCACGGCGAGGGCGACGGTCTGGTTGCGGATCAGCGCCCCCATCGCCACCCCCAGCAGGGTGTAGACCGCCATCGTCAGCGCCAGCCGCAGCAGCAGCGCCCACACGGTGCCCGCCGCCATGCCGGGCGTGACACCCCGCGCGGCGAGCGCCCCGTAGAACCCGGCGCCCGCGGCGGCGGCCAGCACCAGCCCGTAGACCAGGCCCGCGGTCCCGTAGGTGGCCAGTTTGGCGGTCAGCACCTGCCAGCGGCGGGGGGCGAAGAGGAAGGTGTACGTGGCGGTGCGGTGCCGGTACTCCGCCGTCATCGCCAGGGTGCCGAGGGCGGCCGGGACGAAGACGGTGAAGCCGAGCATCCCGAGGACGGAGAGGATGCCCTCCTCGGTGTGGAGCCCCGGCATGGGCGGCGAGAAGTTCTCCGGGCCCACCGCCGCCATCAGCCCGACCAGACCGCCGCCGAGCAGGACCGCGGTGAGCAGCGCCCACATCCACATCCTGGTCGCCGTCAGCCGGCGGAACTCCGCCTTGATCAACGCGTTCACCGTGCGTCCCCCTCGCTCTCCTTGGTCAGGTCGAAGAACAGCTGCTCCAGGCTGGTGCTGCCGGTCGACAGCTCGTGCACCCGCAGCCCGGCGGCCGAGGCGCGGTCGGCGATCTGCGCGGTGGTGAGCCCGCGGACCATCAGCGACCCGTCCTGTGCGGTCTCCACGGCGTCGGCCGCCGGGCCCCGGGTGCCGTCCAGGAGCAGCCTCCGCAGCTGTTCGGCGTCGGGCGAGCGGAGCTGGACCGTGGCCGGCCGGAAGCGCTCGATCTCCTCCAGCGGCCCGGCGGCGACGAGCTTGCCGCGCCGGATCATCACGATGTCGTCCACGATCTGCTGGACCTCGCTGAGCACATGGCTGGAGACGAGGACCGTGCGCCCTTCGGCGGCCAGCTCCCGCAGGAAGGTGCGCAGCCACGCGATCCCCTCCGGGTCGAGACCGTTGCTCGGCTCGTCCAGCAGCAGGACGCGCGGGTCGCCGAGGAGCGCGGTGGCGAGGCTGAGCCGCTGCTTCATGCCGGTGGAGAAGGTGCGGGTGCGGCGGTGGGCGTGCTCGGCGAGGCCGAGGCGGGCCAGCAGCTCGTCGACCCGCCCGGCCGGGTGGCCGCCCATCGCGCAGTAGATCCGCAGGTGGTCGCGGGCGGAGTGGTTGGGGTG
Organism: Streptomyces sp. NPDC058373; assembly: GCF_042723275.1. Classification (NCBI taxonomy): domain Bacteria; kingdom Bacillati; phylum Actinomycetota; class Actinomycetes; order Kitasatosporales; family Streptomycetaceae; genus Streptomyces; species Streptomyces sp. NPDC058373. The sequence goes on along the minus strand of NZ_JBHXJE010000023.1, from coordinate 30,256 downwards.
GAAGGCGGAGGCGTCGAGGACGGCGCCGACCACGTCGGAGGGGCGGCGCAGTTCCGCGTAGCGCCGGCCGCCGATGGTGGCGGTGCCCTCGGTGGGGGTGACCAGGCCGAGGATCATGCGCATGGTGGTGGTCTTGCCGGCGCCGTTGGGGCCGAGGAAGCCGGTGATGACCCCCGGCTCGACGGCGAAGCTCAGTCCGTCCACGGCGGTGACCGGGCCGAACCGCTTGGTCAGGCCGGTCACCTCGATCCGGGGTGCCGTGGCGGCGCCGGTGGCGGGGGCCGTGGCGGCCCGCGTACCGGACTTCGTACCGCCCTGGCCCGTCTCCGTGCCGCTCTGCAGTGCGTTCTCGTTCATCGGCCCTTCCCCAGGTGGTGCGAGAGCTCCTCGGCGAGGCGGTCGGCGTCGTCGACCGAGAGCACCAGCTCGTCGAAGTCGGCGGAGGCGGCCGCGCGGTCCAGCAGGATGTGCAGTCCGGGCGAGCCCCGGTAGGCCGCGACGAGTTGGCGCGGGCCCTTCACCAGGCCCCAGGTGCCGACCTTGGCGAAGCCGGAGACCTGGATGCCGCTGCGGGTGCCGTGCGCCTCGCGGAGCGGGTTCCGGATCGGGGTGATGCGGCGGAGGGCCGCCAGCGGGACGGTGACCTTGTCGCGCTTGAGCCACATCCGCTCCCAGCCGCTGAAGGTGACGGTGAGTGCGGTGCCGGAGGTGTTCATCAGTGCCATGGGGAACTTCCCATCCCTCGGGGAACCGGTGCGGGTCCCGTGCGTCTTCTGCGCTGGCCTTCTGTTCTAGTAGTTGTATATCAGATAGGCTGCGTGTTGTGCAGCTACTACTCGATCTCGACAGCGAGGTCCCGATCTACCAGCAGATCCGGGACCGGGTGGTGGAAGCCATCGCGGACGGCACGCTGAAACCGGGCGAGTCACTGCCCTCCACCAGGCAGTGCGCCGTCGACCTCGCGATCAACTTCCACACCGTGAACAAGGCGTACGACCTCCTGCGCCGGGAGGGGATCATCCGCATCAACCGCAAGAGCGGCGCGGTGGTCCACCCGGACGTGGGCCGGCCGACCCCGGAACTGCGGTCGGGCGACGACTGGCGGCCCCGCCTGCGCGTCCTGCTCGCCGAGGCCGTCGTCCGGGGCGTGCCCGAGGAGGAGATCTCGGCGTACGTGAGGTCGGCGCTCGACGGGTTCGCCCTCGGCGGCGGCGGAGAGGAAGGGGACGAGGGAGGGGAAGGCGGTGGATAGGCAGTGGTAGCAGAACGGCCCGGCGGGACGGACGGATTCGACGCTCGCCGAAGACGGTTGTGGGGCGGACCGCTCCCGGGGGAGGTTGGCGCGTGGTGCCGGGCGCGCGGTGGCGCGGCGGCGCACCGGGCCAGGCCGCTCCCGCGAGGCCGCTCCCATGACCATGACTGCCATGACCATGACTTCGTCGGACGGATCAGGTGAACGCCGTGCTTGTCAGCCTTCTCGTCAACTCCGCGGTGCTCCTGCTCCTGGGAGCCGTCTTCTACGCCGCGCCGAGCCCGCATCTCAGCCCCCGATCGGTGCCCTTCGGTGTCCGGGTGCCTCCCGGCAGGGCGGACGCCCCCGAGGTCCACCAGGAGCGCCGGCGCTACCGCACCCTGCTCCTGCCCGCCACCGCCGTCCTCACCGCCGCCTCGCTCGGGCTCGGCGCGCTCACCGACAGTGCCCTGGTCGGGTCGGTGGCGGCGCTGGTGCTCTGCGGTGTCGCGACCGTGCTGTGGCTCCGCGCCCACCAGGCGCTGACCCGCGCCAAGGAGGAGGGCGACTGGTACCAGGAGCTGCGCCAGGGCGCCGTCATGGACACCTCCCTGCGCACCGACCCGGTACGGATGCCCTGGCTCTGGGTGGTCCCCTCGCTGGTGGTGCTCGCCGTCACGGCGGCGGCCGGGGCGTTCGCCTATCCGGAGCTGCCCGACGCGATGCCGCTCCCGGAGCGCTCTCCCAGCGGCACCGTCTACCGCGAGGTCGCCACCACCTTCTGGTCGGCCTTCAGCCTGGTCTTCGCCCAGCTGGCGGTCACCCTCACCATGGTCGGCGCGGTCGCCGCGGTGCTGCGTGCCCGCGCCGACGTGGACGCCTCCCGGCCCCGGTCCAGCGCGGCCGAGTACCGCCGCCGGCTCTCCCTGACCGCCCGCTCCCTGCTGGGCGTGGGCGCGCTCATCAACCTGATGCTGCTGGGCCTCTCCGCGATGATGTGGAGCGGCAGCCGCTCGGGCGCGCTCCTCGCGGTGGTCGTCGGGGTGCCGATGGTGCTCGCGCTGGCGGGCGCGGTCTACCCCTTCCTCCCGATGGCGAAGGGCCGGTCCGCCGAGGCCGACGGCGAGGAGGACACGGGGCTGGTCGCGCGGGACGACGACCGGTTCTGGCGCGCGGGCGGCACGATGTACCTCAACGCCGACGACCCCGCCGTGCTGGTCCCCAAGCGCGTCGGCATGGGCTGGACGGTCAACCTCGCCAACCGCCGCTTCCTGGCCGGCGGCGCCGTGCTGCTGGTGCTGGCGGCGGCAGTGGGCGTGGTGGTGGCCCTCGGCTGACGCGCGGGCCGCGAGCACCTACGCCGCTTCCCCTCCCCATGCCCTGAACGGGTCCGTCCGGATGCCCCGGCCGGACCCGTTCCGTTTCCCCTCAACTCCCCTTTGACCTGCGGCTTTCCGCTGCTGCTGAAGCTGATTGCGGTTGCCTGCCCCGCACGGGAGCCTGGTGAGGCAGGCGAGGCATGTCCCGCCGCCCCCGTAGTCGACGCCGTGCCGCGACGCGTCGCGCCGTGGTCCGCGCCGGGGCACGACGATCAGCGTGAAGGGCCCGGTGGGTGCAGTGGGCGCAGTAGGTGCAGTAGGTGCAGTGGGCGTGGAGAGTGCCGTGGGTGGGGCCGGGGTGCCCGGCGGTCCGGCGGCCGGGAGCGCGGGCATCGCCGCGCTCTTCGAGGAGCTGGTCCGCGAGCACCGGGTGACCGGCGCGCAGCTCGCCGTCTACCGCGGCGGCACCCTCACCGAGTGCGCCACCGGGGTCGCCTCCGTCCGCACGGGTGAGCCGGTGACCCCCCGTACCGGCTTCCCCTTCGGCTCGGTGACCAAGTTCCTCACGGCCGAGCTGGTCATGCAGTTCGTCTCCGACGGCGACCTGGACCTGGACGAGCCCCTCGCCGGCCTCCTCCCCGACCTGAAGCGCGCCGCCGACCCCACCCTCGGCACCGCCACCGTCCGCCAACTCCTCAGCCACACGGCCGGGGTGGCGGACAGCATCGAGTACTCCGAGATGCGCGGCCCCTCGTACCGCCGGTTCGCCGGGGTGTGCGCGCAGGCGCCGAACCTCTTCCCGCCGGGCCTCGCCTTCTCCTACTCCAACACCGGCTACTGCCTGCTCGGCGCGGTCGTCGAGGCGGCCTCGGGCATGGACTGGTGGACGGCGATGGACAGTTGCCTGCTGCGGCCGCTCGGCATCGAGCCGGCCTTCCTGCACGACCCGCGCCCCGGCCAGGGTGGCGCCGGGGCCCGGCCTGTGGCCGAGGGCCACGCGCTGCGCGCCGGGAGCGAGGTGGCCGAGCGCGTCGACCACATGACCTCGCTCTCCCTCGCCGCCGCGGGCGGCCTCGTCGGCAGCGCCACCGACCTGGTCACCGCGGCCCGCCCGCACCTGGCCGACCGGGAGGGCTTCGCCCAGCGGCAGCTGCTCCCCGAGGACGCCGTCCGGCAGATGCGCACATGCGTACCGGACGCCGAACCGTTCGGCCTCGCCGACGGCTGGGGCCTCGGGCTGATGCGCCACCGCGACGGCGACGACGCCTGGTACGGCCACGACGGCGCGGTGGGCGGCGCCACCTGCAACCTCCGTATCCATCCGGGCCGTTCGCTCGCGGTCGCGCTCACCACCAACTCGACCGCCGGGCCGAGGCTGTGGGAGGCGCTGGTCGCGCGGCTGCCGGAGACCGGGCTCGACGTGGGCCACTACGCGCTGCCCGTCCCCGACTCCGCGCCCACCGCGCCGCTCGCCGACCACCTCGGCACGTACGCCAACGGCGACCTGGAGCTGATGGTGGTCCGCGACCCGTCGGGCGGCCTCTTCCTGACCCGCGAGAGCTACTCCGACTACCACCTCTCCCTCCACGAGGACGACCTCTTCGTCGCCCGGGACCGCGAGCACGACTCGCTCCCGATCGTCGGCCGCTTCGTGCGGGAGCGGCCGGACGGGCCGGTCGTCCTGCTCCAGTACGGCGGCCGGGCCATGCAGCGGCTCTGAATCCGCCCCGGACCGGCGGGCACCCCGTGACGCGGGTGCCCGCGGTCCCCCGTTCCCGCCCGCCGGGAGCGACGTCCCGTCCGTACGCCATCAGTTTCGAGAAACGCGGAGAGTCCACGATGTTCCAGGGTGAGCGGTCGATGCCGGCGGTCCAGCGCGCGACGGTCGTGGAGGTGTTCGCGGCCCGGGCGGCCGAGGCGCCGGACGCGGTGGCGGTCGTCTGCGGCGACCACACCCTGACCTACCGCGAACTCGACCTGCGCTCCGGTCGGCTGGCCCGCGCGCTGGCCGGGCGCGGGGTGGCGGCCGAGTCGCGGGTGGGGCTGCTCCTGGAGCGCTCGGCGGACGTGGTCGTCGCCATGCTCGCCGTACTGAAGGCGGGCGGCGCCTACGTGCCGCTGCACGCCGCCAACCCAGAGGAGCGCACGCGGGACATCCTCACCCGCAGCCGGACGGCGCTTGTCCTCACCGACCGAGACCGGTCCACCGTCGCCGGGGTCCCCGCGCTGCGGATGGACGCCGAGGCCACGGCGGGCAGCTCCCCCCTGCCCGCCGTGGCTCCCCCGGACTCGCTGGCGTACGTCATGTTCACCTCGGGCTCGACGGGCAGGCCCAAGGGCGTCGCCGTCACCCACGCAGACATCACCGCCCTCGCCGCAGACACCCGCTGGCAGAACGGCGCCCACCGCCACCTCCTCTTCCACTCCCCCCACTCCTTCGACGCCGCCACCTACGAGATCTGGGCCGCCCTCCTCAACGGCCACACCCTCACCGTCGCCCAGGAGGAGATCAGCGCCCCCGTCGTCCGCCGCGCCGTGGCAGGCGGCGTCACGGCCGTCTTCCTCACCAAGGCCCTCTTCGACCTCCTCGCGGAAGAGGACCCCGGCTGCTTCGCCGGCCTGCACGAGGTCTGGACCGGCGGCGAAGCCGCCTCCCCCACCGCGATGACCCGCGTCCAGGAAACCAACCCCGACCTCGAACTGGTCCACGTCTACGGCCCGACCGAGACCACCACCTTCGCCATCAGCGGCACACTCTCCGCCACGGACACCGAGCACTCCCCGGTCCCGCTCGGCCTGCCGATGGACAACACCCAGGCCCACGTCCTGGACGCCTCCCTCACCCCGGTCCCGGCGGGCACCCCCGGCGAGCTGTACCTCGGCGGCAGCGGGCTGGCCCGCGGCTACGACAGCCAACCCGCCCTCACCGCCACCCGGTTCGTGGCCGACCCGCACCAGCCGGGCCGGCGCCTCTACCGCACCGGCGACCTCGTCAGCCGCCGCCCCGACGGGCGCATCGACTTCCTCGGCCGCACCGACACCCAGGTCAAAATCCGCGGCCACCGCATCGAACCCACCGAGATCGAGACCACCCTCCTCGCCGACCCGGAGATCACCCGCGCCTGCGTCGTCGCCCGCGAGGACCGCCCCGGCACCAGGCAGCTCGCCGCCTACCTGGTCGCCGCCACGCCGCAGGAGCCGGCCGCGCTGCGCGCCCGGCTCGCCCGGACGCTGCCGGAGTACATGGTCCCGGCCGCCTTCGTCACCCTCGACGCGCTGCCGCTCACCCCGAACGGCAAGATCGACCACCGCGCCCTGCCCGCGCCCGAACTCGCGGCGGCGGCTGAGTACGTCGCGCCCGGGACGGACACGGAGCGGACCCTGTGCGCCCTGTGGGCCGACACGCTGGGCGTCGCGCGCGTCGGCACCCGCGACGACTTCTTCGCCCTCGGCGGGGACTCCATCGCCGCCCTCAAGGTGACCACCCGCCTCCGGCGCGCCCTCGGCCTCCACCTGCCCTCGCGCGCCCTCTTCGACCACCCGACGGTCGCGGAACTGGCCGCCGCGCTGACACGGGAGACGGCCGCCCCGGCAGCGGTGCGGTCCGAGGAGGCGATCCCGCCCGTGCCCCGGAACGGGGAACTCCCGCTCTCCCCCGGTCAGGAACGCCTCTGGTTCCTTCACGAGTTCACGCCCGGCGGCGTCGAGTACAACACCGGACTGGCGCTCCGCCTCTCGGGCGGACTGGACCTGGCGGCGCTCCGCGCCGCGCTCGACGCGCTCGCCGCGCGCCACGAGCCGCTCCGCACCACCTTCGCCGGTGGCGCGCAGACCGTGCACGCCGCACTCCCCCTGCCCCTGCGCGCCGTTGACGCCGGTGACGAGGCCGAGCTGCGCCGTGTACTGGCGGCCGAGCAGGCCACCCCGTTCGACCTGCGCACCGGCCCCGCGCGCGCCCTGGTGGTGCGGCTCGCGGAGCAGGACACCACTGTGCTGGTCCTCTCCCTGCACCACATCGTCACGGACGGCTGGTCGATGGGGATCGTCACCCGCGAGCTGAGCGCCCTCTACGCGGCGGCGGTACGCGGCGAGACCGCCGCCCTCCCGCCGCTGCCCGTGCAGTACGCCGACTTCGCCGCCTGGCAGCGCGAGCGGGTGAGCGGCGACGCGCTCGACGGCCACCTCGCCTACTGGCAGCGGAAGCTCGCCGGGGTCGAGCCCCTGGAGCTGCCGACCGACCGCCCCCGGCCCGCCGTACGCACCTCGGCGGGCGCCCTGCACACCTTCGAGGTCCCGGCGGAGCTCGCCGGGCGGCTCACCGCCGTCGCGCAGGAGAGCGGCGCCAGCCTCTTCATGGCGCTGACGGCCGTCACGGAGCTGGTCCTCTCCCGGTACACCGGCCGGCGGGACATCGCTCTCGGCACGGTCGTCTCCGGGCGTGAGCGGCCCGAGCTGGAGGAGCTGGTCGGCTTCTTCGTCAACACCCTCGTACTGCGGCAGCGAGTGGAGGGACGCGTGCCGTTCGACGCCTTCCTCCGGCAGGTCCGCACCACGGTCCTGGAGGCGTTCGAGCACCAGGAGGCGCCCTTCGACCGCGTGGTGGAGGCGGTGGGGGCCGACCGCGACCCGAGCCGCACCCCGCTCGTCCAGGCGCTGCTGGTGCTCCAGAACTCCCTGGACCTCGCCACCGACTTCGCCGGCCGGCGGGCGCGGAGGCAGCCCGTGGACCGGGGCTCGTCGCGGTTCGACCTGATGTGGGAGTTCTTCGCCTCACCGGACGGGCCGCTCATGGCCGAGGTCGAGTACGACTCCGACCTGTTCGACGTGGCCACCGTCGACCGGCTCTGCCGCCACTGGCTGACCCTCGCCGAGGAGGCCGTCAGCACCCCGGCGCTGCCGGTGGCCCAGCTCACCATGTTGGAGCCGGCCGAACGCGCCGCCCTCCTCCCGCAGCACCCCACTGGGGACGAGGCGCCGCGCCCGTTCCGGTCGGTCATGGAGATGATCGCGGACCAGGCCCTCCGGGCTCCGGACGCCGTCGCGCTCCTGCACGGGGACGACCGCGTGACCTACGCGGAGCTGGGCCGGCGTACCGACCAGCTCGCCCGGCACCTGATCGCCCTGGGCGCCGGACCCGAGAAGCGCATCGGCATCTCCCTCCCCCGCACCCCGGACCTGGTCATCGCCGCCCTCGCCGTCCTCAAAACCGGCGCGGCCTACGTACCGCTGGACCCGGAGTACCCCGCCAACCGCCTCCACCACATGGAGACCGACAGCGGCACCCACCTCACCATCGACACCACGGTGATTGCGGAAGCCCGAACCACCGCGGACGACAGCCCCGTCCCGCACCCGGCCGTCTCCCCCGACAACGCCGCCTACGTCATCTACACCTCAGGCTCCACCGGCCTGCCCAAGGGCGTCGTCATCCCCCACCACGCCATGAGCCGCCTGGTGGAATGGGCCACGACGCTGGGCGAGGACGCTTTCGCCCACACCTTCTTCTCCACCAGCCTCAACTTCGACGTCTCGGTCTTCGAGCTGTTCGGCACCCTGGCGAGCGGCGGCACCCTCGAAGTCGCCCACAACATCCTCGCCCTCACCGACCGCCCGGCCTGGAACGGCACCCTCGTCTCCGCCGTCCCCTCCGCCGTCACCGCCGTCCTCAACGACCCCACCACCCAACTCAACCCCAACCTTTTGGTCCTGGCAGGCGAAGCCTTCCCCACCACCCTCCTCGACACGGCCCGCCACACCCTCCCGGACACCACCGTCGCCAACATCTACGGCCCCACCGAAGCCACCGTCTACGCCACCGGTTGGTTCTCCCACGAGAACCCCGACCCCCACGGCACCACCGTCCCCATCGGCCGCCCCCTCGCCGGAAAGTCGGCCTACGTCCTGGACCCCACACTCAACCCCGTCCCCACCGGCGCCTGGGGCGAGCTCTACCTCGCCGGCAGCCTCGCCCGCGGCTACCACAACCAGCCCCACCTCACCGCGACCCGCTTCATCGCCCACCCCCACCACCCAGGCCGGCGGCTCTACCGCACCGGCGACCTCGTCCGCCAACACCCCGACGGCACGCTCGAATACCTCGGCCGCACCGACCACCAGATCAAGATCCGCGGCCACCGCGTCGAGACCGGCGAGATCGAGACCGCGCTCCTGCGCCACCCGGACATCGCCCAGGCGACGGTGACGGTCCGCGAGGACCAGCCCGGTACCAAGTACCTCGCCGCCTACCTGGTCACCGCGGGCGACCGCACCCCCGACCCGGCCGCCATTCGGGCGCACCTCTCCGCCACGCTCCCCGACCACATGGTCCCGTCGGCCTTCGTCACCCTCGACGCGCTCCCCCTCAACGCGGCGGGCAAGCTCGACCGCACCGCGCTCCCCGCACCGCACTTCGACGCGGCCGACCGGCCCTACACCGCGCCCCGCACCGAGACCGAGCACGCCCTTGCCCGGATCTGGACGGAGGTACTGGGCCTGGACCGGGTCGGCACCGAGGAGAACTTCTTCGACCTCGGCGGCGACTCGATCATCAGCCTCCAGGTGGTCTCGCGGGCCCGCCGGGCCGGGCTCGCCCTCACCTCCCGGGACGTCTTCCTGAACCCCACGGTCGCCGCCCTCGCCGCCCGCACCGGCAGCGCGGGGGCGGAGGTGGAGCGGCTGGCCGAGCAGGGGGCCGTGAGCGGCGAGGTCGCCACGACCCCCATCCGGGAGTGGTTCTTCGCCACGCGCCCGCTCGCGCCGCACCACTTCAACATGGGAGCCGGGTTCCAACTCCCGGCCGGGACCGACCTCGCCGCCCTGCGCGGCGCCGTGGCCGCCCTGCTGGCCCAGCACGACGCCCTGCGCTCCACCTTCACCCGTACCGCGGAGGGCACCTGGTCCGGCCGGATCGCCGCCGCCGTCGACGTGGACGAGGTCTTCACCCCGGTCCACGACGCGGGTGACGCTGACTGGGAGGCGCTGGTCGCCCGTGCCCACGCGGGGCTCGACCTGGCGCGCGGCCCGCTCGTCCGCGTACTGGCCCGGGTGACCGGCCCCGACGCGCCCGTGCGTGTCGTCATCGCCGCCCATCACCTGGTGATGGACGGGGTGGCGTGGCGGGTCCTCCTGGAGGACCTGGAGGCGGCGTACGGGCGGATCGTGGAGGGCCGGGAGCCCGCGTTCGGACCGAAGGGGACCTCGGTGCGGCAGTGGGCCGAGCGGCTGGCCGCGCACACCGCCGCCGGCGGGTTCGACGCGGAACTGCCGTACTGGCGCCAGGCGTTGGAAGGCGCGACCACGCGGCTTCCGGTGGACCGGCCCGGTGGGGCGAACACCGTCGCCTCCGAGCGGTCGGTCTCCGTCAGCCTCACCGCCGAGGAGACGGCCGCGCTGCTGCACTCCGTCCCGTCGGTCTACCGGACCCAGCCCAACGACGTGCTGCTCGCGGCCCTGGTGCGGGCCGTCGGCCCCTGGGTCGGAGGGGACCGCTGGGCCGTGGACCTGGAGGCGCACGGGCGCGAGGAGATCTTCGCGGACACCGATCTGACACGCGCCGTCGGCTGGTTCACCTCGCTCCACCCCGTCACCCTCGACCTCCCCGGGAGCACGGAAGCCCCCGACAGCACGGACGACGGCTGGCGGGACACCCTGCCGGCCGTCAAGGAGCGGCTGCGGGCCGTCCCGGACCAGGGGGTCGGCTACGGCGCGCTCCGGTACCTGCGGGCCGCCACCCCGGGCGCCCCAGGCGAGCAGGCCCGCGCCCTCGCCGCCGCGCCCACCCCCGAGCTGGCCTTCAACTACCTCGGCCACTTCGGCCCCGTCGGCGAGACGGAAGGCGACGGCTGGGCCCGCTCCCTCGTGCTCAACCCCGGCGGCGAGCACCACCCGGACGAGCGGCGCGGCCACGTCCTGGAGGTGGTCGGCGCCGTCCAGGGCGGGCGGCTCACCTTCACCTGGACGTACTCCGAGACGCTGCACGAGCGGGCGACCGTGGCGGGGCTGGCCGAGCGGTACGCGGCCGAGCTGCGCGGCCTCGTCGCGCACTGCGCGCGGCCCGGCGCCGGCCGCTTCTCGCCCTCCGACTTCCCCCTGGTGCGGCTCACCCAGGACGAGGTCGACCGGATCACCCTCGAGGGTGCGGGCGAGGGGCGGCGGGTGCGCGACGTGGTGGACGTGTATCCGCTGACGCCGCTCCAGTCGGGGATGCTCTTCCACGCGCTGAGCGACGCCGGCCAGGCCGCCTACCTGGAGCAGTTCACCTTCGTCATGGACGGCGTCACCGACCTGGCGGCGCTGGCGGAGGCGTGGCGGCGGGTCGTCGGCGCCTCGGACGCGCTGCGGGTCTCGATCGCCTGGGAAGGGCTGCCCGAGCCGGTGCAGGTGGTCCACCGGGAGGTCCGCCTGCCGGTGGCGCGCCTGGACTGGACCGACCGCACCGGCGACGAGTGCGACGCGCTGCTGTCCGCGCTGCTCGCCGAGGACCGGGCCGCCGGGATGGAGCTGGCCGGGGACGGCGTGCCGCTGACCCGGGTGACGCTGGCGGCGCTGCCGGACGGGCGGGTACGGGTGGTGTGGACCTTCCACCACCTGCTGCTCGACGGGTGGAGCAGCGCGGCCGTGGTGGCCGACGTGGTGGCCGAGTACGCGGCCGGGCTCACCGAGGACGCGGCCGGCCCGGCCCGCCGGCCCGCCCGGGGCGCGTTCCGCGACCACCTGGTCTGGCTGGCCGGGCGGGACCGGGCGGCGGGGCGGGAGTTCTGGCGGCGGCGGCTCGCCGGGTTCGCGGAGCCGTCGGCGCTGCCGTACGACCGCGCGCCCGGCGAGGCGCACCGCTCCGGGTCCACCGAGCGGCTCTCCTCCCGGCTCGACGCCACGGCCTCGGCGGCCCTCGCCGCCTCGGCGCGGCGCCACCGGGTGACGCCCGCCGCGATGGCGCAGGCCGCCTGGGCGCTGACGCTGGCCGCGCACGCCGGTTCGCCGGACGTGGTCTTCGGGACGACGGTCTCCGGCCGGCCCGCCGACCTGCCGGGCGCCGAGTCGACGGTGGGCCTCTTCATCAACACCGTGCCGGTGCGCGTCACCGCCCGCCCCGGTGAGCGCGTCGGGGCGTGGCTGCGGGAGATCGGCGACGCGCAGGCGGAGGCGGCCGAGTACGCCCACGTGCCGCTGCACGAGATCCCCACCGGGCTGCCCGCAGGAACCGCCCTCTTCGACAGCCTCCTGGTGGTCGAGAACTATCCGGTGGCGGCGGGCGGCGACCCCGGCCACGGCGTCACCGTCTCCGGCCTGGACGCCGTCGAGTCGACCAACTACCCGCTGACGCTGACCCTGCGCCCTTCCGGCACCTACGACCTGACCGTCGGCTACGACCCGCAGCTCTTCGACCGGGAGACGGTGGAGCGGCTGGCCGCCGGGTTCCTGCGGGCGCTCACCGCCCTCGCCGAGGAGAGCGCCGACGAGGAGCGGAACCTGGCCGCGCTGCCGCTGCTCGCCGAGGCGGAGCGCGGGCGGGTGCTGGGCGAGTGGAGCGGCGGCCTGGGCGCGGTGCGGCCCGATGCCTCGGTGCCGGAGGCGTTCGCCCGGCAGGTGGCGGCGGCACCGGACGCGACGGCCGTACGGTTCGGGGAAGAGGCGTTGACCTACCGGGAGTTGGACGCACGCACCGATCAGGTCGCGGCGGCGCTGGCAGAGCGCGGGGCCGGGGCCGGGGCGCGGGTGGGGCTGCTGCTGCGGCGCTCCCCCGACGTGGTGGTGGCGATGCTGGCGGTGCTCAAGGCGGGCGCCGCGTACGTGCCGCTCCACGCCGGCCACCCGGTGGAGCGGATGGAGCAGATCCTCGGCAGCGCCGGGGCCCAGCTCCTGCTGACCGACGGCACGGCACCGCGCACCCCGGCCGGGGTCGCGCCGCTGGACATGGCCGACGCCGCCCGGAGCGGGGCGGGCGCCCCGGCGGCCGGCCCGTGCCGCGCGGTACCGGCCGACGAACCGGCGTACGTCATGTCCACCTCCGGCTCGACCGGCACGCCGAAGGGCGTCACCGTCACCCACCGCGCCGTCGTCGCCCTGGCGGCCGACCACCGGTGGGAGTCGGGCGCGCACCGGCACGTGCTCTTCCACTCGCCGCACTCCTTCGACGCGGCCACCTACGAGGTGTGGGTGCCGCTGCTGGGCGGCGGCTGCGTCGAGGTGGCCGAGGAGGACCTGGCGGCGCCGGTGGTGCGGCGCGCCGCCGAACGCGGCGTCACCGCGGTCTTCCTGACCACGGCGCTCTTCGGCGCGCTGGCCGAGGAGGACCCGGCCTGCTTCGCGGGGCTGCGCGAGGTGTGGACCGGCGGTGAGGCCGCCTCCGCCCCCGCGATGGCGCGGATGGCCGCGCACTGCCCGGCCACCGAACTCGTCCACGTCTACGGACCCACCGAGGCCACCACCTTCGCCCTCTGCGGCCCCGTCACCCCCGACGACACCGCGCGGCCGCGCCCCGTCCCCCTCGGCCGCCCCATGGACGAGACCCTCGCCTACGTGCTGGACGGCGCCCTGCGCCCGGTCGGGGTGGGCGTCCCGGGTGAGCTGTACCTCGGCGGGCCGGGGCTGGCCCGCGGCTACGACGGGCAGGCGCCGCTGACCTCGGCCCGCTTCGTCGCCGACCCGTTCGGCTCGGGGCAGCGGCTCTACCGCTCCGGGGACGTGGTGCGGCGCGGCGCCGACGGCCGCCTCGCCTTCCTCGGCCGCGGCGACGGCCAGGTGAAGATCCGCGGCCACCGCATCGAGCTGGGCGAGATCGAGGCGGCCCTGCGCACCCGCGCCGACGTGGGCGGGGTCGCGGTGGCGGCCCGCGAGATGCGGTCCGGGACCAAGCGCCTGGTCGCCTACGTGGTACCGGCGGGCGGCACGACGCTCGACGTACCGGCGGTCCGCGAGGAGCTGGCCGGCCGGCTGCCCGCGTACATGGTGCCCTCGGCGCTGGTCGAGCTGGCGGCGCTGCCACTCACCGTCAACGGCAAGGTCGACCGGCGGGCGCTGCCCGCCCCCGGCGGTGGGGAGGACGTGGACGGGCCGGGCGGCGGGGAGTACGTGGCGCCCCGGCCCGGTACCCAGGCCGTGGTGGCGGAGGTCTGGGCGGCGGTGCTCGGTGTCGGGCGGGTCGGTGCCCACGACGACTTCTTCGCCCTCGGCGGGGACTCCATCGCGGGGCTGAAGGTGGTCTCGCGGCTCCGCACCCGGCTGGGCGCGGCGCTCTCCCCGAGGACGCTCTTCGACCACCCGACCGTCGACCGGCTGGCGGCGGCGGTCGACGCCGCGGCGCCGCACGGCGGGGAGGTGCCGGGCGAGGGGATCCCCCGGGCGCCCCGGGACGCCGCGCTGCCGCTGTCGTTCGCGCAGGAACGGCTGTGGTTCCTGGACGAGTTCGCGCCCGGCTCCGCGGAGTACAACGTGGTGACGACGCTCCGGCTGACCGGCGCCCTCGATCTGGCGGCGCTGCGGACGGCGGTGGCCGGGCTGGTCGGACGCCACGAGGCGCTGCGCACCACCTTCGCCTCGGCCGACGGCCACGGCACCCAGACGGTGCACGCCCGGCGGGACGTACCGGTGCGCGTGGTGGAGCCCGGTTCCCCCCAGGAGGCGGAGGCGGCCCTGCGCGCCGAGGCGGCCCAGCCGTTCGACCTGCGTACCGGCCCCCTGATCCGCGTCCTGCTGGTCCGCGACACCCCCGGGGCCCGCGCCGGGGGCGCCACGCTGATGGTCACCCTGCACCACATCGTCACCGACGGTTGGTCCATGGGCGTCGTCGCCCGCGAACTGAGCGAGATGTACGCCTGTGCCGTACGCGGTACCGAGCCCCGGCTCCCCGCGCTCCCGGTGCACTACCCGGATTACGCGGCCTGGCAGCGCGCGGCCCTCACCGACGAGGCCCTCGCACCGCATCTCGCGTACTGGCGCGCACAGTTGGACGGCCTGCCGGTGCTGGAGCCGCCCACGGACCGGCCCCGCCCGGCGGTGCGGAGCGGACGCGGCGCCCTGCACTCCTTCCCCGTGCCGCGACGCCTGGCCGTGGCGCTGGGGGAGGCGGCCCGGCGCCGGGGCGCGACCCTGTCGATGGCGCTGACCGCCGTCACCCAACTCGTGCTGGCCCGGCACAGCGGGCAGCTCGACCTCGCCGTGGGCACCGCCGTCTCCGGGCGCGACCGCACCGAGGTGGAAGGGCTGGTCGGCTTCTTCGTCAACACGCTCGTCCTGCGGTCGCGGATCGACGAGGCGGCCGGCTTCGGCGCCCTGCTCGACCAGGTGCGGGAGACCACGCTCGCCGCCTTCGCCCACCAGGACGTGCCGTTCAGCCGCCTGGTGGAGGAGCTGGACCCCGACCGCGACCCGAGCCGCACCCCGCTGGTGCAGGCCGCCGTCACCCTCCAGAACGCACCCAGGGAGTCGTTCGCGCTGCCCGGGCTGCTGGTGGAGGAGACGCTGCCGCCGGTGGAGACGGCCCCCTTCGACCTGAACATCGAGTTCGAGCCGAGGCCCGACGACGGGCTCTTCGCCGTGGTCTCCTACAGCACGGACCTGTACGAGGCGGAGACCGTGGCCCGGCTGGCCGGACACTGGCTGGAGCTGGCGGCCGGGCTCGCCACCGGGGACGCGGACCGTCCCCTGCGCGACGTGGAGATGCTCGGGCGGGCCGAGCGAAACGAGGTGCTGGCCTCCGCCCGGGGCGCCGTGACCGAGCTCCCGCCGCTGCCGGTCCCGGACGCCTTCGCGGCCCGGGTCGCGGAGACCCCGGACGCGGTAGCCCTCACCTGCGGCAGTCTGCGGCTGACCTACGCCGAGCTGGACGGGCGGGCCGAACGGCTGGCCCGCGCCCTGGCCGAGCGGGGCGTCACCGCCGAGTCCCGGGTCGGGCTGCTCCTGGAGCGCTCGGCGGACGTGGTCGTCGCCATGCTCGCCGTACTGAAGGCCGGAGGCGCCTACGTACCCCTGCACGCCGCCAACCCCGAGGAGCGCACGCGGGACATCCTCACCCGCAGCCGGACCGTCCTGGTCCTCACCGACCATGGCCGCGACCAGGCGACCGTCGCCGGGGTCCCCGCGCTACCGGTGGACACCGAGCCGTCGGACGCCGCCCGGCCGCTCGCGGTGTCGCTCCCGGGCTCGCTGGCGTACGTCATGTTCACCTCGGGCTCGACGGGCAGGCCCAAGGGCGTCGCCGTCACCCACGCCGACATCACCGCGCTGACCGCCGACACCCGCTGGCAGAACGGCGCCCACCGCCACCTCCTCTTCCACTCCCCCCACTCCTTCGACGCGGCGACGTACGAGATCTGGGCCGCCCTCCTCAACGGCCACACCCTCACCGTCGCCCAGGAGGAGATCAGCGCCCCCGTCGTCCGCCGCGCCGTGGCAGGCGGGGTCACGGCCGTCTTCCTCACCAAGGCCCTCTTCGACCTCCTCGCGGAAGAGGACCCCGGCTGCTTCGCCGGCCTGCACGAGGTCTGGACCGGCGGCGAAGCCGCCTCCCCCACCGCGATGACCCGCGTCCAGGAAACCAACCCCGACCTCACCCTCGTCCACGTCTACGGCCCGACCGAGACCACCACCTTCGCCATCAGCGGCACACTCTCCGCCACGGACACCGAGCACTCCCCGGTCCCGCTCGGCCTGCCGATGGACAACACCCAGGCCCACGTCCTAAACGCCAACCTGACCCCCGTCCCCGCAGGCGTCCCCGGCGAGCTCTACCTCGGCGGCACCGGCCTCGCCCGCGGCTACGACGGCCAACCCGCCCTCACCGCCACCCGGTTCGTGGCCGACCCCCACCACCCCGGCGCCCGCCTCTACCGCACCGGCGACCTCGTCACCCGACGCCCCGACGGCCGCATCGACTTCCTCGGCCGCACCGACACCCAGGTCAAGATCCGCGGCCACCGCATCGAACCGAGCGAGATCGAGACCGCGCTCCTCGCCCACCCCGCCGTCGCCCAGAGCTGCGTCCTGGCCCGTGAGGACCGCCCGGGGAGCAGGTACCTCGCCGCCTACCTGGTCACCACCAGCCCCACCGACCCGGCCGACCTGCGCGCCCACCTCTCCCGCACACTTCCCGACTACCTGGTCCCGTCGGCCTTCGTCAGCCTGGACGCCCTCCCCCTCACCCCGAACGGCAAGGTCGACCAGCGGGCGCTGCCCGCCCCCGACCTCACCGCCGGAACCGCGTACACGGCGCCCTCGACCCCGGCCGAGGAGACCCTCGCCGGCATCTGGGCGGAGGTGCTGGGCGCCGAACGCGTCGGCGTGCACGACAACTTCTTCTCGCTGGGCGGCGACTCCATCACCAGCCTCCAGGTCGTCTCCCGGGCGCGCCGGGCGGGTCTCTCGCTCTCCTCGCGGGACATCTTCCTGCGGCAGACGATCGCCGGGCTCGCCGCCTCCGCCGCCGAGGCGGCACCGGCGGGCGGTCCTCTCTCACCGCAGGGAACGGTGAGCGGGCCGGTGGGTCCGACGCCGATCCGCGAGTGGTTCTTCGCCCACCACCCGGTGGCACCCGCGCACTTCGCCATGTCGATGGCGTTCGAGCTGGTCCCGGGCACCGACCACGGCGCGCTGCGCACGGCGGTCGCGGCGCTCCTCGGCCACCACGACGCCCTCCGCTCGACCTTCACCCGCCGCGCCGACGGCCACTGGGAGGGCCACCTCGCCCCGGCCGCCGACCCGGACGCGGTCTTCACCGTGCACCGGCTCGCCCCGGAGGGCGAGCAGGCGGTCTGGGAGGAGCAGGCACGAGGGGCGCAGGCCGGGATGGACCTCGCCCGGGGCCCGCTCTTCCGCGTCCTGGTCGGGGACCGGGGGCCGGAGCGCCCGGCCTGGCTCTTCGTCGCCGCGCACCACCTGCTGGTCGACGGCGTCTCCTGGCGCGTCCTGCTGGAGGACCTGGGCCGCGCCTACGGCCAGGCGGCCGCCGGGTCCCCGGTGGAGCTGGGCCCGAAGACCGCCTCGGTGGCCCAGTGGGCCGAGCGGCTGGCCCGGCGCGCCGCCGAGGGCGGGTTCGACGGGCAGAGCGCGTACTGGCGGGCGGTGGGCGAGGCGGCGGCGACCGGGCTGCCCGTGGACCTGCCGGGCGGCGGCAACACCATGGCGTCCCAGGCCAGCGTGGAGATCGCGCTGAGCGCGGAGGAGACGGCGGCGCTGCTGCACCAGGTCCCGGAGGCGTACCGCACGCGCACCGACGACGTGCTGCTGACCGCGCTGGCCCGGACCCTGCGCACCTGGACGGGCCGGGAGCGGACCGCTGTCGCGGTGGAGGGGCACGGGCGCGAGGAGCTGTTCGCGGACGTCGACCTGACCCGCACGGTCGGCTGGTTCACCTCGATCTACCCGGTGGTGCTCGCCCTCCCGGCGGCGGACGACGACCCCGGAGCCGCGCTCAAGTCGGTGAAGGAGCAGCTGCGGGCGGTGCCGGACCGCGGCATCGGCTACGGCGTGCTCCGCCACCTCACCTCCGGCGGAGCCGCCTCGCCCCTCGCGGACCTCGCCGAACCGCGGATCAGCTTCAACTACCACGGCCGGTTCGACGCCGACGCCTCCCCGGGCGCCGGCCCGGTCCGCGCCGCCCTCCCGCCGCTCGGCCAGGACCACCACCCGGACGAGGAACGGACCCACCTGATCGACGTGGTCGGCGTCGTCGGCGACGGCGTGCTGACCTTCACCTGGAGCTACTCGGCCGAGCTGCACCGCCCGTCGACCGTCGAGCGGCTGGCCCGCGACTTCGCCGCCGAACTGCGGGCGCTGGTACGGCACTGCGCGCTCCCCGAGGCGGGCGGCCGCACCCCGTCGGACTTCCCGCTCGCCGGGCTCGACCAGGCGGCCGTGGACGCGCTGGCCGGGACGGGGGCGGCGAGCGCCGGCACCGAGGACATCTATCCGCTCACCCCGATGCAGAGCGGCATGCTGCTGCACACCCTGGCCGACCCCGGGGTCTACCTCGACCAGGCGTCGTTCCTCCTCGAAGGCGCCGACGACCCGCACCGCCTGGCCGCCGCCTGGCAGCGGCTGGTGGACGCCACCCCGGCCCTCCGCACCCACCTGGTGTGGGAGGGCGTGCCCGAACCGCTCCAGGTGGTCCGGCGCCGCGCCCGGCTCGCCGTCCGCCACCTCGACTGGCGGGGCGTGCCCGAGGCCGAACAGGCCGGGCGGCTGGCGCGGTTGGCCCAGGACGAGCGGGCGGCGGGCATCGACCTCGCCACCGGTCCGCTGATGCGGCTGGTCCTCGTCCACGCCCGCGAGGGGGCTGTACGGGTGGTGTGGACCTTCCACCACATCGTCCTCGACGGGTGGAGCACCACCCAGGTCTTCGAGGACGTCTTCGCGCAGTACACGGCGCTCGGCACGGGTGCGGCCCCGGTGGCACCGGCGCGCCCGCCGTTCCGGGAGTACGTGGAGTGGCTGCGGCGCCAGGACGGCGGCGCGGCCCGCGCGTACTGGAGCGAGGCGCTGGCCGGGTTCGACTCGCCGACGCCGCTGCCGTACGACCGGCGTCCCGCCCCCGGCCACCGGGCGCACGCCGCCGAACGCGTCCGCATCGACCTGCCGGCCGAGCAGGCGGCGGCCCTCTCCACGATGGCCGCCCGCCACCACCTCACCCTCAACACGGTGGTGCAGGGCGCCTGGGCGCTGCTGCTCGCCCGGCACGCCGGGGAGCGGGACGTCTGCTTCGGCGCCACCGTCTCCGGGCGCCCGGCCGAGCTGCCCGGCATGGAGTCGACCGTCGGCAACTTCCTCAACACGCTGCCCGTGCGGGTCCGTGCGGCCGACGGGGACGAGACCCTGCTCGACTGGCTGGGCCGCCTCCAGAGCGAGCAGGCCGAGGCGCGCGCCTTCGAGCACCTGGCCCTGCGCGAGGTGCGGGAGTGCGCCGCACTTCCCGCGGGGGCCGACCTGTTCGCGTCGCTCGTCGTCTTCGAGAACTACCCGGACAACGAGGCGTCCGCCGCCGTCCACGGCCTGCGGATCACCGACGTGACGGCGGTCGACACGACCAGTTACGCGCTGGACCTCACCGCCTGGACCGACGGCGACCGGCTCGCGCTGGCCCTCGCCTACGACCCGGCCCTCTTCGAGCAGGACCGCGTCACCCACCTGGCCCGCCACCTGTCGGTGCTGCTGGCGAGCATGCCCGCGCACGCGGAGCGCCCGCCCGCCGAACTGCCGTCGCTCACCGCCGACGAGGAGCGGGCGCTGCTGGCGGCGGGCGGCTGGAGCGGGGGCCCGGTGCCGTACCCGCGCGAGGCCTGCCTGCACGAACTGGTCGCGGCCCAGGCCCGCCGGACACCGGAGGCGGAGGCGGTGGCCTCCGGGCCGGACTCCCTCACCTACGCCGAGCTGGAGGGACGCGCCAACCGGCTGGCCCAGCACCTGGTCACCCTCGGCGTCGGTCCGGGGACGGTCGCCGCGATCTGCCTGGAGCGCGGGGTGGAGATGGCCGTGGCGCTGCTCGCGGTCCTCAAGGCGGGCGGCGCCTACGTGCCGCTCGACCCGGCGCACCCGGCCGAGCGGCTGGAGTACGTCCTGACCGACAGCGGCGCCGCCCTCGTCCTCACACACTCCACGCTCGCCGCCCACCTGCCCGGCGCGGACGTGTCCGTCCTGGCGCTGGACAGCGAGGCGGCTCGGATCGCCGCCCGGCCCGGCCGGATGCCGGAGACCGGGGTGACGCCGCGCGACCTGGCGTACGTCATCTACACCTCCGGCTCGACCGGGCGGCCCAAGGGCGTCATGGTCGAGCACGGCAGCGTCGCGCACGGCGCGGCCTCGTGGGACGCGGCGTACGGCTTCACGCCGGGGCCGGGGCGGGCGCCGGTGCGTCAGCTCAACGTGGCCAGCATGTCGTTCGACGTGTTCGTCTCCGACCTGGTCCACGCGCTCTGCCACGGCGGGACCCTGGTCATCGCCCCGGCCGACACGGTCGCCGACCCGGCCCGGCTCCTCGACCTGATGACCGGCGCCCGCGTCACCCACCTCGACACGGTCCCCGCGCTGGTCACGGCGCTGGCCGACGAGGCGGAGCGGCGCGGCGGGAGGCTGCCGGAGCTGCGGGTGCTGGCGGCCGGGGCCGACCTGTGGCGCTCCGACGACTGCCGCAGGCTGCTGGCCCGCACCGCCGAGGGGACGACCGTCCTCAACACGTACGGCGTGACCGAGGCGACGGTCGAGTCCTGCCTCTACCCGGTCCGCCCCGACGCCCTGCCGGACACCCCGGGCGTGCCCATCGGGCGGCCCAACCCCGGCGTCCGCATGTACCTGCTGGACGCGGCCCTGCGGCCGGTGCCGGCCGGGGTCACCGGGGACCTGTACATCGGCGGGCCGAGCGTCGCGCGCGGCTACCGGAACCGGCCCGGCCTCACCGCCTCCCGGTTCGTAGCCGACCCGTTCGGCGAGGAGCCCGGCGCCCGGCTCTACCTCACCGGCGACCGCGCCCGGTACCTGCCGGACGGCACCGTCGAGTTCGCGGGCCGCGCCGACCAGCAGGTGAAGGTACGCGGCTTCCGCGTCGAACCCGGCGAGATCGAGACGGCCCTGCGCTCCCACCCGTCGGTGGCTGCCGTGGTCGTCGCCGCCGGGCGGGACGCGCGCGGCGACACCCGCCTCGTCGGCTACGCCGTCCCGCGCGCGGGCCACGGCTTCGACCCGGCCGCGCTGCGCGCCCACCTCAAGGGCCTGGTCCCGGCGTACATGGTGCCCGCCGTCCTGGTCGAGCTGGACGCCCTGCCCCTCAACGCCAACGGCAAGGTCGACCGCCGGGCGCTGCCCGAGCCCGACCCGTCGGTGCGCGGCGAGACCGGGTTCGTCGCACCGCGCACCCCGGGTGAGGAAGTCGTCGCCGGCATCTGGCAGGAGGTCCTCGGGCGGGACGGCGTCGGCGCCGAGGACGACTTCTTCGACCTGGGCGGCAACTCGATCCAGCTCCTCCAGGTCACCACCCGCATCCGGACCGCCTTCGGCGTGGCGCTCTCCGTCCGCGACTTCTACGACGCGCCGACCGTCGCCGGGCTCTCCGCCGCCGTGGAGGAACGCGTCCTGAAGGAACTCGAAGAGGCGATGCGGCAGTGAGCGGCGACGGACCGGGCGCCGCGACCGGCGCCACGACGGACGCAGCAGCCCCGGCCGACGCCGGAACACCCAGCACCGTGCAGGTACCAGCCCCAGGGGGATTCATGAACACGGCGTCGTCGCCGCACCGCAACTCCGCGCCCGCCCACGCCTCCGGCGAGGTGGCCCCGCCCGCACGGGACGGCGCTCCGGTGCCGCCCGCGTGGACCACGGGGCCCCGGCTCCAGGGGCCCGGCGTGCCCGCCGCCACCGTGCTGGAGGCCGTCGCCGGCTGGGCCGCCGACACCCCGGAGGCGGTCGCCGTCGAGGACCCCGCGGTCTCGCTCACCTACCGCGGCCTCCATGAGCGGGCCGACCGCCTGGCCGGGCTGCTGCGCGGGCGCGGGGTGCGGCGTGGGGACGCCGTCGGGGTCTGCCTCGACCGGTCGGCCGAGCAGATCGTGGCGCTCCTGGCGGTGCTGCGGGCGGGCGGCGTGTACGTCCCGGTCGACCCCGGCTACCCGGCCGAGCGGATCGCCTACGTCCTCGGCGACAGCGCCCCTCAGGTCCTGCTCGTCCGCGAGGCCGGGCGGGTACCGGCCGGGCCGGCCCCGGCGGGCGGCGTCCTGGAGCTGGACCGGCTCGCGGCCGAGGAGGCGCCCGGCGAGGTGTCCCGCGCCGCGCCCGCCCCGGCCGACGCGGCGTACATGATCTACACCTCCGGGTCGACCGGCCGCCCCAAGGGCGTCGTCGTCCCGCACGCGGGGCTGCTCGGCCTCGCCGTCTCGCACATCGAGGCGCTCGGGCTGGAACCGGGCAGCAGGGTCCTGCAGTACGTGTCGCCCAGCTTCGACGTCGCCATGGCCGACGTGCTCATGACGCTCACCGCCGGTGCCACCCTCGTCCTCGCCGCCGGGCAGCCGATGGGCGAGGAGCTGCTGCGGCTGCTCGCCGGGCGCCGGGTCAGCCACCTCATGGTGCCGCCGGTCGTCCTCGGCACCCTCCCCGAGGGTGACCTGCCCGACCTGCGCACCCTCGTCATCGGCGGCGAGACCTGCCCGGACGGCATCGTCGCCCGCTGGTCGGCCGGCGACCGCCGGGTCGTCAACGCCTACGGCCCGACCGAGGCCACCGTCTGCGCCACGCTCAGCGCCCCGCTTCCCCCGGGCGCCGCCGGCCCGCACCCGATCGGTAGGCCCGTCGCGGGCGCCCGCGTCCACGTGCTGGACGACGCGCTGCGGCCCGTACCGGTGGGCGCCTGGGGCGAGTTGTACCTCGGCGGGCCGCTGGCACGCGGCTACCACGGGCGCACCGGGCTGACCGCCGCCCGCTTCACCGCCGACCCCTTCGGCTCCGGGGACCGGCTCTACCGCACCGGCGACGTGGTGCGATGGCGCACCGACGGCACCCTGGAGTACGGCGGTCGCGGCGACCACCAGGTGAAGATCCGCGGCCTGCGCATCGAACCGGGCGAGATCGAGGCGGTGCTCGCCGCCCACCCGGCCGTCCGCAGCGCCGTCGTCACCGCCCGCGAGGACCAGCCCGGCGCCAAGCGCCTCGTCGCCTACCTCGTCCCGGAGCCCGCCCGCGACCTGGACCCGCGCGCCGTCCGCGGCCAGGCCGCCGCGCAGCTCCCCGAGTTCATGGTGCCGGCCGCCTTCGTCGTCCTCGACGCGCTCCCGCTGACCGCCAACGGCAAGCTCGACCGGCTCGCGCTGCCCGCCCCCGAGCAGACCGCCGCCGACCGCGCAGGCCGCCCCCGCACCGCGCCCCGGACCGCCACCGAGCGGACCCTGTGCTCAATCTGGGCGGAGGTGCTGGGCGCCGGGGAGGTGGGCGCCGACGACGACTTCTTCGACCTCGGGGGCGACTCGATCCTCGCCCTCCAGGTCGTCACCCGCCTGCGGGCCGCCCGCTCCGTCTCGCTGCCCTGGCGCACCCTCTTCGACCACCCCGTGCTGGCCGGCCTGGCGGCGGTCGTGGACGCCGAGGCGGCGGGCGGATCCGCCTCCGCCGCGGCGCCGGCGGCCATCCCGCGCGCCGAGCGCGGTGCGGCCGTGCCGCTCGCCCCGGCGCAGCAACGGCTGTGGATCCTGCACGAGTTCGCCCCCGACAGCACCGAGTACAACACCTCGGCCGCGCTGCGGATCAGCGGCGAGCTGGACGCCGCCGCGCTGGCCGGCGCGGTCGCGGGGCTGGTGGCGCGGCACGAGACCCTGCGCACCGTCTTCGCCTCCGCCGACGGCCGCCCGGTCCAGGTGGTGCGCGAGGCGGCCGAGGCGCCACAGGTCCCGGTGGCCGAGACCGACCTGTCGCGGCTGGACGGGGCCGAGCGTTCCGGCGCCCTGGACGCCGCGCTCAGGGCCGAGCACGCCACCCCGTTCGACCTGCGCACCGGCCCCCTGCTGCGGGTGCTCGCGGTCCGCCTCGGCGCGGCCGAGCAGGTGCTGATGGTCACGCTCCACCACATCGTCACCGACGGCTGGTCGGCCGGCGTCCTCGTCCGCGACCTGGGCGCCCTCTACGCCGCCGCGCTCACCGGCTCTCGGGACGCGGCTCTCCCCGAACTGCCCGTGCAGTACGCCGACTACGCCCTGTGGCAGCGCGAGGCCACCGCCGGGGAGGCGCTGGAGGACCAGTTCGCGTACTGGCGCGAGCGGCTGGACGGTCTGGAGCCGCTGGAGCTGCCGACCGACCGGCCGCGCCCCGCCGTCCGCACCCCCGCCGGCGCCCTGCACACCTTCGACGTGCCGCGCGAGGTGGCCGACGGCCTGGCGGCGCTCGGCCGCACCGAGCGGACCAGCCTCTTCATGGTGGTCACCGCGCTCACCCAGCTCCTGCTGGCCCGCTGGAGCGGCCGCACGGACATCGCGCTGGGCACCGTCACCTCCGGACGCGACCAGGAGGAGACGGCGCACCTGATCGGCTTCTTCGTCAACACGCTGGTGCTCCGTACCCGCGTGGACGAGTCCCGGCCGTTCGCCGACCTCCTCGCCGCCGTCCGGGACACCACGCTGGCCGCCTTCGCCCACCAGGACGTGCCCTTCGACCGCCTGGTGGAGGCCCTGGCCCCGGAGCGCGACCCGAGCAGGACCCCGCTGGTCCAGGCCGCCGTCGTCCTGCAGAACGCCTTCGCCGACCTCACCTCCTTCGCCGGGCTGCCCGCCGGGCGGGCCCACGTCCCGCGCGACTCCGCCCGCTTCGACCTCACCTTCGAGTTCTGGAGCGGCGAGGGCGGGCTGAGCGCCGAGGTGGAGTACAGCACCGACCTGTTCGACAGGGCGACGGTGGAGCGGCTGGGCCGCCACTGGGTGGAGCTGGCCTCCGCCGTGGTCGGGGAGGGCGTCCGGCGTCCGCTCCGCGAGGTGGAGCTGGTCGCCGGGCGCGAGCGGGAAGCCCTGGTCCAGGGGTGGGGAGTGTCCGGCGTCGGCGCCGGGCGGACGCCGGTCACCCTGGGGGAGCTGTGGCGCTCACGCGTCGCCGAGCGGGGCGCGGACGGGGTCGCCGTGGAGTGCGGCGCCCAGTCGCTGAGTTACGCCGGGGCCGACGCGCGGGTGGAGCGGGCCGCCCGGCGGCTGGCCGCGCTGGGCGTGGGCCCGGAGGTCCGGGTCGGTGTGGCGCTGCCCCGGTCCGTGGAGTGGCTGACCGTGCTGCTGGCGATCGCCCGGGTCGGCGGGGTCTACGTGCCGATGGACCCGGAATGGCCCGAGGAGCGGTTCACTTTCGTGCGGGAGGACAGCGGGGCCGCCGTGGTCGTCACACCGGAGACGCTCCGGGAGTGGCAGGGGCTGCCGGAGCCGTCCGGCCCGGCCCCGGTGGCCGAGGTGCCGCTCGACGGCGGCGCCTACATGATCTACACCTCCGGGTCGACCGGCCGCCCCAAGGGCGTGGTGGTGACCCATCGCGGGATCGCCGGGTTCACCGCCGCCCTCGCCGAGCGGTTCGGCGTCGACAGCGGCGCGCGGGTGCTGCAACTGGCCTCGGCCGGGTTCGACGCCTCGGTGATGGAGCTGCTGATGGCCCTCTCCGGCGGGGCCGCCCTGGTCATCCCGGAGGGCGGCCGCGCCCTGGCGGGCCAGGACCTCCACGACGTTCTGGCCGGCCGGCGGATCACCCACACCCTGATCCCGCCGACCGTCCTCGCGAGCATCCCCGCCGACGCTCCCGACCTGCCCGACCTGGCCGTCCTGGCCACCGGTGGTGAGGCCCTCACCCCGGCCCTGGTCCGGCGCTGGGCGCCGGGCCGCCGCCTGCTCAACGCGTACGGCCCCACCGAGATCACCGTCGCCGCCAGCATCAGCGCCCCCATCGGCGCGGAGCTCGCGACGACCCCGCCGATCGGCAACCCGGTGGCCGACGCCCACCTCTCCGTCCGCGACCGCTGGCTCCGCCCGGTCCCGGCGGGCGTCCCCGGCGAGCTGTACGTCTCCGGGCCCGGCCTGGCCCGCGGCTACCACCGGCGCCCCGCCCTCACCGCCGAACGCTTCACCGCCGACCCCCACCACCCGGGCCGGCGCCTCTACCGCACCGGCGACCTGGTCCGCTGGAACACCGAGGGCGCCCTCGAATACCTCGGCCGCACCGACGACCAGATCAAGATCCGCGGTCTGCGGATCGAACTAGGGGAGATCGAGGCGGCGTTGACCCGGCACCCGGCGGTCGGCCAGGCCACCGCCGTCGTCCGCGAGTCCGCCCCCGGCACCCCGCAGATCGTCGCCTACACCGTCCCCGCCGACGACACCCCGGCGGCCGGCACGCCCGACCTGCGCACCTGGCTGGCCGACCGGCTTCCCGCCTACATGGTCCCGTCGGCCCTCGTCACCCTGGACGCGCTCCCCCTCAACGCCAGCGGCAAACTCGACCGCCGTGCCCTTCCCGCCCCGGAACCGGCCACCACCGGCTACGCCCCGCCCCGCACCCCCACCGAGCAGACCCTGTGCCGGATCTGGGCCGAGACCCTGGGTCTGGAGCGCGTCGGCACGCAGGACAACTTCTTCTCCCTCGGCGGTGACTCCATCCTCAGCATCCAGGTGGTCTCCCGGGCCCGCCGGGCCGGGCTGGAGCTGACCTCCCGCGACATCTTCACCCGCCAGACCGTCGCCGCCCTCGCCCACCACCTCACGGCCCACCCGTCGGCCGCGCCCACCGTCCTGGCCGAGCAGTCCACGCTCAGCGGCCCCACCGCCACCACCCCCATCCGCGAGTGGTTCTTCGCCCACCACCCCGTCGCGCCCGAGCACTTCAACATGGCGATGGAGTTCACGCCCGCCCCGGGCACCACCCCCGAGACGCTGCGCCGCGCCCTCGCCGCCGTACTCGACCGGCACGACGCGCTGCGCGCCGTCTTCCGGCGGGACGGGCGGGGCGGCTGGTCCGGGGAGATCCGGGAGCGGGCCGACCTGGACGCGGTGTTCCAGGTGCATGAGCTGGCGGAGTCGGCCGCCGGCGACGAGGCGCCCGGCGACGGCCGGGCCGCCTGGCGCGAGGTGACCGAGCGGGCGCAGGCCGGGTTCGACCTGGCCGAGGGGCCGCTGGTGCGGATGGTCGCGGGGGTGCCCGCGGCCGGGCCCGCCACCGGCCGGCCCGAGGTGGCGCGCGTCCTGTTCGCCGTCCACCACCTGATGATGGACGGCGTCTCCTGGCGCGTCCTCCTGGACGACCTGGCCACCGCCTACGAGCTGATCGAGGCGGGCGAACCCGTCGAGCTGGGCCCGAAGACCAGCTCCGAGCGGCAGTGGGCGCGGCGGCTGGCCGAGCACACCGCCGCCGGGGGCTTCGACGGGCAGGTGGCGTACTGGAGCGCGGTCGCCGAGCGGGCCGACACCGCTCCCCTGCCGCTGGACGCCCCTGACGGGGACGCCACCGTGGGCGCGCAGGAGACGGTCTCCGTGGCGCTCGACGCCGAGCAGACCCGGGCACTCCTCCAAGAGGTCCCGCCGGTCTACCGGACGCAGGTCAACGACGTCCTGCTCACCGCGCTGGCCCGCACCCTGCGCGGCTGGACCGGCCGCGACCGGCTCGCCCTCCACCTGGAGGGCCACGGCCGCGAGGACCTCTTCGACGACCTCGACCTGACCCGTACGGTCGGCTGGTTCACCTCGATGTACCCGGTGGCGCTCGCCCTGCCCGAGGGCGGGGCGTGGGGCGAGGCCGTCATGGCGGTCAAGGAGCAGCTGCGGGCGATCCCGGACCGGGGTATCGGCTACGGCGCCCTGCGCCACCTGGGCGGCGCCCTCCCGGACCACCCCGAGCCGCGGATCAGCTTCAACTACCTGGGACGGCTCGACGGCCTCGGCGAGCGGGAGCTGTACCGGGCGACGCGGATGAACCCGGGCGGGGAGTTCGGCCCGGCCGAGGCGCGCCCGCACGAGCTGGACGTGATCGGCGAGGTGCGGGACGGCCGGCTCGTCCTCACCTGGTCGTACTCCGGCGCGCGGCTGCGGCGCGGCACCGTCGAGGGGCTGGCCCACGCCATGGCCGGTGAGCTGCGGGCCTTCCTGCTCCACTGCGCCGGGCCGGACGCGGGCGGGCGCACCCCGTCCGACTTCCCGCTGGCCGGCCTCATCCAGGCCGAGGTCGACACCCTGCTCTCCCGGGCAAAGGGCGCCGGGACGGGCCGGGGCGTGGCGGACGTGTATCCGCTGACGCCGCTCCAGACCGGCATGGTCTTCCACGCGCTGGCCGAGCCGGAGTCGCCCTCGTACCTGGAGCAGTTCTCCTTCACGCTGGACGGCGCCCGCGACCTGGCGGCGCTCGCCACCGCGTGGCAGCGGGCGGTGGAGGGCTCGGACGCGCTCCGCGTCTCC
The DNA here is from genome assembly GCF_042723275.1 of Streptomyces sp. NPDC058373. Lineage (NCBI taxonomy): Bacteria > Bacillati > Actinomycetota > Actinomycetes > Kitasatosporales > Streptomycetaceae > Streptomyces > Streptomyces sp. NPDC058373. The sequence goes on along the minus strand of NZ_JBHXJE010000023.1, from coordinate 1,832 downwards.
GTGGCCTGGCGCGACCTCGGCCGGCCGGTGCAGGTGGTGCACGAGCGGGCCGAGCTGCCCGTCCGCACGCTGGACTGGTCGGAGCTGACGGCTCAGGCCCGCGAGGCCGCGCTGCGGGACCTCCTCGCCGACGACCTGGCCCGGGGCCTCGACCTGGAGTCGGCCCCGCTGATGCGGCTCACCCTGATCCGGTGCGCCGAGGAGAGCGTCCGCGTGGTGTGGACCTTCCACCACCTGCTCCTCGACGGCTGGAGCACCGCTGCCCTGCTCTCGGACGTCCTCACCGGATACGCCGCGCTCACCGGCGCGGAGAGCGGGCCCGTCCCGCAGGCGGACGCGGGCCCAGGGCGGGCGCCCTTCCGGGAGTACCTGGAGTGGCTGTCCGGGCAGGACACGGCTCCCGGACTCGCCTACTGGAAGAGCCGCCTGGCCGGCTTCGAGGAGCCGACGCCGCTGCCGTACGACCGCCCGTCCCTGGGCCGCGCCAGCCACGGCCAGTCGTCCGGGCACGTCGTCCGCGAGGTCTCCGAGACCCTGTCGTCGCGGGTGACCGCCTTCACCCGGCGAAACGGCCTGACCGTCAACGCCGTCGTGCAGGGCGCCTGGGGGCTGCTCCTCGCCCAGTACGCGGGCGTACCGGACGTGGTGTTCGGCACGACCGTCTCGGGCCGTCCGGCCGAGCTGCCGGGGGCCGAGGAGATCCTCGGCCTGTTCATCAACACCCAGCCCGTCCGGGTGGGCGTCGCCCCGCGCACCGGCGTCGCCGCCTGGCTGGCCGGCCTCCAGGCCGCGCAGGCCGAGGCCCGCCGCCACGAGCACCTGCCCCTCAGCGCCCTGGAGACGGAGCTGCCGCCCGGTACGCCGCTCTTCGACAGCCTGGTCGTCTTCGAGAACTACCCGGTCGACACCGCGGGCCCGCGCCGCTTCGGCCTCTCCCTGCGCGACATCGAGGTCACCGAGACCACCAACTACCCGCTGGTGCTCACCGCCTACGACGGCGACCGCCTCCGCTTCGACCTCGGCTACGACCCCGCCCGCTTCGACGCCGCCACCGTCCGCCGCCTGGCCGCGCACCTGGAACACCTGGTGCTCGTGCTCACCGCGGACGGGGACGCGGAGCTGGGGGCCGTACCGGTACTGCCGGAGGACGAGCGGGCCCGGCTGCTCGGCGAGTGGGGCAGGGGCGCCGAGTCCGCCGTGGGCGGCTCGGTGGTGGAGGTGTTCGCCCGGCAGGCCGCCGGGCACCCGGACGCCACCGCGGTCACCGCCGGGGACACCTCCCTGACCTACCGCGAACTCGACCACCGGTCCGACCGGTTGGCCCGCGCCCTCATCGAACGGGGTGTCACCGCCGAGTCCCGCGTCGGCCTCCTGCTGGAACGCTCGGCCGACGTCGTCGTGGCGATGCTCGCCGTCCTGAAGGCCGGCGGCGCCTACGTGCCCCTGCACGCCGGCTATCCCGAGGACCGCGTCCGCGACATCCTCGGCCGCAGCGGCACCACCCTCGTCCTCACCGACCGCCCCCAGCACTCCCTCGCCGGCATCGCCACCCTCGACCCGCACACCCTCCCCAAGACCCCGGCGAGCGGCCCGCTCCCCCCGGTCCACCCGCGCTCACTGGCGTACGTCATGTTCACCTCGGGCTCGACCGGCGTCCCCAAGGGCGTCGGCGTCACCCACGCCGACATCGCGGGCCTGGCAGCCGACGGGCGATGGCGCAACGGCGCGCACCAGCGGGTGCTGTTCCACTCCCCGCACTCCTTCGACGCCGCCACCTACGAGGTCTGGGTGCCGCTCCTCAACGGCCACACCCTCACCGTCGCCACCGAGGA
>NZ_JBHXJE010000022.1:0-96369 GCF_042723275.1 Streptomyces sp. NPDC058373 | reverse complement strand
GTGGGGCTTCGGCGCCCCCGCCCATCATTTTTTAATCGGGGGGGGCCGCGGGCGTGGGGCGGGCCCCCCACCACTTTTTTGTTTTCGGCCACCTTCCGTTCACCCTCCGCCGTCACCATTCCCGGCATGGGGACAGAGAAGATGCTGAGGGCCGCGGGAGTCGGGCGGGGCGACGAGGTGGTCGTGCCGGCCTTCGGACGCGCCGGCCTCGCGGAAGCCGTGGTCGCCGCCGGGGCACTGCCGGTGTTCGCCGACATCGACCCGCACACCTACTGCCTGGTGGCCGAGGCGGTCGACGCCGTCACCGGGCCCCGTACGGCCGCCGTCGTCGCCGTGCACCGGTTCGGGCGTCCCGCGCCGATGTGGCAGCTCCGGGGCCACGGAGAGCGTCACGGGCTGCTCGTGCTGGAGGAGCGGGAAGAGGCGGTCGGCGGGCCCGCGGGCGTCGAGGAGCGCCGGGAGGCGGCGGCCCACCTCGACCAGCGGCTTCGCGGGGTCGGGACTCCCGAGCGCGACCGGGACCACACGTACACGCAGTACGTGGTGCGGGTGCCGGGCAACGGGCGGCCCGACCGGGACGCCTTCGCGCGGGCGCTCCGCGCCAAGGGCGTCGACTGCACCGTGCCGGTCAAGACGCCGCTGCACCGCACCGCGGAACACTGGCGCGACGTACGGCTCCCGGAGACGGAGCGGGCCGCCGACGACACCCTGGCGCTGCCGCTCGTACCGGTGGGGGAGCGGCGGGCGCTGCACCGCCTGGTGTCGGCCTGCAACGCGCTCGGCGGGCTGCTGCAGCCGGCCTGAGTTCCGGCCGCTGAGGGGGTGGTGCGAGGGGCGCTCGAATTCAGGTATGCTTCTTCTCGTTGCCAACGCGGAACACCGCGAAAAGCAGCAGCCGGCCCCAATAGCTCAGTCGGCAGAGCGTCTCCATGGTAAGGAGAAGGTCAACGGTTCGATTCCGTTTTGGGGCTCAGAAAAGAAAGGCCCCCGCCCAATGGGCGGGGGCCTTTCTCATGCCGTGAGGGGCCGGTTCCGGCCGGCCCCTCCGGGTCAGTTCCGCTGCGGCTCCGGGACGCGCATCGTCAGGATCGCCATGTCGTCCGAAGGGGAGTCGGCGGCGAACCGCTCGACGGCGCGCATGACGCGTGCCGCCACCGCGCCCGCCGTCAGCCCGGTGCAGCCCTTCAGGACCTCCGCCAGGCCGTCGTCGCCCAGCATGCGGCTGCCCTCGCGGCGCTCCGTGATGCCGTCGGTGACGCAGAGCAGGACGTCTCCTGGGTCGAGCCGCACCGTCTGCTCGTACAGCACAAGGTCGTCCATGACGCCGAGGAGCGGCTGCGGTTCGGCGGCGGCCTCCACGGAGCCGTCCTGGCGGAGGCGCAGCGGGAGCGGGTGGCCGGCGCAGACCACCTTCAGCAGGGCGCTGCCGTCCTGCTGGGGGCGGAGCTCGCCGTAGAGCAGGGTGAGGAAGCGGCTGCGTTCGCCCTCGTCGAGGATGGCGTTGTTGAGGCGCTCCAGGACGGCCGGGCCGCTGTACCCCTCGCGGGCCAGCAGGCGCAGCGCGTGGCGGGCGAGGCCGGTCACGGCGGCCGCCTCCGGTCCCGTGCCGCAGACGTCGCCGATGGCGAAGCCGTACGCGCCGTCGGGGATGGTGAAGAGGTCGTAGAAGTCGCCGCCGACCTCGTTGCCCTCGCCGGCCGCGCGGTAGATGACCTCGACCTCGACGCCGGGGACCACGGGGAGCTCCGGCGGGAGCAGGCTGCGCTGGAGGGACTGGCTGATCGCCATCCGCTCCGAGTACAGACGGGAGTTGTCCAGGGCGAGCGCGGCCCGGCGGGAGAGGTCCTCGGCCAGTTCCAGGTTCTCCTGGCGGAAGTGGTCCTCCGAGGGCTTGCCGAGGACCAGCATGCCGATGACGCGGTTGCGGGCCACCAGCGGCAGCACGACCGTCTCGCCGCCGACCGAGGCCGCCGTGGTCAGGGTCGAGCCGATCCCCGAGCCCAGGTGGTGCGGCTCGTCGTCCAGGCTCCGCACGGACGCCTCCAGCGCCGCCTCGTGCGCCGCGCGCGCCGGGGCGGGCCAGACCCGCGCGCCCGGCGTGGGCACCGGCTCGGGCGGGTCGATGCGGGACAGCAGCGCCTTGAGGCCGTCGATGCGCTCCTCGTCCTCGTGCAGCACGTAGGAGAGGTACGGGTCGGAGGCGGTGTCGGCGATCGTGTAGACGGCGCACCAGGTGGCCAGGGTCGGCACCGTCATCTGCGCCATCAGCGCCAGCGTCTGGTCCCGGTCGAGGGTGCCCGCGAGCAGGTCGGAGGCCTCCACCAGGAAGGAGAGCGAGCCGCGGCGCAGCCGCTCCAGCTCGCCCAGGCGGGCCGACTCGACGGCGAGGGCGATCCGGTCGGCGGCGAACTGCAGGCGCAGCGCCTCCTCGTTGGAGTAGCGGCCGGCGCCTTCCGCGGCGACGCCGAGCGAACCGGTGAGGCGGCCCTCGACCTTGAGCGGGACCGTCACCACCGAGCGCATCCCGGTGCCGTCCAGCAGCGGCACGGCCCCCGGGACGGAGGCGAGGTCCTCGTGGACGGCGGGCATCCGCGCCGTGCCGTACCGGCCGGAGCCGGTGTCGACCGGGACGCGGGCGAACCGCTGGCGGGCGGAGGGCAGGCCGGTGGTGGCGCGGACCTCCAGCTCCGTCTCGTCGTCGGTGGCGAGCAGCAGGAAGGCGGCGTCGCCGTCGAGCATGTCGCGGGAGCGTTCCACGGTGCGCTGGAGGAGGCCGTCGAGGTCGTCCGGCGCGGGGGAGCCGATGAAGGTCTCGAACGGGTCGGTGGCCTGGCCGTCGGTGCGGTGCGCGGCCTCCGAGGCGCTGCCGCGCTGCGGGGTGGCGAGGACGGCGCGCTCGTCGTCGCGGACCAGCAGACAGACCGTGGACGGCTCGCCCTGCGGGTCGCGGACGCGCAGGTGCGAGGCGTAGACGGGGACGACGCGGCCGTCGGCGGCGCGGATGCCGTAGCTGCCTTCCCAGCGGGAGAGGCGCAGAGCCTCGGCGATGCCGGTGCTGGTGCCGGGGGTGTGCGGCCACGCGGCGTAGTCGGTCAAGGGCTTGCCGGTGACCTGCTTCGCCGGGTAGCCGAAGAGCTCCTGCGCGTCGTCGTTCCAGGCGGAGACGGCGCCCTCGCTGTCGATCTGTATCACCGCGACGCGGACCCGGTCGTCGGCGAGCGGCAGCAGCTCGGTGGAGACCGAGGGGCCCGCGGTGCGGGTGCCGACCTGGCGCTCGGGCAGGTCGAGGCGGAACCAGACGTGCTTGTGGGCGGGGGAGTACTCCACACCCCAGCGGGAGGCGAGCGCGGCGCAGAGCTGGAGGCCGCGGCCGCCCTCGCGGTCGGGGCTGCCCATCTGGACGCCGCTGGACTGGAGCGGGATCTCGCGCTCCGGATAGCGGTCGGAGACCTCGATGCGGACGCCGTCGCCGGAGCGCAGGCAGAGCACCTCCGCGGCGGTTCCCGCGTGCACGACGGCGTTGGTGACCAGCTCGCTGGTGAGGACCACGGCGTCGTCCACGACGTCGCCGAAGCCCCAGCCCTGGAGGGTGTCGCGGACGAAGGCGCGGGCGGCCGCCACCGAGCGCCCGACCGGTTCGAAGGTGTGGGCGGCCCGCGCCGTGATCACAGAACTCCTCGTGCGGTTGTCGGCGGGGTCAAGGCTCCCGTGGTCGGGGTACTCCGCCCCGGATGCCGGGGAGTGTTCCCCGGGCAACGTCAGTCCCATTCCTCCGGCCGCCCCTCCGATGCCCGTACGTACGTGTGCCACCGCCCAGGCCGGGCATACCGGGGTGGTTGGACAGCCTGGTGCCAGGTTACTTACCTTCACGGTCCCGGCGGATGCCGGTCGCGCGGTTTTGGTCCGGAGGGTGTGCGGACGGTGTGCGAAGCTGCCGAACTGTTATGGCCTGGTTCGGCCGGGGTGAAACACTGGGAATGCTCTGTGCAACGGCCCGAGCAACCCGGCAGTACGTCAACCCTTGCGGGAGGGACACGGTGGAGTCTGGCGCAGCGGCGCGGAGCACGACCACGCGCGGACAGGGCGGTCGGTCCCGAAGTGCGCCCAGGGGTGGGACGGTCGAGGTGGACGCGGCCCAGCTCCAGCGCCTGAAGACCGCCCTGGCCGCGATGCGCGACGGCAATTTCCGGCGTCGTCTGACGGTGACCGGCGACGGCGTGATGGCCGAGGTCGCCGCGTTGTTCAACGAGGTCGCGGACCGCAATCTGCATCTGACTGGCGAGCTGTCGCGGGTGCGGCGCACGGTCGGACGTGAGGGAAAACTCACGGAACGGCTGGAGACCGGGGTCTGCGAAGGCTCCTGGGCGTCGGCGATCGAGGCGTCCAACGCCCTCGTCGACGACCTGGTCCACCCGGTCTCCGAGGTCGGCCGGGTACTCTCCGCGGTAGCCGACGGTGACCTGGAGCAGCGGATGGAGCTGCGGACGCAGGCTCCGGACGGCTCCGGGCACCCGTTGCGCGGGGAGTTCCTGAAGGTCGGCCGGACGGTGAACAACCTGGTCGACCAGTTGTCGCGGTTCACCGACGAGGTGACCCGGGTGGCCAGCGAGGTCGGCACCGAGGGCAAGCTCGGCGGGCAGGCGCAGGTGCGCGGCATGTCCGGTTCGTGGAAGGACCTCACGGACTCGGTCAACACCATGGCGTACCGGCTCACGGCGCAGGTGCGGGACATCGCGCTGGTGACCACCGCGGTGGCCCGCGGTGACCTGTCGCGCAAGGTGACGGTGCACGTCGCGGGCGAGATGCTCGAACTGAAGAACACCGTCAACACGATGGTGGACCAGCTGTCGTCGTTCTCCTCCGAGGTGACGCGCGTCGCCCGCGAGGTGGGGACCGAGGGCGAGCTGGGCGGGCAGGCGCAGGTGCCCGGTGTGGACGGCGTGTGGAAGGACCTCACCGACTCGGTGAACCTCATGGCCTCCAACCTGACCGCGCAGGTCCGCGGGATCGCGGAGGTCACCACGGCGGTCGCCAACGGTGACCTGTCGCGGAAGGTGACGGTCAGCGCACGCGGCGAGGTCGCGCAACTCGCCGAGACCATCAACCAGATGACCGAGACGCTGCGGACCTTCGCCGACGAGGTGACGCGGGTCGCCCGCGAGGTCGGCGTCGAGGGGCAGCTCGGCGGGCAGGCCAACGTGCCGGGCGCCGCCGGGACCTGGAAGGACCTGACCGACTCGGTCAACACGGTCTTCCGGAACCTGACCACGCAGGTGCGCGACATCGCGCAGGTGACGACGGCGGTGGCCAACGGCGACCTGTCGCAGAAGGTCACCGTGGACGTCTCCGGCGAGATGCTGGAGCTGAAGAACACCGTCAACACCATGGTCGACCAGCTTCAGGCGTTCGGCGCCGAGGTGACGCGGGTGGCCCGGGAGGTCGGCGTCGAGGGTGAACTCGGCGGCCAGGCCACGGTCCGGGGCGCGGCCGGGACGTGGAAGGACCTGACCGACTCGGTCAACACGGCGTTCCGCAACCTCACCGGCCAGGTGCGCAACATCGCGCAGGTGACGACGGCGGTGGCCAACGGCGACCTGTCGCAGAAGGTCACCGTGGACGTCTCCGGCGAGATGCTCCAGCTGAAGAACACCGTGAACCGCATGGTGGACCAGCTCTCCTCCTTCGCCGACCAGGTCACGCGGATGGCCCGGGACGTGGGTACGGAGGGCCGCCTGGGCGGTCAGGCGCAGGTGGACGGGGTCAGCGGCACCTGGAAGGAGCTGACCGACTCCGTCAACCTCATGGCCGGCAACCTCACCGCGCAGGTGCGGCAGATCGCGCAGGTCACCACGGCGGTGGCGCAGGGCGACCTCTCGCAGAAGATCGGCATGGACGCCCGCGGCGAGATCCTGGAACTCAAGAACACCATCAACACGATGGTCGACCAGCTCTCGGCCTTCGCCGACGAGGTGACCCGGGTCGCCCGCGAGGTCGGTACGGAGGGACGGCTCGGCGGCCAGGCGCAGGTGCCCGGCGTCGCCGGTGTCTGGCGCGACCTGACCGACTCGGTGAACGGTATGGCCGGCAACCTCACCGCGCAGGTCCGCCAGATCGCCCAGGTGGCCACGGCCATCGCCCGCGGCGACCTGTCCCAGAAGATCAACGTGGACGCCCGGGGCGAGATCCTGGAGCTGAAGAACACCCTCAACACGCTGGTGGACCAGTTGTCGGCCTTCGCCGAGCAGGTCACCCGCGTCTCCCGGGAGGTCGGCACCGAGGGCATCCTCGGCGGCCAGGCCGAGGTGCAGGGTGTCTCCGGCACCTGGAAGGACCTCACCCAGTCGGTGAACAGCATGGCCAACAACCTGACCATGCAGGTCCGCAACATCGCCGAGGTCACCACCGCGGTGGCCCGTGGCGACCTGTCGAAGAAGATCACCGTCGACGCCAAGGGCGAGATCCTCGCACTGGTCACCACCGTCAACACGATGGTCGACCAGCTCTCCAACTTCGCCGAGCAGGTGACCCTGGTCGCCCGCGAGGTGGGCACCGAGGGCAACCTCGGCGGCCAGGCCCGGGTGCCCGGTGTCACCGGCATCTGGAAGGACCTCAGCGACAACGTCAACACGATGGCGAACAACCTCACCGGCCAGGTGCGGAACATCGCCCACGTCGCCACGGCCGTCGCCAACGGCGACCTGACCAAGAAGGTCACCGTCGAGGCGAGCGGCGAGGTCGCCCAGCTCGCCGACACCGTCAACACCATGGTGACGACGCTCTCGTCCTTCGCCGACGAGGTGACCCGCGTCGCCCGCGAGGTGGGCACCGACGGCATCCTGGGCGGCCAGGCGCGCGTGCCCGGCGTCTCGGGGACCTGGAAGGACCTCACCGAGTCGGTGAACTCGATGGCCTCCAACCTCACCGGCCAGGTCCGCAACATCGCGATGGTCACCACCGCCATCGCCAAGGGTGACCTGACCAAGAAGATCGACATCGACGCGCGCGGCGAGATCCTCGAGCTGAAGACGACCATCAACACCATGGTCGACCAGCTCTCCTCCTTCGCCGAGCAGGTCACCCGGGTCGCCCGCGAGGTGGGGACGGAGGGGCAGCTCGGCGGGCAGGCCCGCGTGCGGGACGTCGACGGCACCTGGCGCGACCTCACCGAGTCCGTCAACGAGATGGCGGACAACCTGACCAACCAGGTCCGCGCCATCGCCCGGGTCGCCACCGCGGTCACCCGCGGCGACCTCCAGCTGACGATCGACGTGGACTCGGCCGGAGAGATCCAGGCGCTCCAGGACAACATCAACACGATGATCACCAACCTGCGCGACACCACCCTCGCCAACCGGGAGCAGGACTGGCTCAAGGGCAACCTCGCGCGGATCTCCGGCCTCATGCAGGGCCGCCGCGACCTCACCGACGTCGCCTCGCTGATCATGAGCGAGCTGACCCCGGTGGTCTCCGCGCAGCACGGCGCGTTCTTCATCGCCGCGCCCACCGAGGAGGACCCGGACCCGTCGGCGGAGGCCCGCGAGGACGCGTACGAGCTGCGGATGATCGGGAGTTACGGCTACTCGATGGGGTCGATGCCGACCGCGTTCAAGCCCGGGGAGTCGCTGATCGGGGCCGCCGCGCAGGAGAAGCGGACGCTCCTGGTCGACCATGTGCCCGCCGGCTACCTGAAGATCGCCTCGGGGCTCGGGGAGGCACCGCCCGCCCACGTGATCGTGCTGCCGCTGCTCTTCGAGGGCACGGTGCTCGGCGTGATCGAGCTGGCCGCCTTCCAGCCGTTCACCCAGATCCAGCGGGACTTCCTGGCCCAGCTCGCCGAGATGATCGCCACCAGCGTCAACACGATCAGCGTCAACACCAAGACGGAGGAGCTGCTCAAGCAGTCGCAGGAGCTGACCGAGCAGCTGCGGGACCGCTCCGAGGAGCTGGAGCAGCGGCAGAAGGCGCTCCAGGCGTCCAACGCCGAACTGGAGGACAAGGCCGAGCTGCTGGCCCGCCAGAACCGCGACATCGAGGTGAAGAACACCGAGATCGAGGACGCCCGGCAGGTCCTGGAGGAGCGCGCCGAACAGCTCGCCGTCTCCATGCGGTACAAGTCGGAGTTCCTCGCCAACATGTCGCACGAGCTGCGCACGCCGCTCAACTCGCTGCTGATCCTCGCCAAGCTGCTCGCCGACAACGCCGAGGGGAACCTCTCCCCGAAGCAGGTGGAGTTCGCCGAGACCATCCACGGCGCGGGCTCCGACCTGCTCCAGCTGATCAACGACATCCTCGACCTCTCCAAGGTCGAGGCGGGCAAGATGGACGTCAGCCCGACCCGGATCGCCCTGGTCCAGCTGGTGGACTACGTGGAGGCCACCTTCCGGCCGCTCACCGCCGAGAAGGGGCTGGACTTCTCCGTCCGGGTCTCCCCGGAGCTGCCCGCCACCCTCCACACCGACGAGCAGCGGCTCCTGCAGGTGCTGCGCAACCTGCTGTCCAACGCGGTGAAGTTCACCGACAGCGGCGCCGTGGAGCTGGTCATCCGCCCGGCCTCCGCCGACGTGCCCGACGCGATCAGGGAGCAGCTGCTGGAGGCCGGTTCGCTGGCCGACGCCGACGCCGACCTCATCGCGTTCTCCGTCACCGACACCGGGATCGGCATCGCCGCGGGCAAGATGCGGGTCATCTTCGAGGCGTTCAAGCAGGCCGACGGCACCACCAGTCGCAAGTACGGCGGTACCGGCCTCGGCCTCTCCATCAGCCGGGAGATCGCCCGCCTGCTCGGCGGCGAGATCCACGCGGCGAGCGAGCCGGGCCGCGGCTCGACCTTCACGCTCTACCTGCCGCTGCACCCCGCCGAGCTGCCCCCGCAGGGGTACGCGCAGCTCGCCCCCGCCGTCGAGCCGAAGGGCGAACTGACCGCGGGGGAGGGGCCCGAGAGCACCGAGCCGGTGCCCACGGAGCCGCTGAAGGACACCCGCAACGGGCCCGTCTCCCTCTTCCGCCGCCGCCGCAGGGCCGCGGAGGAGGCGGCGGCCGGGGCCGCGGGCGCCGGAGAGGGGCAGCCCGCCCGGATCACCTCCCTGGGGACGCCGCTGGACGCGCCGCCCGAGGAGCGCCCGGCGCGCGAGCCGGTGAGCTTCGACGGCCAGAAGGTGCTCATCGTGGACGACGACATCCGCAACGTCTTCGCCCTCACCAGTGTCCTCGAACAGCACGGCCTGGCGGTCCTCTACGCCGAGAACGGCCGCGAGGGCATCGAGGTGCTGGAGCAGCACGACGACGTCGCGGTCGTGCTGATGGACATCATGATGCCGGAGATGGACGGGTACGCGACCACCTCGGCGATCCGCCGCATGCCGCAGTTCGCGGGGCTGCCGATCGTCGCGCTGACCGCGAAGGCGATGAAGGGCGACCGGGAGAAGGCCATCGAGTCCGGTGCCTCCGACTACGTCACCAAGCCCGTCGACCCCGACCACCTGCTGGCGGTCATGGAGGGGTGGATGAGCGAGGACGGGTGAGCCGGCCCCGCCGGCCCGCGGCCGCGCCCCTGGGCGCGGAGCCGGGGCCGGCGGGGCGTACCGTGGCGGGACGTGGCGCTGCCGCCTCCCGCGCGAGCGGGGCCGCGGTGCGGCGGGCGGGAACCTTCCGGTCCCCCGCCGCGTTTGCGCTTACGTGCACAGTGACATCGCGGTGACAGGGTGTGGCGACGAGCGGGGTGCGGCTACCATGACCGGCACAAGGACGGACGACGCAAGGGAGTCGTCCCCCGGGGCAGGCCCCGGCGCTTCCCCACGTCCGCAGGATCAAGGAAGCCCCATGCCGGGGCGAGGAGGGCGGGCCAGGATGCAGAAGGCCAAGATCCTCCTGGTCGACGACCGGCCGGAGAATCTGCTGGCGCTGGAGGCCATTCTCTCCGCGCTCGATCAGACACTGGTGCGGGCGTCGTCCGGGGAGGAAGCGCTCAAGGCGCTGCTGACGGATGACTTCGCGGTCATCCTGCTGGATGTGCAGATGCCGGGCATGGACGGTTTCGAGACCGCCGCCCACATCAAGCGCCGGGAGCGGACCCGGGACATCCCCATCATCTTCCTCACCGCGATCAACCACGGCCCGCACCACACCTTCCGCGGGTACGCGGCCGGCGCGGTCGACTACATCTCCAAACCCTTCGACCCGTGGGTGCTGCGCGCCAAGGTCTCCGTCTTCGTCGACCTGTACATGAAGAACTGCAAGCTTCGCGAGCAGGCGGAGCTGCTGCGCATCCAGGTCGAGGGGCGCGGTGACGGGCAGGCGGAGCCGACCGGCGTCATCGCCGAACTCTCCGCGCGGCTCGCCGCCGTCGAGGAGCAGGCCGAGGCGCTCTCCAAACAGCTGGACGACGAGTCGGCGGACGCCGCCGCCGTCGCCACCGCGGCCCACCTGGAACGCAAACTGACCGGCCTGCGCCGGGCCTTGGACGCCATCGACCCGACCTCCGGCGGCACGGCACCGGTCCTTCCGCCCCAGGGCTGAGCGGGGGCGGGGTGCGGCTTGGCCCCGCCCGCTTCCTGACCAGCCGTCAAGGCGACGCCGCGTCAGCGGCGACACGGACGGGTGAAGCCCCGGGCGCACGTGTCCCGCCCGCCCCGCACCGGTAACCTCACCACCATGGCCTCACGTACCTCCGGCAAGGGATCACCGTCCTCGGCGCGCGGCGCGGGGCGTTCCGGGGGACCGGCGAAGAAGGCCGCGGCGCCCGTACGGAAGAAGGCGCCTGCCAAGAAGGCGGCGGCACGCAAGCCGCCGCCCAAGCCCGCGCCCGCCCCCGGCCTCTACCGCTTCGTGCGCGCCGTCTGGCTCGGCGCCGCCCACGGTGTCGGCGCCGTCTTCCGCGGCATAGGACGCGGCGCCAAGGGCCTCGACCCCGCCCACCGCAAGGACGGTCTCGCCCTCCTCCTGCTCGGCCTCGCCCTGGTCGTCGCGGCGGGCACCTGGTCCAACCTCCAGGGCCCCGTCGGAGACCTGGTGGCCATGCTGGTCACCGGCGCCTTCGGCCGCCTCGACCTGCTGGTGCCGCTGCTGCTCGGCGCCGTCGCGGTGCGCCTGATCCGCCACCCCGAGAAGCCCGAGGCCAACGGACGCATCGTCATCGGCCTCTCCGCGCTGGCCGTCGGCGTCCTCGGCCAGGTCCACATCGCCTGCGGCTCGCCGGCGCGCGGCGAGGGCACCGCCGCCCTCCAGGACGCGGGCGGCCTCATCGGCTGGGCCTCGGCCACCCCGCTGAACTTCACCGTCACCGAGGTGCTCGCCGTCCCGCTGCTGGTCCTGCTCACCGTCTTCGGCCTGCTCGTGGTCACCGCCACCCCGGTCAACGCCATCCCGCAGCGCGTGCGCACCCTCGGCCGCCGCCTCGGCCTGATCGCCCCGCCGCCCGGCGCGGGCGACGACGACGCCCGGTACGAGGAGCAGTGGCGCGAGGCGCTGCCCGAGGCCCGGCGCCGCCCCGCGGCGGGCGACGAACCCGGCGAGGCCCCGGCGAAGCCCTCCCGGCGCCGCCCCGCGCGCAAGCCCGCCGCCACCGGCGAGACGGGGCCCGACGCGGTCGACATCGCCGCCGCCGCGGCCGCCGCCCTCGACGGGGCCGTGCTGCACGGCATGCCGCCCTCCCCGCTCGTCGCCGACCTCACCCAGGGGGTCGGCGCGGAACGCGAGTCCGCCGCCACCCCGGTGCCCTCGGCGCGTACCACCGAGCCGGAGGCCGCGCCGAACACCCCCGGGCGCCGCCGGCGCCAGGACTCCGGCTCCGTACCCGATCTGACCAAGGCGCCGTCGGTCGACGAGAGCAAGCCCCTGCCCCCGCGGGCCGAGCAGCTCCAGCTCTCCGGGGACATCACCTACGCGCTGCCGTCGATAGACCTGCTGGAGCGCGGCGGGCCGGGGAAGTCGCGCAGCGCCGCCAACGACGCCGTGGTCGCCTCGCTCACCACCGTCTTCACCGAGTTCAAGGTCGACGCGGCCGTCACCGGCTTCACCCGCGGGCCGACGGTGACCCGCTACGAGATCGAGCTCGGCCCCGCCGTGAAGGTCGAGCGGATCACCGCGCTCACCAAGAACATCGCCTACGCCGTCGCCAGTCCCGACGTGCGGATCATCAGCCCCATCCCGGGCAAGTCCGCCGTCGGCATCGAGATCCCCAACACCGACCGCGAGATGGTCAACCTCGGCGACGTGCTGCGCCTGGCCGACGCCGCCGAGGACCACCACCCGATGCTGGTCGGCCTCGGCAAGGACGTCGAGGGCGGCTACGTGATGGCCAACCTCGCCAAGATGCCGCACGTCCTGGTCGCCGGAGCCACCGGTTCCGGCAAGTCGTCCTGCATCAACTGCCTGATCACCTCGATCATGATGCGGGCCTCGCCGGAGGACGTGCGGATGGTCCTGGTCGACCCCAAGCGGGTCGAGCTGACCGCCTACGAGGGCATCCCGCACCTCATCACGCCGATCATCACCAACCCCAAGCGGGCCGCCGAGGCCCTCCAGTGGGTGGTCCGCGAGATGGACCTGCGCTACGACGACCTGGCCGCCTTCGGCTACCGGCACATCGACGACTTCAACGCCGCCGTGCGCAGCGGCAAGGCCAAGACGCCCGAGGGCAGCGAGCGCGAGCTCCAGCCCTACCCGTACCTGCTGGTCATCGTGGACGAGCTGGCCGACCTGATGATGGTCGCGCCGCGCGACGTGGAGGACGCGATCGTCCGGATCACCCAGCTCGCCCGGGCCGCCGGCATCCACCTGGTCCTCGCCACCCAGCGGCCCAGCGTCGACGTGGTCACCGGTCTCATCAAGGCCAACGTGCCCTCCCGGCTCGCCTTCGCCACCTCCTCGCTCGCCGACAGCCGGGTCATCCTCGACCAGCCCGGCGCCGAGAAACTCATCGGCAAGGGCGACGGGCTGTTCCTGCCGATGGGTGCCAACAAGCCCACCCGGATGCAGGGCGCCTTCGTCACCGAGGAGGAGGTCGCCGAGGTCGTCCGGCACTGCAAGGAGCAGATGACGCCGGTCTTCCGCGACGACGTGGTGGTCGGCAGCCAGAAGAAGAAGGAGATCGACGAGGAGATCGGCGACGACCTCGACCTGCTCTGCCAGGCCACCGAGCTGGTCGTCTCCACCCAGTTCGGCTCCACCTCCATGCTCCAGCGCAAACTGCGCGTCGGTTTCGCCAAGGCGGGCCGGCTGATGGACCTCATGGAGTCCCGGGACATCGTCGGCCCCACCGAGGGCTCCAAGGCCCGTGACGTTCTCGTGAAACCTGAGGACCTGGCAGGAGTGCTCGCCGTGATCCGTGGGGAGGAGCAACCGTGACGGCTCCTCATCCCCAGCCACCAGGCCGGAGTGGGGGCGGGACGGTCCGCCCGTCCTGACCCGGCCCCGCCGGGCGGGCGGCGGGCGTGGGGCCGGACAGACGGACAGCACCGCGTGGCGACCCGGCGCGCGGCGAAGGGATACGGTCGGCCCCACCCGGCGTACGCCGGACCGCGCTCGGCGCGTGGCTCCGCGCGCACGCCGGCGCCGCACCCCGGCGCGACGGCGACCAGGCCGGTCACCCGGCACGGGGCAACCGTTTCCCTTCGGCGTACGTCAAGTTGAGAGAAGGGGCACCCCGTGTCCCGGGCCGCGGCGGAAGGACGCCATCCCGATGGCGTACAAAGTCCGTCCGTCCGGTTGCCCCGCGCATTCGCACCCCCCCTAGACTGGACCTCCAGCAGGTGGCTACAGGCTCGAAAGGCACCCCCGTGTCCCTCGGCAAATCCCCTGAAGACAACCGTTCTTCCGCAGCGGCCGAGGTCGAGGACGAGCGTCCTACGACCGAGCAGGCCCCCGCCCGCACGCCCGACGACCCCCCTGCCGACGGCCCGGCCGAGACCCCCCGTCAGAAGCCGGAGATCGGTCTCACGCTGGCCCGCGCCCGCGCCGAGGCCGGACTCGGCGTCGACGAGGTCAGCGCCGCCACCCGGGTCCGCGTCCCGATCATCCAGGCCATCGAGCAGGACGACTTCTCCCGCTGCGGCGGCGACGTCTACGCCCGCGGCCACATCCGCACGCTGGCGCGCGCCGTCGGCATCGACCCCGCCCCGCTCGTCGCCGCCTACGACGACGACCACGGCGGGCGCCCCGTGCCCACCGCGCCCGCCCCGCTCTTCGAGGCCGAGCGCATCCGCTCCGAGCCGCGCCGGCCCAACTGGACGGCGGCCATGGTCGCCGCCATCGTCGCGGTCGTCGGCTTCGTCGGCTTCACCCTCTTCAGCGGCGGCGACAGCGACGCCACCAAGAACGTCGCGGGGGAGAACGGCAGCACCGCGCCGCCCGCGAAGCCCTCCAAGTCCGCCGAGAAGCCGGCCCCCGACCCGAAGCCCTCCGAGAGCGCCATCGCGGCGGCCCCCGCCGACCGGGTGACCGTCAAGATCACCGCCCCCGAGAGCCGCAGCTGGATCTCCGCCAAGGACCACAACGGCCAGCTCCTCTTCGACGGGACGCTGGAGCAGGGCCAGACCAAGACCTTCACCGACAAGGAGCGGGTCGACCTGGTGATCGGCGACGCCGGCGCCGTCGAGCTGCTGGTCAACGGCAAGGAGATCGAGGACCGCTTCCAGCCCGGCCAGGTCCAGCGCCTCTCCTACACCAAGGGCGACCCGAACGCGGGCTGAGCAGGGCACCGCAGGGTGTCCTCACCGCCCCGCCCGGCGCCCGCGGCGCCCGGCACCGGACGGTGAGGACGCCCCCGAGGGACGCTGTCCCGGCCGGGGCGGGGGCCCCGGCCGGGACAAAGTAGTCTTGAGCCCATGCCTGAACGCCGTACCGTCGCTCTCGTCACTCTCGGATGCGCCCGTAACGAGGTGGATTCGGAGGAGCTCGCAGGCCGCCTGGAGGCGGACGGCTGGCAGCTCGTCGAGGACGCCGAAGCCGCCGATGTCGCCGTCGTCAACACCTGCGGATTCGTCGAAGCCGCCAAGAAGGACTCCGTCGACGCCCTCCTGGAGGCCAACGACCTCAAGGGCCAGGGCAGAACCCAGGCCGTGGTCGCCGTCGGCTGCATGGCCGAGCGGTACGGCAAGGAGCTCGCCGAAGCCCTCCCCGAGGCCGACGGCGTCCTCGGCTTCGACGACTACGCCGACATCTCCGACCGGCTCCAGACCATCCTCGGCGGTGGCATCCACGCCGCCCACACCCCCCGCGACCGGCGCAAGCTGCTGCCGATCAGCCCCGCCGAGCGCCAGGACAGCGCCGTCGCGCTCCCCGGCCACGCCCAGGAGCCCGCGGCCGCCCCGGCCGACCTGCCCGACGGCCTGGCGCCCGCCTCGGGGCCGCGCGCCCCGCTCCGCCGCCGCCTGGGCACCAGCCCGGTCGCCTCGGTCAAGCTGGCCTCCGGCTGCGACCGCCGCTGCTCCTTCTGCGCCATCCCCTCGTTCCGCGGCTCCTTCATCTCCCGGCGCCCCTCCGACGTGCTCCAGGAGACGCGCTGGCTCGCCGAGCAGGGTGTGAAGGAGATCATGCTGGTCTCCGAGAACAACACCTCGTACGGCAAGGACCTCGGCGACATCCGGCTGCTTGAGACGCTGCTGCCGGAGCTGGCGGAGGTGGACGGCATCGAGCGGGTGCGCGTCAGCTACCTCCAGCCCGCCGAAATGCGGCCCGGCCTGATCGACGTCCTCACCTCGACGCCGAAGGTCGCCCCCTACTTCGACCTCTCCTTCCAGCACTCCGCCCCCGGCGTGCTGCGCGCCATGCGCCGCTTCGGCGACACCGACCGGTTCCTCGGCCTGCTGGAGCAGGTCCGCGCCAAGGCCCCCGAGGCCGGTGTCCGCTCCAACTTCATCGTCGGCTTCCCCGGCGAGAGCGAGGCGGACCTGGCCGAGCTGGAGCGCTTCCTGACCGGCGCCCGCCTCGACGCCATCGGTGTCTTCGGCTACTCCGACGAGGACGGCACCGAGGCCGCCGGGTACGACGGCAAGCTCCCCGAGGATGTTGTCGCCGAGCGCCTCGCGCGTGTCTCCCGACTCGCCGAGGAACTCGTCTCGCAGCGCGCCGACGAGCGGGTCGGTGAGACCGTGGAAGTACTCGTCGAATCCGTCGACGAGGAAGAGGGCGCTGTCGGCCGGGCCGCCCACCAGGCACCCGAGACCGACGGGCAGATCCTCTTCACGAGCGGCGCGGACCTCACCCCGGGCCGTATGGTCGTGGCCAAGGTGGTCGGCACCGAGGGAGTGGACCTCGTCGCCGAACCCCTTCCCCTGATCGAGGAGGCGGGCAGATGACCGGAGTGTCGGCGTCCACGGCCGGTGGAGCCCACGCGGGCGGCGTACGTGGCGGCCGGCGCGGAACCCCGGCGGTGCGGCAGGCCGGCGTCTGGAACATCGCCAACATCCTGACCATGGCCCGGCTGCTGCTGGTCCCGGGGTTCGTGGCGCTGCTGCTGGCCGACGGCGGGTACGACCCGGCCTGGCGCGCCCTGGCCTGGGCGGCCTTCGCCGTCGCCATGATCACCGACCTGTTCGACGGGCACCTCGCCCGGACGTACGACCTGGTCACCGATTTCGGGAAGATCGCCGACCCGATCGCCGACAAGGCGATCATGGGGGCCGCGCTGATCTGTCTCTCCTGGCTCGGTGACCTGCCCTGGTGGGTGACGGCGGTGATCCTCGGGCGCGAGCTGGGCATCACGGTGCTGCGGTTCTGGGTGATCCGGTTCGGGGTGATCCCCGCCAGCCGGGGCGGCAAGCTGAAGACGCTCGCCCAGGGCACGGCGGTCGGCATGTACGTCCTCGCCCTCACCGGCCCGCTCGCCACCCTGCGGTTCTGGGTGATGGCCCTCGCCGTGGTGCTCACCGTCGCCACCGGCCTCGACTACATCCGGCAGGCCGTCGTGCTGCGCCGTGCGGGCTTCGCCGCCGAACGCGCCGCCCGCCGCGAGGCGGCCGCCGAGCCCGCCGCGGCGGGGGAGCCCGGCCTCGGCGAGGTCGGGCCCGCGGTGCCCGCGGCCACGGCCTCGCAGGCCCTGGCGGCCACGGCCGCCTCGGCCGCCGGGCCGTCCGAACGGACGGCCGAGGGACCGGCCGCCGCCGAGCGGACCGGCCAGGGCCAGGAGAAGGAACAGGACGCCGGTGTCCGGCAGAGCGGCAGGGAGACCCGGCGGTGAGTGCCGAGGCGGAGCACGCCCTGCGGCTGCTGGCGGGCCGGGGCGAGACGCTGGCCGTCGCCGAGTCGCTGACCGGGGGCCTGGTCGCCGCCGCCGTCACCGCGGTGCCGGGCGCCTCAGCGGCCTTCCGCGGCTCGGTCACGGCGTACGCGACGGAGCTGAAGGCGCGGCTGCTCGGCGTCGACGAGGCGCTGCTGCGGGCCAACGGCGCCGTCGATCCCGAGGTCGCGCGCCAGATGGCGGAGGGCGTGCGGCGGGAGCTGGGCGCGGAGTGGGGTGTGGCCACCACCGGCGTCGCCGGGCCCGACGCGCAGGACGGCCACCCCGTGGGCACCGTCCACGTCGCCGTGGCGGGACCTGGCGGAGGGAAATCGGCCGTACTGCGGTTGAACGGCGACCGCGCGGACATCCGTAGGGAGAGTGTCCGGAGGGTTCTCGCCCTGCTCGTCGGGGAACTGGGCGGACACGGGTCGGCGCAGCATACGGAAGAGAACGGGGAGACCTGATGTTTGCAGCCCTGAGTGAACACGACATCGCTCCCCGCACGGCCGCAGCGGTAGGCGGTACGGTGGGGCGTGAAGGATGCGGTTACGCGGTCCGAGGAGGGAGCCACCGATGATTCTGCTCCGTCGCCTGCTGGGTGACGTGCTGCGTCGGCAGCGCCAGCGTCAGGGCCGTACTCTGCGCGAAGTCTCCTCGTCCGCCCGAGTCTCACTCGGCTATCTCTCCGAGGTGGAGCGGGGGCAGAAGGAGGCATCCTCCGAGCTGCTCTCCGCCATTTGCGACGCGTTGGACGTACGGATGTCCGAACTGATGCGTGAGGTCAGCGACGAGCTGGCTCTCGCCGAGCTGGCGGAGTCCGCCGCTGCCACCGACCCGGTGCCCGCACCGGTCAGGCCCATGCTGAACGCCGTCTCCGTCGCCGGTGTACCGCCGGAGCGGGTGACGATCAAGGCGCCCGAGGCCGTGGGCGTCGCCGCCGCCTGACCGGCGCGGCGAGAAGAACGGCACGTCACACGTGTGAGCCCCGGTGGGGCGGGAACGCGGGTCAACAAGATCCGCTCCCGCCGCCACCGGGGCTTCTCGTTGGGGCCACGACCGCGTCGCCCGGCCCGGGATCCGCCTCTCGGGCGGTCGCGGTGGCTGGTGGGAGCGGGGGGACCTTTGCCGGCCCCCCGGACCGGTCCGCTGAATGACCGGTCAAAGTTACCCAAATCGGTCACCTGTGTCATGGTGGTGCGTGGCTGGTGATGGCCCGCCGTCCATGACGGGTGACCGGCTGTGACGACTTGGAGGAATGTGATGAACGTGGTCAAGAGCCCGCTTCCGGAGACCGACCTCAAGGTGGTCGCCAACGCCCTGCAGGGCGCCCTGGTGGACCTGATCGACCTCTCCCTGGTCGCCAAGCAGGTGCACTGGAACGTCACCGGTCCGCGTTTCCGCTCCGTCCACCTCCAGCTCGACGAAGTGGTCGACACCGCCCGTGGCCACTCCGACACGGTGGCCGAGCGCGCCTCGGCCCTCGGCGTCTCCCCGGACGGCCGTGCCGCGACGGTGGCGGGCACCAGCGGGATCGGCGTGGTCAACGAGGGCTGGGTCAAGGACGTGGACGCGGTCAACGTCCTCGTGGAGGCGCTCGCCGCCGTGATCGGCCGGATGCGCGAGCGCATCGAGGCGACCGGCGAGCCGGACCCGGTGAGCCAGGACATCTTCATCACCATCACCGCCGACCTGGAGAAGCACCACTGGATGTTCCAGGCGGAGAACGGCTGAGGTTCCGGTGGGCCGCCTGCGGGTGATCCGCGCGGGGGGCCGTCGCGCCGTCCGGGCGCCGCGGCTCGCCGTTGCGGGCCCCGCCGGCGACGGCGACAGACGATGAGCCCGGGGGCGGGCCGCCTGAGAGCGGCCCGCCCCCGAGGCGTCGACGGGCCCGCCCCGGCGCGGCCGGCCCCGGGTTCGGAGGTGGAGCGTCATGGCGGCACGTCGACTGCGGTGGATACCCGTCTGCGCGGTGGCCGCGCTGTGGTGCGTGGCGGTGGCGCGGGCCGCCCTGGAGATCGGGGGCGCCGCCGGGGTCGCCGCGGTGGTGGCGGGCGGCTGGGGGCTCAGCGTCCTCCCGGTGCACTGCGTGCCCAAGGCCCGCGCCCAGGAGCAGACGGCGCGGGCACGGCGGGCGGCGCGGCGGATGGTGGCGCGGGTGCGTGGAGAGAAGCGGGGCGAGCCGGGGGCCGGGCCGCAGGGCGGCCGGTGAGCCCAGTGGTCACCCGGGCGGCCCCGTCGTCACCAGGTGATCGGTGGAGCGCGGCCTCACGCGCCGGAGCCCGGGGCCGGGCCGGTCTGGCAGCCGGGGCACCAGTACGTGGGACGTTCGCGCGTGGGATCGCCCTGCTGGGCGGTGGCGACGGGGGTGCCGCAGCGGAGACAGGGGCGGCCCGCGCGGCCGTAGACGTAGAGCGGGTGGTCCGGGCGGCCGGTGGTGGTGCGGCGCGGGCGGTTGCGGTTGGCCTCCAGGAGGCGGGCCGCGAGGGCGGTGAGGCGTTCGGGGTTCGGCAGGTCGCCGACCGGCAGCCACGGGGTCACCCGCAGCAGGAAGCACAGCTCGCTCTTGAAGACGTTGCCGATGCCGGCCAGATTGCGCTGGTCCAGCACGGCCTCGCCGACCTCCCGCTCCGGTGCCGCCGTCAGCCGGGCCAGCGCCTCGTCGGGTGACCAGTCGGGGCCCAGCAGGTCGGGGCCGAGATGGCCGACCGCCTCGTCCTCGGCCGAGGTCCGCAGCAGGTCGAGGACGGGCAGGCGGTAGCCGACGGCGGTGTGCGACGCGGTGCCCAGCACCGCGCGGATCTGGTGGCCCGGCCCGCCCCGCCACCGCTCGCCCGGGGCGAAGATCCGCCATGAGCCGTCCATCCGCAGGTGGGAGTGGAGGGTCAGGCCGCCCTCCAGGCGGGTCAGCAGATGCTTCCCCCGGGCCACCACCTCGTGCACGGTGCGGCCGGTGAGGTCCACGGTGGCGAGGCGGGGCACGCGGAGGTCGGAGACGGTCAGCGGGTCACCGGCGAGCGCCTTGTGCAGGCGCCCCGCCGCCTGGTGGACGGTGTCTCCTTCGGGCATGTCTCCATGATGCCGGGCGGGCCCCCCGCCCGGCAGCGCTCAGCTCCCGGCGGCGAAGGCCCCGTCCGGGGCGAAGGCGAGGGCGGCGAAGCGCTCGCCCATGCGGCGGTGGGTGGCCGCGTCCGGGTGGAGCTGGTCGGGCAGCGGCAGCTCGGCGGCGTCCGCCTCGCCGTACAGCTCGCGGCCGTCGAGCAGGTGCAGGTGCGGGTCGTCGGCCGAGCGCTGCCGCACGATGCGGGTCAACTCGTCGCGGATGACGTTCAGGGTCAGTTTCCCCGCGGCCCGCTCCGCCGGGTCGCCCGCCGCCTTGAACCGGAGCCGCCCGGCGCCGATGTCGCTGAAGTCCGGGGCGCTGGGGCCGGGGGTGTCCTCGTGGATCGGGCACAGGATGGGGGTGACGACCAGGAGTGGCGTGGTCGGGTGGCCCTCGCGCACGGTGTCGAGGAAGCCGTGCACCGCCGGGGTGAAGGCGCGCAGGCGCATCAGGTCCGCGTTGACGAGGTTGATGCCGATCTTGAGGCTGATCAGGTCGGCGGGGGTGTCGCGCAGGGTGCGGGCGGTGAACGGGTCGAGCAGGGCGCTGCCGCCCAGTCCCAGGTTGACCAGTTCCACGCCGCCGAGGGAGGCGGCCAGCGCGGGCCATGTGGTGGTGGGGCTCGCGGCGTCGGAGCCGTGGCTGATCGAACTGCCGTGGTGCAGCCAGACCCGGCGGTCGCCGCCCGGTATCGGCTCGACGGGCGCGTCCGTACGCAGGGCCAGCAGCTCGGCCGCCTCGTTGTGCGGCAGCCAGATCTCCACGTCCTTGACCCCGGCGGGGAGCGCGGCGAAGCGTACCGTGCCGGGCGGGCCGGGCTCGGTCTCGGCGGTGCCGGCCGTCATGTCGATGGTGAGGGTGTTGCCGCCGGGCGCGGTCGCCTGGCCGGTCAGGCGACCGTCGACGAGGAGGTCGTACAGGCCGTCGGGGCGGGGCGGGGCGCCCACGTAGACCCGCTTGGTGGGCAGGGTCTCCAGGGCGACGGCGGTGGCGCGGGTACGGAAGACCAGGCGTACGCCGGAGGGCTGGGCCTCGGCCATGGCCAGCTGGCCGTCGGTGTTCTGGGCGCGGGCCCAGGCCGGTAGCCGGTGCGGGAGGACGCCGCCGCGCGGGGTGGGCTCCAGCTCCAGGGCGCCGCGTACGAGGTCCGCGGTGAGGGGGGTGGAGATCGGGGTGGGGTCCGGATGGTGCTCGGTGTGCATGGTTCCGCCAGGGAGGTCGCAGGGTGGGGAGGGGCGCGCCCCGCCGTGAGGGGCGGGGGCGTAAGGGGCCTGCCGGAGGGCTCGGGGGGCGGCTTCGGCAGTCGGCCGCGCCGGTCAGGGCTGCGCGGGCCAGTTCCGGAGCAGGGTGTCGAGGGAGTCCACGACGCGTGTCCAGGTCTCTCCGGAGTCGGGGGCGCTGTGGCTGAAGCCACCGCTCGCCTCCAGGCTGACGTAGCCGTGGAAGACGCTGCCCAGCAGCCGGACGGCGTGCGTCTCGTCGGGCTCCGCCAGCTCGTACCCGCGCAGGATCGCCCGGGTCATCTGCGCGTGCCGGACGCCCGCGCTGGCGGCCGCCGCCCCCGGGTCGAGACGGAACTGGGCCGCCGCGTACCGGCCGGGGTGCTCGCGCGCGTAGTCGCGGTACACGTCGGCGAAGGCGGTCAGGGCGTCCTTGCCCGCCCTTCCGGCCACGGCGTCGGCGGCGCGGTCGGCCATCTCCTCCAGGGCCAGCAGGGCGATCCGGGTCTTGAGGTCCTGGGAGTTCCTGACGTGCGAGTAGAGACTCGCGACCTTCACGTCGAACCGCCTGGCCAGCGCGGAGACGGTCACCTGGTCGAACCCGACCTCGTCGGCCAGCTCCGCCCCGGCCTGGCTGAGGCGCTCGGTGGTGAGCCCGACGCGTGCCATGAGGGTCCTTTCGGTGGGGGATAGCCATGGTGCATTTGCCTAAGAGGATTAGGCAAATTGTTTTAGGGCGTAGGTAGCTGGCAGAGCGGATTAGGGAGTCGGTGAGGCGTCGAGTCGGACGGTCGGGGAGCGGTATGGGATGCGAGGCCGAGGTTCAAGAGGTCGTGCGGGAGCGTTGGGCGATCGGCCGGTCGGCCGGGTTGCCCCCTCGCGGCGGGCTCGGGCCGGGCTGTGTGCGTCGGGGTGGGGCACCTGAGGCTGTGCGGTTTCCGTCCGGACTGTGGGAGTCGGGCGCTGGGCGAGCTGGGGTGGGCCGTGATCTTCGTACGGGGCGGAGTGCGGGCCTGTGCGGCAGAGGCCCGGGCCGGCCTCGGGCGCCGGGGGCGTGACGGGCCCGGGCCTCGGTGGGCCGGAGTCGACAGCGCGGCGGCGTGCGTCGGCGGGAAAGCGGGGCTGGTCGTCAGGGGAGGGAGTTGGGGCGGATGGAGGCGCCCACCGTACGGCTACGGAGCGAGGCCTTCGGGGCCGTGGGCGGGCAGCCCGGAGGCGTGACGGCCGGCGGGCGGCTGCCCAAGCGAGCCAAGGGGGACGGGGACGCTGTCAGCGGGCCTCGGCCTGCCGGCGGCTCGACCGAGTTCGGGCTCAGGACGGAGCCGCCTCCGCGGCGCCGGAACGTCCCCGCGCCGCGGAGGCGGCTCCCCTGCGAGCCATGCCGACCTCTTGAGAGCCTCGGCCCCCACGCCATGCCGCAAGACCCGCCGAGGCGATCAGCGGCTCCTGCTCACCACGTGCCGGTCCCCACCCCGCGACGTGAGCGGAAGCTTCCGCTCACCGCCGTGCGCCGGAGTTTCCCCCGACCGCATGCCGAGGCGCGCCCCTCATCTCTCCCCGCGCAGCCGCAGCCCCCGCGGTGTCGCATGGAACCCCGCCCTCTCCAGGTACGCCCCGACCGGTGAGGTCAGTGCCGGTTCGCCGTTGATGCGCTCGACCGTGACCGTGCCGAGCGAGCCGCCCGCGGCCGACCCGGCGAGCGCGTGGGCGGCGCCCTCCAGACGGGGATCCGGGGCCGACGGGTCGTCCGGGGAGGTGGAGGGCCAGGCCAGCAGGGTCTTGCCGCCGCGTTCCATGTACATCGCCAGCTCACCGTCGACCAGGACCACCATCGCCCCCGCCTTGCGGCCCGGCTTGTGTCCGGCGCCGGTCGGCGGCTCGGGCCAGGGGAGGGCGGCGCCGTACGCGTTGGCCGGGTCGGCCGCCGCCAGGACCAGGGCCTGCCGGGGCGGGCCGCCGCTCTCCCGCTCCGCGGCCGTCGCGGAGGCACGGAGGCGGTCCACCGCACCATCCATCGCGAACTGGGCCGCGCCCAGTCCCTCCACCACGTAACCCCGGCGGGCCTGCCCGCTGTCCTCGAACGCCGACAGGACGCGGTACACGGCGGAGAAGCCGCCCTCGACGCCCTCCGCCGCGACCGCTCCCCGGGTCACCACGCCGTGCCGGTCGAGGAGCGTCCGGGCCAGGGCGTGGGCACGCACCGTCGGATCGGGTTCGAGCGGCGGCAGCAGCGACCAGCGGCCCGCGACGGTGGGCGGGCCCGTCCGTGAGGCCGGGCGCGGCGCCGCGGTGAGCGCGCCGAATCTGCCCCGGGGGACGGTGCGGCGCGCCCGGTGCGCGGTGGACCCGGCGGTCCGGCCGGAGCCGAGGAGGGCGCGGAGCGGAGCGGCCGTGTCGTTGGTCAGCCGCCCGGACCAGGTCAGGTCCCAGACGGCGTCCGCCAGCGCCTGGTCGGAGGCGGTCGGGTGGGCGGCCCGGACCTGGTCGGCGATCTGGCGGAAGAAGAGGCCGTACCCCCCGGCCAGCGCGTCCAGGACCGACTGGTGCAGCGCAGTCAGCTCCAGCGGGTGCGCCGGCGGCAGGAGGAGCGGGGCGTTGTCCGCGAGGTAGAGGGAGACCCAGCCGTCCTTGCCGGGGAGCGAGCCGCTGCCCGCCCACAGCAGCTCCCCGGTGGCGGTCAGCTCGTCGAGCATCGCCGGGTTGTACTGCGCCACCCGGGACGGCAGCACCAGCTTCTCCAGCGCCGAGGCGGGCACCGCCGCGCCCTGGAGCTGCTCCACCGCGCGCACCAGCCCGTCCAGCCCTCGCAGCCCCTGCCCGCCCAGGTGCTGCCAGGGCGGCAGGAAGCGGGCCAGCGCCGTCGGCTCCACCGGCTCCAGCTCCTGCCGCAGCGCGGCGAGGGAGCGGCGGCGGAGTCTGCGCAGCACCGTCGCGTCGCACCACTCCTGACCGATGCCGGACGGATGGAACTCGCCCTGCACGACCCGCCCGGCCGCGCCGAGCCGCTCCAGCGCCCCCTCGGTCACCGCCCGGCCCAACCCGAACCGCTCCGCCGCCGCGGCGGCCGTGAACGGGCCGTGCGTGCGGGCGTACCGGGCGAGGAGGTCGCCCAGCGGGTCCTTGACCGGCTCGGTGAACGCCTCGGGGACGCCCACCGGCAGGGCCGCGCCGAGGGCGTCGCGCAGCCGCCCGGCGTCCTCGATCGCCGCCCAGTGCTCCACCGAGGCGATCCGCACCTCGATCGCGCGGCGTGCCCCGGCCAGCTCCCGTGCCCAGGCGGGGTCCGCGCCGCGCTCCGCCAGCTCGGCCGAGGTCAGCGGACCCAGCACCCGCAGCGCGTCGGCGACGCCCTCCACGTCCTTGATCCGCCGCTCCTCGGTGCGCCACTGGAGCTCCTGCTCCAGCTCGGCGAGGACCTCCGGGTCCAGCAGCTCCCGCAGCTCCGCCTGGCCCAGCAGCTCGGAGAGCAGCCGCGAGTCGAGCGACAGCGCCGCCGCCCGCCGCTCGGCCAGCGGCGAGTCCCCCTCGTAGAGGAACTGCGCGACGTATCCGAAGAGCAAAGAGCGGGCGAAAGGGGAGGCCTCGGGGGTCGTCACCTCCACCAGGCGGACGCGACGGGCCTCCAGATCGCCCATCAGCTCGGTGAGGCCGGGCACGTCGAAGACGTCCTGGAGGCACTCGCGGACCGCCTCCAGCACGATCGGGAAGGAACCGAACTCGCTCGCCACCTGGAGCAGCTGGGAGGCCCGCTGGCGCTGCTGCCAGAGCGGGGTGCGCCTGCCGGGACTGCGGCGCGGCAGCAGCAGGGCACGGGCCGCGCACTCCCGGAACCGCGAGGCGAACAGCGCCGAGCTGCCCACCTGGTCGGTGACGATCTGCTCGATCTCGCCGTGGTCGAAGGTGACGTCCTGGGCGCCGACCGGGGACTGCTCCGTGTCGAACGCCGTGCCGGGGCCCGACGCGTCGTCGTCCAGCAGGTCGAGGCCGAGGAGGTCCGCGTCGGGCAGGCGCAGCACGATCCCGTCGTCGGCGTGCATCACCTGGGCGTCCATGCCGTACCGCTCGGAGAGGCGGGCCCCCAGCGCCAGCGCCCACGGGGCGTGCACCTGCGCGCCGAACGGTGAGTGGATCACCACCCGCCAGTCGCCCAGCTCGTCCCGGAACCGCTCCACGACCACCGTCCGGTCGTCCGGGACGTGCCCGCACGCCTCGCGTTGCTCCTTCAGGTACGACAGGACGTTGTCCGCGGCCCAGCCGTCCAGACCCGCGGTCAGCAGCCGCAGCCGGGCGTCCTCCTCCGGGAGCGCCCCCACCTCCCGGACGAACGCGCCGAGCGCCCGCCCCAGCTCCAGCGGGCGGCCGAGCTGGTCGCCCTTCCAGAACGGCAGCCGCCCCGGCACGCCCGGCGCCGGAGAGACCAGGACCCGGTCCCGGGTGATCTCCTCGATCCGCCAAGAGGTCGTGCCGAGAGTGAAGACGTCCCCGGTGCGCGACTCGTAGACCATCTCCTCGTCCAGCTCACCGACCCGGCCGCCGCCCTTCTTCGGGTCCGCCCCCGCGAGGAACACGCCGAACAGGCCCCGGTCGGGAATGGTGCCGCCGGAGGTGACGGCGAGCCGCTGCGCACCCGGGCGGCCCGTGACCGTGCCCGCCACCCGGTCCCAGACCACGCGCGGGCGCAGCTCCGCGAAGGCATCCGACGGATAACGGCCCGCCAGCATGTCCAGGACTGCGGTGAACGCCGACTCCGGCAGCGAGGCGAACGGTGCGGCCCGCCGGGCCAGCGCCAGCAGGTCGTCGAACTGCCAGGTGTCCATCGCCGTCATCGCCACGATCTGCTGGGCCAGGACGTCCAGCGGGTTCGACGGCACCCGCAGCGCCTCGATCCGCCCCGACCGCATCCGCTCCGTCACCACCGCCGACTGGACGAGGTCGCCCCGGTACTTCGGGAAGACGACGCCCGTGGAGACCGCACCGACCTGGTGCCCCGCGCGCCCCACCCGCTGGAGCCCCGACGCCACCGACGGCGGCGACTCGACCTGGACGACCAGGTCCACCGCGCCCATGTCGATGCCCAGCTCCAGGCTGGAGGTGGCCACCACGGCGGGCAGCCGGCCCGCCTTCAGGTCCTCCTCCACCTGGGCCCGCTGCTCCTTCGACACCGAACCGTGGTGGGCGCGGGCGATCAGCGGCGGCGCGCCGGAGGCCGAGGAGGCGGCGCCCATGAGCTCGGCGGGGGAGTGGTCCTCGGGCATGGCCTCGCCGGTGGCCCGCTCGTAGGCGATCTCGTTCAGCCGGTTGCAGAGGCGCTCGGCGAGGCGGCGGGAGTTGGCGAAGACGATCGTCGACCGGTGGGACTGGATGAGGTCGGTGATGCGCTCCTCGACGTGTGGCCAGATCGAGGGCCGCTCGCCCGAACCCTCGTCACTCACCGGCGAACCGCCCAGCTCGCCGAGATCCTCCACCGGCACCACCACCGACAGGTCGAACTCCTTGCCCGACTCCGGCTGGACGATCTCCACCCTGCGGTGCGGCGACAGGAACCGGGCCACCTCGTCCACCGGCCGGACCGTCGCCGACAGCCCGATACGGCGGGCCGGCCTCGGCAGCAGCTCGTCCAGCCGCTCCAGGGAGAGCGCCAGATGGGCGCCGCGCTTCGTCCCGGCGACCGCGTGCACCTCGTCGAGGATGACCGTCTCGACGCCCGCCAGCGCCTCCCGCGCCGAGGACGTCAGCATCAGGAAGAGCGACTCCGGGGTGGTGATCAGGATGTCCGGCGGCCGCGTCGCCAGCGAGCGCCGCTCGGCCGCCGGGGTGTCACCCGAACGGATGCCCACCCGCACCTCCGGCTCCGGCAGCCCCAGCCGCACCGACTCCTGCCGGATGCCCGTCAGCGGACTGCGCAGATTGCGCTCCACGTCGACGGCGAGGGCCTTCAGCGGCGAGACGTACAGCACCCGGCAGCGCTTGCGGGACTCGGCGGGCGGCGGCGTCGAGGCCAGCGTGTCCAGCGCGGAGAGGAACGCCGCCAGTGTCTTGCCGGAACCGGTCGGCGCCACCACCAGGACGTCGGAACCCTCCGCGATGGCGCCCCACGCGCCCTCCTGCGCGGCGGTGGGCGCGGAGAACGCCCCGGCGAACCAGTTCCGGGTCGCCGGGGAGAACGTGTCGAGCGCTGAGCGTGCCATGGCTCCCATCGTGCACCCGGCCACCGACAACCACCGGTCCCACGCCGTGGACGCGCAGGTCACACGCGGCGCGAGCGGCGCACCATGGACCCATGGAACGGAAGGACAGGCAGGACACCACGCGCGAATGGGCCCGGCACTGGAGCTGGGAGCCGCTGCCCGGCCTCGACCTGCTGCGCGCCCACTACATCCGCCACACCTTCCCCCGCCACAGCCACGAGGGCTTCGCCCTCGGCGCCGTCACCCTCGGCGTGGAACGCGTCGAACTGCCCGGCACCACCCTGCACGCCGGACCCGGGACCCTCGTCATGGTCAACCCGGAGGTCGCCCACGCCGCCCGCGCCGGCGCCCCCGAAGGCTGGGCCTACGCCACCCTGTACCCCTCCCTCGCCCTGGTCCGCGAGGTCGCCGAGACCACCGGGCACCCGCCCGGCACCCCCGCCTTCGACCGGCCCATCGCCGACGACGCCCGCTCCGGCCGCCTCGTCCGCGCCGTCCACCGCGCCGTCGAACACGGCGACGCCCTCGCCGCCGACACCCTCCTGCGCGTCCTCCTCGCCCGCCTCCTCAGCCGCTACGGCACCACCGCGCCCCGCGCCGCCCCGGCCTCCGCGGGCCACCGCACCGCCGAAGGCGCCCGGCTCCTCCTGGAGGAGCGCATGGTCGACCCGCCCTCCCTGGAACAGCTCGCCCACGCCCTCGACAGCAGCTCCTTCGCGGTGCTGCGCGCCTTCAAGGCCGCCTACGGCATGCCCCCGCACACCTGGCTCACCGACGCCCGCGTCCGCCGGGCCCGCACCCTCCTCCAGGCGGGCGTCACCCCCGCCGAGACCGCCGCCGCGGTCGGCTTCAGCGACCAGCCCCACCTCAACCGCCACTTCACCCGCATCGTCGGCGTCACTCCGGGCGCCTACCGCCGGGCCCGCCGGGAGGGCTGAGGCGGGGCGCACGGTACGGGGCGCGGCCCGTCGGACGCGGCGTGCGGGGCGGGCGGTGGGCGGCGTACGGGGCCCGTCGCGCGCGCCGTACGGGGCGCGCGACCTGCGGAAACGCCGCCTACGCGGAACGTCCCGCGGGGGGCGCAAGAACGTACAAGACCGCC
Source organism: Streptomyces sp. NPDC058373 (assembly GCF_042723275.1). Lineage (NCBI taxonomy): Bacteria > Bacillati > Actinomycetota > Actinomycetes > Kitasatosporales > Streptomycetaceae > Streptomyces > Streptomyces sp. NPDC058373. The sequence goes on along the minus strand of NZ_JBHXJE010000022.1, from coordinate 67,541 downwards.
CCGTGCCCCGCCCTGTAGCGTCGCGGACGTGGCTGAAGAGACGACCCCCACCGACCCCGCCGGGCCGCCGCCCGGCACCCCCGGCCCCGAGATACCCGCGACCGTGAAGGGCGCGCCCGGGACCCCCGGGGACGGGAACACCGCGCCCCGCCCCGTCGGCGACCGGGCGGTGATCCGCGACGCACTCGGCGTCGGTCTCGCCGTCGGGCTCTCCGGCTTCGCCTTCGGCGCGACCGCCGCCGGAGCCGGGCTCACCGTGGCCCAGGCCTGCGCGCTGAGCCTGCTGGTCTTCACCGGCGCCTCCCAGTTCGCCCTGGTCGGCGCGGTGGCGGCGGGCGGCAACCCGCTCACCGCCGCCGCCGGGGCCTTTTTCCTCGGCGCCCGCAACGCCTTCTACGGACTGCGCCTCTCCCAGCTCCTCGCCCTGCCCCGCGTCGGGCGCCCCCTCGCCGCCCACTGGGTCATCGACGAGACCTCCGCCGTCGCCCTCGCCCAGCAGGGCCGCCGCCACACCCGCATCGGCTTCTTCGCCACCGGGGCCACCCTCTACGTGCTCTGGAACGCCACCACGCTCCTCGGCGCCCTCGGCGCGGAGGCCATCGGCGACACCGGCGCCTGGGGCCTCGACGCGGCCGGACCCGCCGTCTTCCTCGCCCTGCTCGCCCCCATGGTGCGCACCGCCCGCGAACGCGTCACCGCCGTGGCCGCCGTCGTCCTCGGCCTCGGCCTGCTGCCCGTCCTGCCCGGCGGCGTCCCCGTCCTCGTCGCCGCGCTCGCCGCCCCCGCCGTCCTGTGGGCCGAAGGCCGCCGCCGGGCCCGCCCCGACGCCGACGACGACCAGCCCCGTACCTCCGAGGAGAGCCCCCGATGACCGTCTGGATCGCCATCGCGCTCACCGCCGTCGGCTGCTACGCGTGGAAGCTCCTCGGCCTGCTCGTCCCCGCGGGCCTCCTGGAGCGCCCCGTCGTCCAGCGGCTCGCCGCCCTGGTCCCGGTCGCCCTGCTCGCGGCGCTCACCGCCCAGCAGACCTTCGCCCAGGGCGTCTCGCTCACCCTCGACGCCCGCGCGGCGGGACTGGCCGCCGCCGGGGTCGCCCTGCTGCTGCGCGCCCCGTTCCTCGTCGTGGTGGGCGCCGCCGTCGCCGTCACGGCCGGGCTGCGGGCCGTCACCGGCTGACCGGGCCCGCCCGCCCGCCGGGGCGCCGCGCGGAGCGCGATACTGGTCCCATGCGGTTGACGGTTTTCTGGGAACTCATGGCGCACCACTTCGGCGCGGGCTACGCCGAGACCTTCGCCCGCGACCACGTCATGGCGGAACTCGGCGGGCGCACCGTGCGCGAGGCGCTCGACGCGGGGTGGGAGGCGAAGGACGTCTGGCGGGCGGTCTGCATCGCCATGGACGTCCCCGCCGAGCGCCGCTGAGCCCGCGCCGGGCCCCCTCCGCGCGCCGATGTGACCCGGCCGACCTCCCGGGTGGCGCCGCGCCGTCCGCCGGTGGGTGAGACTGAGCCCGTGTCATCGACAGACGAGAGCGCGAGCCCGGCCGACCGCCCCGCCACCGGCCCCGTAGCGGACCCCGACCGTCCGGCCGAGGTGTCGGCCATGCCCCGGTGGCTGCCGCGCGCCATGGTGCTGGCGCTGGCCCTCGTCGCCGCCTTCCAACTGGGCACCTGGGCGTTCCACCAGCTCACCTCGCTGCTGATCAACGTCCTGATCGCCTTCTTCCTGGCCCTCGCCATCGAGCCCGCGGTGAGCTGGATGGCGGCCAGGGGGCTGCGCCGCGGCTTCGCCACCGCCGTCGTCTTCCTCGGCCTGCTCGTCGCCAGCGCGGGGTTCGTGACCCTGCTCGGCTCGATGCTGGCCGGACAGATCGTCGACATGGTCGAGGACTTCCCCGAGTACCTCGACTCGGTGATCAGCTGGATCAACCACACCTTCCACACCGACCTGTCCCGCCTGGAGGTCCAGGACAGCCTGGTCCACTCGGACTGGCTGCGCCGCTACGTGCAGAACAGCGCCACCGGCGTCCTGGACATCTCCGCGCAGGTCCTCGGCGGCCTCTTCCAGCTGCTGACCCTCACCCTCTTCGCCTTCTACTTCGCCGCCGACGGGCCCCGCCTGCGCCGGGCCCTGTGCTCGGTGCTGCCGCCCGCCCGCCAGGCCGAGGTGCTCCGCGCCTGGGAGATCGCGGTCGACAAGACCGGCGGCTACCTCTACTCGCGCGGCCTCATGGCGCTGATCTCCGGCGTCGCCCACTACGTCCTGCTCCAGTGGCTCGGCGTCCCCTACGCCCCGGCCCTCGCCGTCTGGGTCGGCCTGGTCTCCCAGTTCATCCCCACCATCGGCACCTACCTGGCCGGCGCCCTGCCGATGCTCATCGCCTTCACCGTCGACCCCTGGTACGCCCTGTGGGTGCTCGGCTTCGTCGTCGTGTACCAGCAGTTCGAGAACTACATGCTCCAGCCGAAGCTGACCGCGAAGACCGTCGACATCCACCCCGCCGTCGCCTTCGGCTCCGTCATCGCGGGCACCGCCCTCCTCGGCGCCGTCGGCGCCCTGATCGCCATCCCCGCCGTCGCCACCCTCCAGGCGTTCCTCGGCGCCTACGTCCGCCGCTACGACGTCCACGACGAGGCCCGCGTCAGCGGCCAGCGGCACCGGGCGCCGGGCCCCCTGCTGGTCCGGGTGCGCAAGGCGCTGCGCCTCCCCAACGAGGAGACCGCAGGACCGGACGTCATCGCGCCGCCGCCGGAGGGCCACCCCGACGCGGAGGGCGGGGCCACCAGGGCCGAGCCCGGCGGGGACGAGCGGCCGGACGGGCGGGGCTAGCGCGGCCGGTAGCGCAGGTTCACCTCGGCCGAGGGATCGTCGCCGTTGAGCAGCGCGAGGCGGACGGGGGAGCCCCCGGGGTTGTCGAACAGCCGGACCCCGTCGCCGAGCAGCACCGGCGCGACGTGCAGGTCGATCTCGTCGATCAGCCCGCGTTCGAGGAGCTGCCGCCCGATCGTCGGCGAGAAGACCTCCAGGTTCTTGCCGCCCGCGGCCTCCAGCCCGATCCGGACCGCCTCGGCCACGTCGCAGTTCAGGAACGTCGCACCGGGGGCGGGCCGCGCGTCCTCGGGGTGGTGCGTCAGCACGAAGAGCGGCCCCTGCCACGCACCGCCGTAGACGGCACCGGGCTCGGGGTACGCCTCCCAGCCGTCCCGCCCGCCCAGCACGGCACCGGTCGTCGCGGCGTACTCCTCGACGATGCCGGGCCGGGAGGCGAGCCCCGTCATCCAGTCCATCGCGTGGTCCGGCCCCGCCACGAAGCCGTCCAGCGACATGGTGAAGTGCCAGAGCACCTTCCCTCCGGCGGTCTGCGGCCGGGTGTCCGGCAGCGAGCTCACCGGAGGATCTCGTAGGTCAGGTGCGTCGCGTTCGACGTCACGGTCACCTCCCGCTGCACCAGCGTGCGCGGGACGCCGCCGGTGAACAGCGGGGTCCCCGCGCCCAGCACGACGGGCGCGAGGTGCAGCGTCAGCACGTCGACCAGTCCGGCGTCGAGAGCCGAGCGGAGGGTGGCCGCCCCGCCCATGAGGACGGCGTCGAGCTCCGTGCCGCGCTGCGCCGAGGCCGCCTGAGCGCGCTCGCGCGCGGTGGCGACGGCGTCGGACAGACCGGTGGTGACGAACGTCCAGTCCAGACCGGTGAGCCGCAGCGACTCGGGCAGCGCACTCGTCACCACGACGAACGCGGGTTTCCCGGCCTCCCCGGCGCCGTAGCCGGTCTCCTCGCTCCAGCCCTCCGGGCCGTCGACCACGTCGAAGAGCCGTCGGCCGAGGACGACGGCGCCCGACCGGGCGGTCGCTTCGCCCAGGACCCGGCGGTCGTCGGCGTCTTCGGAGAACGCCCAGGTGTGCAGGGCCTCGCCGCCGGTGCCCAGGCCGTTGTGCGGCCCTGGGTCCGGCCCGGTGACGAAGCCGTCGAGAGAGACGGAGATGTCAGCGATGATGCGCGTCATACCGGGGCAGACCCCCTCCACCACCCGAACTCGTCGGTCATACGGGAAGCGTGCGCCTCCCTGGCCGTTCGCGCGCGTCCGGGCCGCCGTTGGCGGTGCCGCCGCCGCCCGCACGAACCTCACGCGGGGCCGTGTGGCACGCTTGACACGAAATTCGAACATCCATTCTTATGAAGAATCTGGCGATGCGGCGCCCCGGTTCCAGGCAGTTCGGGGGCGGAGTTATCCACAGCCGCGAGGGCGTCGAGGCGCATTGTCAGTGCCAGGCGTTAGCGTTTTCGACGTGAAGCGAACGACTCAAGCAAATCGGGTGGAACCCATGGCTGGAACCGACCGCGAGAAGGCGCTCGACGCCGCACTCGCACAGATTGAACGGCAGTTCGGCAAGGGCGCGGTCATGCGCATGGGCGAGCGGCCGAACGAGCCCATCGAGGTGATCCCCACGGGCTCGACCGCACTGGACATCGCCCTCGGCGTCGGCGGCCTGCCCCGCGGCCGCGTCGTCGAGGTCTACGGCCCGGAGTCCTCCGGCAAGACGACCCTGACCCTGCACGCCGTGGCCAACGCCCAGAAGGCCGGCGGCCAGGTGGCCTTCGTCGACGCGGAGCACGCGCTCGACCCGGAGTACGCCAAGAAGCTCGGCGTCGACATCGACAACCTCATCCTGTCCCAGCCGGACAACGGCGAGCAGGCGCTGGAGATCGTCGACATGCTGGTCCGCTCCGGCGCGCTCGACCTGATCGTCATCGACTCCGTCGCCGCCCTGGTGCCGCGGGCCGAGATCGAGGGCGAGATGGGCGACTCCCACGTGGGTCTCCAGGCCCGCCTGATGAGCCAGGCCCTGCGGAAGATCACCAGCGCGCTCAACCAGTCCAAGACCACGGCGATCTTCATCAACCAGCTCCGCGAGAAGATCGGCGTGATGTTCGGCTCCCCGGAGACGACGACCGGTGGCCGCGCCCTGAAGTTCTACGCCTCGGTCCGGATCGACATCCGCCGCATCGAGACGCTCAAGGACGGCACCGACGCGGTGGGCAACCGCACCCGCTGCAAGGTGGTCAAGAACAAGGTCGCCCCGCCCTTCAAGCAGGCCGAGTTCGACATCCTCTACGGCCACGGCATCAGCCGCGAGGGCGGCCTGATCGACATGGGCGTGGAGCACGGCTTCGTCCGCAAGGCGGGTGCCTGGTACACCTACGAGGGCGACCAGCTCGGCCAGGGCAAGGAGAACGCCCGCAACTTCCTCAAGGACAACCCCGACCTGGCCGACGAGATCGAGCGCAAGATCAAGGAGAAGCTCGGCGTGGGCGTGCGGCCCGAGGCCGCCGCTCCCGAGCCCGCCGCCGACGGCGCGCCCACCGAGGAGGCCAAGGCGGTTCCCGCCCCCGCGGCCAAGGCCACCCGGGCGACCAAGGCCGCGGCGGCCAAGGGCTGATCCGCCGTGGCGCAGTGGGCCCGGCGTCCGGACGCCGACGATCACCCGCAGGAGCAGGCAGCGCCCCTGCCCGGCGCCCCGTGGCCCGATCCGGACGACGGGGGCACGGGACCGGAGGGTGAACCGGCCGGTGCGGGGGCCGGCCGGCGGCGAGGGCGCGGACGCCGCCCGGGCGGCGGTGCGGCCGGTGGTTCCTCCTTCCCGTCGAGGGCCGGGAGGGAGGAACCACCTCAGGACCCCGCGGAGCGCGCCCGCGCCATCTGCCTGCGCCTGCTGACCGGCACGGCCCGCACGCGCAGCCAGCTCGCCGAGGCGCTCCGCAAGCGGGAGATCCCCGACGAGGTGGCCGACGAGGTGCTGACCCGCTTCGAGGAAGTCGGCCTGATCGACGACGAGAAGTTCGCTGACTCCTGGGTCGAGTCCCGCCACCACGGGCGGGGCCTGGCCCGGCGAGCCCTGGCCCGCGAACTGCGCACCAAAGGGGTCGACGCCGCCGTGGTCGACGAGGCGGTCTCCAAGCTCGACCCGGAGCAGGAGGAGCGCACCGCCCGCGAACTGGTCGACCGCAAACTCCGCTCCACCCGTGGCCTCGACCGGGACAAGCGGTTGCGCCGACTCGCCGGGATGCTCGCCCGCAAGGGGTACGGGGAGGGACTGGCGCTGCGGGTCGTGCGCCAGGCGCTGGAGGAGGAAGGGGAGGACGTGGAGGAGCACATATGGAGTGACTGACCGGCGAGGTCGGTTGTTTTCCCCGCCGGGCAGGGGCCGGTCAAGGTGAGGTGGGCGTGGTGACCGGCAGGCCCGCTGCGCGCCAGGCCTGGAACCCGCCGACGAGGTCGGTCGCCCGGTGCAGGCCGAGGTCGTGGAGCGAGGCGGCGGCCAGGCTGGAGGCGTAGCCCTCGTTGCAGACCACGACGATCGCGCGGTCGTGGCGGTCCGCCTCCGCGAGCCGATGGCTGCCCTGCGGGTCGAGCCGCCATTCCAGTTCGTTCCGCTCGACGACCAGGGCGCCTGGGATCAGACCGTCCCGGTCGCGCAGAGCCGCGTAGCGGATGTCCACCAGCAGGGCTCCGTCGCGGGAGGCGGCCTGCGCCTGCTCCGGCGTGAGCCGGTGCAGACGGGAGCGGACGCGCTCCAGGTGCGTGTCTATGGGGACGGGGGTGGGGGTTGGTTCGGCTGCGGTTGGCTTTGCGGATGCCGCTGCGGCTCCGGCGGCGGGGGCAGTGGGGCTCGTGGGGGTGGGGGCCTGAGGTGCGGCGGTGTGCCTCTCCGTGGCGTGCGAACCCGGGGTGTGAGTCTCCGTTGCGTGCGAGCCCGCGGTGGGCGTCTGCCTGGTGTGCGTCTTTTCGGTGTGCGACCCCGCGGTGTGCGACCCCGCGGTGTGCGGCTCTCCGGTGCGAGACCCACCGGCGCGCGACTCCGTGATGGGCGCTCCCGTGACGTGTGTCCCTGCGGGGTGCGCGCTGCGGGTGGGCTGGTCGTCGGGGGAGGCGGGGAGGGTGGGGTGGGGGGAGGGGGGCCCCGAAGAAGGGAAAGCCGAATGGGCCGATTCGAAGCCGGTCACTGCCAGTCCTCCGGTCGTTCGATCTGCTCCAGCCGCAGAGCCTGCCCCGAGCGGCTGTAGCGGCGCATCAGCGGGAGCGGCGGGTAGTAGGCGTGGACCGAGACGGCGTGGTCGTGCTCAGCGGTGTTGAGTACCTGGTGGACATGGTGCGGACCGAAGGCGCGGCCCTGCTCCGGGCCCAACTCCCTTGTCCGGTCGACACCTTCGGGGAGTTCCAGGGTGGTGCCCGTCTCGCCTCCGGCGGGGAGCCGGTGGGCCAGCGCGTCCTCGCGGAGGCTTCCGGCGGCCGTGGCGAAGGCGCCGTAGGAGCCGCCGTGGTCGTGCCAGCCGGTGCCGGTTCCGGGCGGCCAGCCGATCAGCCATGCCTCGCTGCCGCCCGGTCCGTCGAGGCGGAGCCAGGTGCGGCCCTCGGGATCGAGAGGGAGGGAGGCGACGAGGGAGGTGTCGGCGGCGGAGCGGCGGACGAAGGCGAGCAGTTCCGCCTGGCCCGGGCCGCCGGGGGCGTCCCCCGTCGGCGCTTCGGTCCTGGGGGAGAGGGGTGCGGAGGTGGGGGAGGGGAGAGCCGGAGCGCCGGTGGGGGCGACCGGGGGGAGGGGGTGGGACACGTGTGCCGTCCTGGGATTCGCTGAGGACGTACGGGCGGCGGCGCGCGGACACGGAGAAGCCTGTGTGCGCGGGGCGGCGAGGCCGCGGATGCGCGGCGGCCACGTACGGGGAAGTGGGGCGAAGTCAGCAGGAGGTGCGACACACGCAGCCCGCGTAGCGGACCAGGTCCATGTGGACCCTCCGCCACAGGCGGGTCTCGGTGTCGGTCACGCTCCGGAGTAGACCATGGGGGTCGACCATGGTCAACCGTGCGTCCGACTGGTGGGCCTTGGCGCCATCTGCAAGAGCCACGCGGCGACGGCGCGGCACAAGGTGGACTTGCCGACGCCGGGGATGCTTCCGACGACGGAGATCGGATGCGTGGTCATAGGGGCGGTGCCGCCCCGGCGTTGCAAGGGCCGCGAGGCCTTCGCCAGGTGAAGAGAGCCGCGGGTGCCGTGCGCCGCGCCCGCAGCTGCTGCCATCCGGCCCCTCACCGCCCCGCCCGTGCGGCCCCTTCCCGTTCCCCGGCCTCCGCCCCGCACACCGTCCGTGCCGCTGCCCGCAGTTCGCCCTGGTCGACGCCGCTGAGGGCGAGGGCGAGGTGGCCGTCGGGGCGGACGAGGAGGACGGTGTGGGCGGCGGCGCCGGGGTAGTTCTCGGCGACGAGGAGTTCGGCGGGCTGGGGGAGGGCGGCGACCGCCTCGGCGAGGCGGGGCATGACACCGGCCGTCATCCAGTGGCGGCGGTCCCAGACGCCGGTGCCCGGGGCGACCAGGACCACCAGCAGGGCGGGGCGGCCCAGCCGGTCGCGGAGCCGGACCGTCGAGCCGTCCTCGGCGGTGACCGGGACGTCCGTGACCAGGTCGCCCACGCCCACGTCGGCGCTGGTGCGGGGGTGTGCCGGGACGGGGGTGAGCGGCGAGCCCAGGTGGGCCGGGGGCGCGCCGAGCGGACCCCGGCCGAGGTGGGCGTCGCTGGACAGCGCCTCGTGGCCGCGGGCCGCGCCGGGCAGCAGCGGGCGCAGGGCGGAGCTCCCGCGCAGTATCGGCAGGGACTGGTCGGCCGCGCGCAGCCGGGCGGCGACGACGGCGCGCCGCTCCTGCTGGTAGCTGTCGAGGAGGGTGTCCCGGGCCTCCCCGTGGCGGATCAGGGCCAGTTTCCAGGCGAGGTTGTCGGCGTCGCGCAGCCCTTCGTCCACGGCGGGCGTGCCGAGCGCGCCCAGCAGGTGCGCGGCGTCCCCGGCGAGCAGGACCCGGCCGGAGCGCCAGCGCCGGGCGAGGCGGTGGTGGACGGTGTGCACACCGGTGTCGAGGAGGTCGTACGGCGGGGTGGTGCCGTCGGTCCAGCCGGCGAGGGTGGCCCTGATCCGCGCCACCAGTGCGTCGGGGGTGACCAGTTCGCCGCCGGGCGGCAGCAGCCAGTCGATCCGCCAGCGGCCGCCGGGCAGCGGCCGGGCGGTGACCTCGGTGCCGGAGCCGCGCCACGGCGGGTTGCGGTGCAGCACCGCCTCGCCGGCGAACGGCAGGTCGCAGCGGACCGCGGCGACGGCGTGCCGCTCCACGGCGGTGCGGCCGGGGAAGCGGATGTCGAGGAGTTTGCGGACGGTCGAGCGGGGTCCGTCGCAACCGACCAGGTGGCTGCCGCGCCAGGTGGGCCCCCCGGCCCCGCTGGTGTGCGCGGTGACCCCGCCGCCGTCCTGGTCGAGCCCGTCGAGGCGGGTGGCGGGGACGAGGCGGGCGAGGGGTTCGCGGTCCAGGGCGTCGCGCAGCGCCCCGGTGAGGACGTGCTGCGGCAGGTGGAGCGGGGCGGGCAGCGCCTCGCCGTAGGTGTGGGCGGCCAGTTCCTGGCGGCGGCGCAGGGAGCGTACGCCGGTCAGCCGGGTGCCGTTCTCCGTGAAGCCGGTCCCGGCGAGGCGGGCCGTGAGCGCCGCCGTGTCCTCGCGCAGGACGACGGTGCGGGCGCAGCGTTCCTCGTCGCGGCCGGGGCCCTGGTCGAGGACGACGGTCGGGACCTCGTGGCGGGCGAGCGCCAGCGACAGGGCGAGCCCGGCGGGGCCCGCCCCGACGATGATCACCGGGTCCACGGGGCCGCCTCCCGGGGTGTCCGAGGGGCAGGTGAGAGGGGTGGGGCGGGGCGGGAACTGGCAGTTTGAGCCCGGGGCACGATCACAGAACGTATGCAACCCATTGCCGCTGTCCGCGTCAAGCGACGGAGGCGGCGACATGATCGTCGCCGCCTCCGTGGTCCTCCGACTGCCGCGTCGCGTCGAGGCCGGGGGAGGGGTGGTGGGTGGGGCCGCTAGTCGGCCGGGCCGCCCGCGCCGCCGTCCGGACCGGCACCGAGCCGGGCCTTGGCGCCCACCGTCTTGGCGTCCTCGACGGCCTCGGCGCCGAGGACGGCGCCGCTCGACTTCTTCCTGCGCCGCAGCCACTTCTCCAGCCAGGAGGCGAAGGAGGTGAGGATCAGGTTGAGCACCACGAAGATGACGGCCACCACGATGAAGCTCGGGATGGTGTTGCCGTAGAAGGCGCTCATGGTCCCGCGGGACCGCAGCAGTTCGGTGAAGCCGATCATGGCTCCGCCGAGCGCGGTGTCCTTCACGATGACGACCAGCTGGCTGACGATGGCGGGGAGCATCGCGGTGACCGCCTGCGGCAGCAGGACGAACCGCATCGTCTGGCTCTTGCGCAGGCCGATCGCCTTGGCGGCCTCGGCCTGGCCGCTCGGCAGCGACAGGATGCCGGCCCGGACGATTTCCGCGAGCACCGAGGCGTTGTAGAGGACGAGGCCGGTGACGACCGCGTACAGCGGGCGGATGTCGGACTCGACGACGCCCGAGTACAGCTCGTTGGCGAAGACCATCAGGATGAGGACCGGGATGGCGCGGAAGAACTCCACCACCATGCCCGCCGGGACCCGTATCCACGCGTGGTCGGAGAGCCGGGCGATGCCGAACACCGCGCCCAGGGGGAGGGCGATGACCATCGACAGGGCCGCGGCCTTGAGGGTGTTGCCCAGGCCCGGCAGGAGGTAGACGGTCCAGGACGAGGACTCGGTGAAGGGCTTCCACTTCGCCCAGTCCAGGTGGCCCTTGTCGCCCAGCGCGGCCACCAGCCACCAGACGCCCGCCACCAGCAGGATGCTGAAGATGACGGAGACGATCAGGTTGCGCGCCTTGGCGCGGGGGCCCGGGTTGTCGTACAGAACGGAGCTCATCGCTTCACCGCCAGCCGCTTGCCCAGCCATCCCAGCAGGAGGCCGGTGGGAAGTGTCAGGACCACGAATCCGAGGGCGAAGACGCCGGTGATCAGGATCAGCTGCGCCTCGTTCTCGACCATCTCCTTCATCAGGAGGGCGGCTTCGCCGACGCCGATCGCCGCCGCGACCGTGGTGTTCTTGGTCAGCGCGATCAGGACGTTGGCCAGCGGCGCGATCACCGTGCGGAACGCCTGCGGCAGCACGATGAGGGTGAGCACCTGGGTGAAGTTGAGCCCGAGGGCGCGAGCCGCCTCGGCCTGTCCCACGGGGACGGTGTTGATGCCGGAGCGCACCGACTCGCAGACGAAGGCGGCCGTGTAGACGCTGAGTCCGAGGACCGCCATCCGGAAGGCGACGTCCTGGACACCCTCGCCGCCGAGGGTGAGCCGGAAGGTGTCGGCCAGGCCCAGCGAGGTGAACACGATGATGACCGTCAGCGGAATGTTCCGGACGATGTTCACGTACGCCGTGGCGAAGCCACGCATGAGGGGCACGGGACTGACCCGCATCGCGGCCAGCACGGTGCCCAGGACGAGGGAACCGACGCCCGAGAGGAGGGTGAGCTTCACCGTCACCCAGAAGGCCCCGAGCAAGTCATAGTCTTGAAGAAAGTCGAACACGATCTCCCGCGCTCTCGCATGTATGGGCGGCGCGGCACGCCGCCCGCGTCGGGGCGGCGTGCCGGCAGGACTTCGGTCAGTGCGACCCGCGGGTCACTTGACGACGTCGCCGATCTTCGGGGCGGGCTCGTTCTTGTAGTCGGCCGGGCCGAAGTTGGCCTCGACGGCCTTGTCCCAGCTGCCGTCCTCGACCATCTTCTCCAGAGCCTTGTTGATCTTGGCCTTGAGGTCGGAGCCCTTCTTGACGCCGACGCCGTAGTTCTCGTTGGACAGGCTCAGGCCCGCCAGCTTGAACTTGCCCTTGTACTGCTCCTGCGCGGCGTAGCCGGCGAGGATCGAGTCGTCGGTGGTCAGCGCGTCGACGGCACCGGTCTGCAGGCCCTCCAGGCACTCGGAGTAGCCGCCGTACTCCTTGAGCTGGGCGCCCTTGGCGAACTTCTCCTTGACGTTCTGCGCGGAGGTCGAACCGGCCACCGAGCAGAGGGTCTTGCCGTTGAGGTCCTCGGCCTTGCCGATCTTGTCGTCGGCGCGGATCAGCACGTCCTGGTGGGCGAGGAGGTAGGGGCCGGCGAAGTCGACCTTCGCCTCGCGCTCCTCGGTGATCGAGTACGAGGCGGCGATGAACTCGACGTCACCGCGGGAGAGGGCGTTCTCGCGGTCGGCGCTGGGGGTCTCCTTGAACTCGATCTGCTTCTCGGAGTAGCCCAGCTCCTTGGCCACGTAGGTCGCGACGTCCACGTCGAAGCCGGTGAAGGTGCCCTGCGGCGTCTTCTGGCCGATGCCGGGCTGGTCGAACTTGATACCGACGGCGATCGTCTTGCCGCCGCCGTTGCCGCCGCCCTCTTCACCGTCGCCCGACCCGCACGCGGTGGCGGTCAGGGCGAGGGCGACGACGGCAGCCGAGGCGGCCGAGACCTTGCGGAAGTTCATCGTGGACATCCTTTGCCTAGTCAGATGGTTCGACAGCGCGTACGCGGCCGGGTGCGGGTGCCCTCCCGCCAGGGGAGCGGGTGTCCTCCCGGGGGGAGGGTGGGCGGCTCCGGGTCCTAGGGCGGGTCCTGGGGCCGAAGGGCGGGATCCTCGTGGGGAGGATCAGTGATGCAGGATCTTCGAGAGGAAGTCCTTCGCCCGGTCGCTGCGCGGGTTGGTGAAGAACTGCTCGGGGGTCGCCTGCTCGACGATCTGGCCGTCCGCCATGAAGACCACGCGGTTGGCCGCGGAGCGGGCGAAGCCCATCTCGTGCGTGACGACGACCATCGTCATGCCGTCCCGGGCGAGCTGCTGCATGACCTCCAGCACCTCGTTGATCATCTCCGGGTCGAGCGCGGAGGTCGGCTCGTCGAAGAGCATCACCTTCGGCTCCATCGCCAGCGCGCGGGCGATGGCCACCCGCTGCTGCTGGCCGCCGGAGAGCTGCGCCGGGTACTTGTCCGCCTGGTTGGCGACGCCCACGCGGTCGAGCAGGGCGCGGGCCGACCGCTCGGCCTCGGCCTTGTCCTTCTTGCGGACCTTGATCTGCCCCAGCATCACGTTCTCGAGCACGGTCTTGTGCGCGAAGAGGTTGAAGGACTGGAAGACCATGCCCACGTCGGCACGGAGCCGGGCCAGTTCCCTGCCCTCCGCCGGAAGAGGCTTCCCGTCCAGGGTGATGCTGCCGGAGTCGACCGACTCCAGGCGGTTGATCGTGCGGCACAGCGTGGACTTGCCCGAACCCGAAGGGCCGATGACGACCACGACCTCGCCCCGGGCGATGGTCAGATCGATGTCCTGGAGCACGTGCAGCGCACCGAAGTGCTTGTTGACATTGCTGAGCGCGACCAGTGCGTCTGCCTCTGCCGCGGGAATGGTGTCCTTGGTCACCGATACGTCACTCATCGGGGTCTTGCTCCATCCTCCTCGGTTGGGGAGGACAGTAGTCACGCAGTGCGATCACCGTCATTACATCTGAGCGGAAATTGAGCATAACGATCGGGCTTCAACCGGACACAGGCCGTGAACGGGACGGTCTCCGCGCGTACCGGGTGCATAACGGAACAAGCCCGTGACCCCGGGGCTCTTGACGTGCACCCCTGCCATCCGCGTGGATGCTCAGTACCCCGCGTCTGCGCCCGCAGCCGCACCGAGGGTGTCCGCGGACCGGCCCACGCAGCGAGGACGGGACGGGGGACGCGCCAGGGGACGTCTCCCCGGGGGCGGCGCCGGCCGCCGAGGACACGACCTGAGCTACCGAGGAGGCCGGACGTGAGACTGCTGCTCGTCGAGGACGACAACCATGTCGCCGGCGCCCTCTCCGCCATCCTGGCCCGGCACGGCTTCCAGGTGACGCACGCCCGCAGCGGCGAGGAGGCGCTCACCGCACTGCTGCCCGCCCAAGGCCCGCCGTTCGGCGTCGTCCTCCTCGACCTCGGCCTGCCCGACCAGGACGGCTACGAGGTGTGCGGCAAGATCCGCGCCCGTTCCGCCGTGCCGGTCATCATGGTGACCGCCCGCGCCGATGTCCGCTCCCGCATACACGGGCTCAACCTCGGCGCCGACGACTACGTGGTCAAGCCGTACGACACCGGCGAACTCCTCGCCCGTATCCACGCCGTGGCCCGCCGCAACCAGCCCGGCGACCCCGACGACGCCGCCGCCCCCGCGCCCGGCACGCTGGTCCTCGGCGCCGTCCAGGTCGAACTTCCCACCCGGCGCGTCAGCGTCGGCGGCCAGACCGTCGCCCTGACCCGCAAGGAGTTCGACCTGCTCGCCCTCCTGGTGCAGCGGCCCGGCGTGGTCTTCCGCCGCGAGCAGATCATCAGCGAGGTGTGGCGCACCAGTTGGGAGGGGACGGGCCGGACCCTGGAGGTGCACGTCGCCTCGCTCCGCGCCAAGCTGCGCCGCCCCGCCCTGATCGAGACGGTCCGCGGCGTCGGCTACCGGCTCGTGGACCCCGGCGCGTAGGTCCCGTGCGTACCCGCCTTCTCCAGCTCCTCATCACCCTGCTCGCCGTGGTGCTGGTCATGCTGGGCGTGCCGCTCGCGCAGAACGTCGCGGGCGCCGAGCAGCAGAAGGTCGTCGTCGACCGCATCGACGACACCGCCCGCTTCGCCTCCCTCGCCCAGTACGTCACCAAGCGCACCACCGGCTCCGCGCCGCTCACCGGCAAGGACGAGCGCCGCGAGACCCTTCAGCAGGAACTCTCCCGCTACCACGCGGTGTACGGCATCAAGGCCGGGGTCTTCTACCGCAACGGCGAGCCCATGGCCCGCGCCCCACAGAACTGGCAGATCCCCGAGACGGGCGACGCGCGGGAGGCGTTCACCACCTCGCTGATGTCCCGCCGCAGCCACGACCCCGGCCAGGTGTGGCCCTGGCAGGACGGCCGGATCGTCGTCGCCTCCCCGGTGATCCGCGACGGCGACGTGATCGCGGTGGTGGTCACCGACTCCCCGACCGGGCAGATGCGGTCGAAGATCCTCCACGGCCTGCTGCTGATCGCCGCCGGTGAGGCCCTGGCCATGCTGGTCGCGGTCGCCTTCGCGCTGCGCCTCACCGGCTGGGTCCTCACTCCGGTCCGGGTCCTCGACGCCACCACCCACGACATCGCCACCGGCCGCCTCAAGTCCCGGGTCGCGCCCTCCGGCGGGCCGCCCGAACTGCGCCGTCTGGCCCGTTCCTTCAACGAGATGGCCGACCACGTCGAGGACGTCCTCGAACAGCAGCGGGCCTTCGTCGCCGACGCCTCCCACCAGCTCCGCAACCCGCTCTCCGCGCTGCTGCTGCGCATCGAGCTCCTCGCGCTGGAGCTCCCCGAGGGCAACGAGGAGATCGCCTCCGTACGCGCCGAGGGCAAGCGCCTGGCCCGGGTCCTGGACGACCTGCTCGACCTCGCCCTGGCCGAGCACGCCGCCCCCGACCTCCACCTCACCGACCTCGGCCAGCTCACCGAGGAGCGCGCCGCCGCCTGGCGCCCGCTCGCCGAGGAGCGCGGCATACGGCTGACGGCCCACTGCCCGGCCGTCACCGGCTGGGCCGACCCGGTCGCCTTCTCCAGCGCGCTGGACGCCGTCATCGACAACGCGCTGAAGTTCACCCCCGGCGGCGAGCAGGTCACCGTGCGCGCCGCCTCCTCGGGGGCGCGTACCACCGTCGAGGTGGCCGACGCGGGCCCCGGCCTCACCGACGAGGAGCTGGAGCGGATCGGCGACCGGTTCTGGCGCAGCGGCCGCCACCAGAACGTGCAGGGCTCAGGGCTCGGCCTCTCCATCTCCCGCGCCCTGCTCGGCGCCGGCGGCGGCGAGCTGGCCTACGCCCACGCCGAGCCGAACGGCCTCAAGGTCACGCTGACGGTGCCCCGGCAGGCGCCCGAGCAACCCGTGGCGGCCGACGGCGCGGAGTGAGGCGGGCGGGGCGCGAGGAGGCGTACCCGCCAGGTGCCGGACGGCAGCCGCTCAGGGCTTCACCGAGCGGAAGTAGCGGCGCGCGCCGTCGTGCAGTTCCAGCGGGTCGGTGTAGATCGCAGTGCGCACGTCGACCAGTTGCGCCGCGTGGACCTGCGCGCCGATGTGGTCGCGGCTGCCGATCACGGTGCGGGTGATCTTCTCGGCGAGGTCGGCGTCCATCCGGTCGGTGGTGACGAGGATGTTGGCGACCGCCAGGGTGGGCACGTCGACGCCGCGCTGGGCCGGCGGGTAGGCGTCGGCGGGCATCACGGCCGTCCGGTAGTAGCTGGCGGAGCCGCCGCCGTGGTGGAGCCGGTCGATGAGCGAGCTGAGCGGCAGCAGCCGGATCTCGTGCTCCTCGGAGAGCTTGCGCACCGCGTCCGTGGTCAGCCCGCCGGACCAGAAGAACGCGTCGATGTCGCCGCTCCGCAGCGCGTCCGGGGTGTCCCCGATGCCCGCCGGGGAGGCGTCGATGTCCCGCTCCGCGTCGATCCCGGCGGCCCGCAGCACCCGCTCGGCGACCAGCCGTACGCCGGAGCCGACCTGCCCGATCGCGACCCGCTTGCCACGCAGGTCGGCGACCTGCTTCACGTCCGAGCCCTCGTCCACGACCACCTGGACGTAGTCGTCGTAGAGCCGGGCGCTGCTGCGCAGCCGGTCCGCGTCGGGGCCGCCCTCGGCGCGGTACTGCTCCACGGCGTCGGCGGTGGCAATGGTGAAGTCGGCCTTGCCGGTCGCCACCCGCCGCACGTTCTCCTGCGACCCCTCGCTCGGCCACAGCGCCAGGTCGAGCTCCGGCGCGTCCTTGCCGAGCGCCTTCTTCAGCAGCGTGCCGTACTTTGCGTAGACGCCCGTGCCCACCCCGGTGCTCATGGTGAGCGGGGTGCGCGGCGGGGTCTCGCCGAGAGGCAGCAGCCACCACAGCAGCACGGCCAGCGCCACCGCCACCGCACCGGCGGCGGTCAGGGCGCGCCCGCGCGTACGGAGGGAAACCGGGACCATGCGGGTGATCCTGCCAGCCCGGGCCGCCGCTGACCAGGGTTGCCGCCCCGCGGAGGCGGATCGGCGCACCGGCGGAACGGCCCGTACCGCGCGCGACCGGCCACCGGACGGAGCCCGGGCCCGCAGCCCTTACTCTGGACGGATGAGCGGGAACAACGTGGCGGGCGAAGTGGTGGACGGCGAGCAGGCGCACGCGGGCGGCGTGAAGACGTACGAGGTGCGCACCTACGGGTGCCAGATGAACGTCCACGACTCCGAGCGGCTCGCCGGGCTGCTGGAGGGCGCCGGGTACGTCCGGTCCCCGGAGGGCGCCGAGGAGGGCGACGCGGACGTCGTCGTCTTCAACACCTGCGCCGTCCGGGAGAACGCCGACAACCGCCTCTACGGCAACCTCGGCCGGCTCGCCCCGATGAAGACGAAGCGTCCCGGCATGCAGATCGCCGTCGGCGGCTGTCTCGCGCAGAAGGACCGCGACACCATCACCAAGCGCGCCCCGTGGGTCGACGTGGTCTTCGGCACGCACAACATCGGCAAGCTGCCCGTCCTGCTGGAGCGCGCCCGCGTCCAGGAGGAGGCGCAGGTGGAGATCGCCGAGTCGCTGGAGGCGTTCCCCTCGACGCTGCCGACCCGCCGCGAGAGCGCCTACGCCGCGTGGGTCTCGGTCTCCGTCGGCTGCAACAACACCTGCACCTTCTGCATCGTCCCCGCGCTGCGCGGCAAGGAGAAGGACCGCCGCACCGGCGACATCCTCGCCGAGGTGGAGGCGCTGGTCGCCGAGGGCGTCAGCGAGATCACCCTGCTCGGCCAGAACGTCAACGCCTACGGCAGCGACATCGGCGACCGCGAGGCCTTCTCCAAGCTGCTGCGCGCCTGCGGGAAGATCGAGGGTCTGGAGCGGGTCCGCTTCACCTCCCCGCACCCGCGCGACTTCACCGACGACGTGATCGCCGCCATGGCCGAGACGCCCAACGTCATGCCGCAGCTGCACATGCCGCTCCAGTCCGGTTCCGACACGGTGCTGCGGGCGATGCGCCGCTCGTACCGCCAGGAGCGGTTCCTCGGCATCATCGAGAAGGTCCGCGCCGCCATCCCCGACGCCGCGATCACCACCGACATCATCGTGGGCTTCCCCGGCGAGACCGAGGAGGACTTCCAGCAGACCCTCCACACGGTCCGCGAGGCCCGCTTCGCGCAGGCCTTCACCTTCCAGTACTCCAAGCGCCCCGGGACCCCGGCCGCCGAGATGGACGGGCAGATCCCCAAGGAGGTCGTCCAGGAGCGGTACATGCGGCTGGTCGCCCTCCAGGAGGAGATCTCCTGGGAGGAGAACAAGAAGCAGGTCGGCCGCGTCCTGGAGGTCATGGTCGCCGAGGGCGAGGGCCGCAAGGACGGCGCCACGCACCGCCTCTCCGGCCGCGCCCCGGACAACCGGCTGGTCCACTTCACCAAGCCGGACGAGGAGGTCCGCCCCGGCGACGTCGTCACCGTGGAGATCACCTACGCCGCCCCGCACCACCTGCTCGCCGAGGGCGCCGCCCACGCCGTGCGCCGCACCCGCGCGGGCGACGCCTGGGAGCGCCGCAACGCCGCCCCCGCCCAGACCCCCGGCGTCATGCTGGGCCTGCCCACCGTCGGCGCCCCGGCCCCCCAGCCCGCCCCGGCCGGCGGCTGCTCCGTCTGCTGACCCCGCACGCCCACGGGCCCGGCGCTCCCGCACGCCCCGAGCGCCGGGGCGCCCGTGGTCCCGGGCGGCCCCTACGCTCCGAGCGCCGGGCGGCCCCTACGCTCCGAGCGCCGGGCGGCCCGCGCGCCCGGCTGATCCGGTACGCCCCCGAGCCCGGCCGAGCCCCCCTCGGCCCGGCCCCGGCCCCGGGCCCCCGACCCGGAGGTTAGGCTCCGGGCATGCTTGCCGCCGCCGCCGTCTGCCCCTGCCCGCCCCTGCTCCTGCC
Source organism: Streptomyces sp. NPDC058373 (assembly GCF_042723275.1). Lineage (NCBI taxonomy): Bacteria > Bacillati > Actinomycetota > Actinomycetes > Kitasatosporales > Streptomycetaceae > Streptomyces > Streptomyces sp. NPDC058373. The sequence continues at coordinate 48,702 of NZ_JBHXJE010000022.1, read as the reverse complement.
GCAGGTCGCGGCCGGGGCCGCCGCCGAACTGGCCGCCCTGCGCGAGAGCTGCGCCGCCGCCCTCGACACCCTCGCCGAGGCCCGCCCCGAGCGGCTCGTCGTGGTCGGCCCTGACACGGGGGACGGGCTCACCCCGCACCCGTCGGGGGCCCCGGGCTCCTTCCGGGGCTTCGGCGCCGCCGTCGACGTGACCCTCGGCCCCGGCGCCCAGGCCCCCGCGGCCGCCCCGCTGCCCGCCTCCCTCGCCGTCGGCGCCTGGCTGCTGGCGGACCACGGCTGGACCGCCGGGCCCGTCGAAGGGCTCGCCGTCGGCACCGGATGCCCGCCCGAGCGGTGCGCCGGAACCGGCCGCGACCTGGCCGCGGGCGCGACCCGCACCGCCCTGCTGGTCCTCGGCGACGGCAGCGCCTGCCGCACCGTGAAGGCGCCGGGTTACCTCGACGAGCGCGCCGCCCCTTTCGACGCCTCGGCCGCCGAGGCCCTCGGCGCCGCCGACACCGCCGCCCTGGCCGCCTTCGACCCGGTCCTCGCCGAGGAGCTCGGCGCCGCCGGACGCGCCCCGTGGCAGGTGCTGGCCGCAGCCGCCGCCGACGCGGAGCTGACCGGCAAGCTGCTGCACGACGAGGCGCCGTACGGGGTCGGATACTTCGTCGCCGCCTGGAGCTGAGCCCGCGGGGATGCCGCGCACCGGCTCCGCCCGCATGCCCGCCCCCGCCCGGGGCACGAGCCCCGGCGTGCCCCGCACCGCACCGCCCGCCGACCCGCCGGGCGGCCGAGAGGAGAACCTTCCGTGACCGAGCAAGCCACCGGGACCGCGTCCGCGCCCGGGCAGCAGCGCCCCGTCATCGTCGCCGGTGTCGACGGATCACCGACCTCCCGCGACGCCCTGATCTGGGCGGCAGAGGAGGCCCGGCTGCGCGCCGCCACCGTGCGGGTGGTCTGCGGCTGGGAGTGGTCGAGCCCGTTCAACCTGATCGGCCCGGCCCTGGAGTACGCCGCGCCCGACGCCGACACGCCCTCCATGGAGGAGCTGACCCGCGCCAAGGTCGAGGAGCTGGTCACCGGGACGCTGGGCGCGCAGCCGGGCGTCCCCGTCGAGGTGCGCGTGGTGCAGGGCCCGGCCGCCCGCGTCCTGGTGGAGGCCTCCGAGGAGGCGACGCTGATCGTCGTCGGCACCCGGGGGTACGGCGGGCTCAAGGGAGCCGTGCTGGGCTCCGTCAGCCGCCACGTCACCCAGCACGCCCGCTGCAACGTGGTCGTCGTCCGCGACCGCCGGGACATGGCCGCGCAGGACTGACCGGGGGCCCTGGGCCGGGGCCGAGCGGGCCCTGCGCGGTGGCAGGGGACACGGGGGGGCGGGGGCGGCGGGCCTGACCGTGCCGCCGCCCCCGCCCCCGCCCTCGGCCTCAGGAGCCCGTCGGTCCCTCGCCCTCCGGCTTCCGCGTCCCCGTCTCCGGGTGCTGCGGCCGCGCCGTCTGGCCCGGCGTGCCGGGCGTCTGCCCGCCCCGCTCGGGTCCGTCCTTCTTCCGGTCGTCCTGGCCGAGCTGGTCCAGGGCGCCCTTCGCCTTCTCGGTGCCGGTGCGGATCTTGTCGCTGTACTTGCCCTTGGTCCGGCTGTCCACCGCCTGCGCGGCCTTGTCCAGACCCTGGTCGATCTTGTCGCCGTGCTGCCGGGTCAGGTCGGCGACCTTCTCCTTGGCGGGGGCGATCTTTGCCTTGAGGTTGTCCAGGAAGCTCATGACCTCAAGTTTTCCCCATCCCGGGCCGCCCCACCCGTCCGGCGGCCCGCGTGGCGCCCGTCGGAGTGCGCGGGCCCGGGCCGCGGGTGCACGGGCCCGGCGGGGGTTTGCGAGACTGGGGCGGTGAGCAGCTCAGTCCCCGCCCCCCGGGTCATCGCCGTCGTCGGCCCGACCGCCGCCGGAAAATCGGATCTGGGCGTCTTCCTCGCCCGGCACCTCGGCGGCGAGGTCGTCAACGCCGACTCCATGCAGCTCTACCGGGGCATGGACATCGGCACCGCCAAACTCACCGAGGAGGAGCGCGGCGGCGTCCCGCACCGGCTGCTCGACATCTGGCCGGTCACCGAGACCGCCAGCGTCGCCGAGTACCAGCGGCTGGCCCGCGCCGAGATCGACCGCCTCCTCGCCGAGGGCCGCACCCCGGTCCTCGTCGGCGGCTCCGGCCTCTACGTGCGCGGCGCCGTCGACCACCTCGACTTCCCCGGCACCGACCCCGAGGTCCGCGCCCGGCTGGAGGAGGAGCTCACCGCGCACGGCCCGGGCCCGCTGCACACCCGGCTCGCCGCCGCCGACCCCGAGGCCGCCGCCGCGATCCTGCCGGGCAACGGCCGGCGCATCGTGCGCGCCCTGGAGGTCATCGAGATCACCGGCCGCCCCTTCACCGCCAACCTGCCGCGCCACGACTCCGTCTACGACACGGTCCAGATCGGCGTCGACGTGGCCCGCCCCGAACTCGACGCCCGCATCGCCGACCGCGTCGAGCGTATGTGGGAGGCGGGGCTGGTCGACGAGGTCCGCGCGCTGGAGGCCGAGGGCCTGCGCGAGGGCCGTACCGCCTCCCGCGCCCTCGGGTACCAGCAGGTGCTCGCCGCGCTCGCGGGGGAGTGCACCGAGGACGAGGCGCGGACCGAGACGGTGCGCGCCACCAAGCGGTTCGCCCGCCGCCAGGACTCCTGGTTCCGGCGCGACCCGCGCGTCCACTGGCTCAGCGGTGCCGCCGCCGACCGGGGGGAACTCCCCGGCCGGGCAGTGTCGTTGCTCGAACGAGCGGTTACAGCCTGATCACGTGATGGCATCGGGACGCTCCACCCGTCATCGGGGCACCTGACGGCGTGCCATCATCGACCATCGATCGACCAGAGAAGTCCGAGTTGGGAGGGCGCGTGGCGATGGAGGCCGGCCCTCGTGACACCGCACACGGCAGACCGGAGCCGCTCACCGCGGACGGTCCGGCGCAGAGCGCCGACGACGGCCTGGAGCCGGCCGCCGAGCCGCCCCAGGAAGTCGAGGTCGAGCTGCGCCCGCAGCGCCGCCTGCGCCTGTGGCAGCTCGCCCCCATCGTCGGCCTCGCCGCCATGGGCTCCCTGATGTTCGCCTTCCCGCTCGCCTTCGGCACCGGGGACGGCGGCGCCGTCATCGCCATGCTGGGACTGCTCATCAGCTTCTGCGCGGCCGGCTGGGGCATGATGGCCGCCCGCCGCGTCGGCCACACCTGGCCGGGCCTGCCCGCCCGCGGCTCCGGCCGCCGCCCCGACTGGCGGGTCGTCCTCGGCTACGCGGTCGTCGTCGCCGCCCTCGTCACCCTCGCCGTCTGGCGCGTCGCCCGCCTGCGCTGAACCGGCCGGGCCGCCGCGCCCCGCGCGCCGTACGATCGGGACCATGAGCACGCGGATCGCCTTCCTCAAGGGCCACGGGACCGAGAACGACTTCGTCATCGTCCCCGACCCCGACAACACCGTGGACCTCCCGCCGCACACCGTCGCCGCCCTCTGCGACCGGCGCGCCGGCATCGGCGGCGACGGGCTGCTGCACGTGGTGCGCTCCGCGGCCCACCCCGACGCCCGGCACCTCGCCGGTGAGGCCGAGTGGTTCATGGACTACCGCAACGCCGACGGCTCCGTCGCCGAGATGTGCGGCAACGGCGTCCGCGTCTTCGCCCGCTACCTCCAGCGCGCGGGCCACGCCGCGGAGGGCGACCTCGCCATCGCCACCCGGGGCGGCGTCAAACACGCCCACCTCGCCAAGGACGAGCCCGGCGCCCAGCCCGGCACCGGCCCCGTCACCGTCGCGATGGGCCGCGCGGTGCTGCCCGAGGGCGCCGTCACCGTGGCGACCGCCCACGGCACGGCCCCCGCCCTCAACGTCAACATGGGCAACCCGCACGCCGTCGCCTTCGTCGCCGACCTCTCCGACGCCGGTGACCTGCTCTCCGCGCCCGCCGTCACCCCGGCCACCGCCTACCCCGGCGGGGTCAACGTCGAGTACGTCGTGGACCGCGGCCCCCGCCACGTCGCGATGCGCGTCCACGAGCGCGGCTCCGGCGAGACCCGCTCCTGCGGCACCGGCGCCTGCGCCGTCGCCGTCGCCGCCGCCCGCCGCGACGGCGCCGACCCCGCGGCCACCGGCACCCCCGTCGCGTACACCGTGGACCTGCCCGGCGGCCGCCTGGTCATCACGGAGTACCCGGACGGCTCGATCGACATGACCGGGCCGGCCGTGATCGTCGCCGAGGGCGAGATCGACGCCGACTGGCTCGCCGGAGCCCGCTGAGCGCGGCCCGGGAGGGTGACCTCGCTCACCCTCCCGGCCGGGCATACCCGGCCCGCCGAGCGTGTTGACGCCACCACACGGCGGCGCTCTCCGGCGGGGGCGCGGCCGCGCGCACCACCCCTTACGGCCGGTACGCACCGTACGGTGCACGCCACGCCGGGGTCCCGGGGACGGTCGCTCGAATGGGTGATCCGTTTCACGCTCGGCGGGAGCGGGACTTCGGGCCGTGGTCGGCTCGGTAGCATCAAGCACCGGCCCACACGGGGGAGACCGACAGCCCTCTCCAGCCCACCGCATCCCGGAGGGAACCCCAGCCCGCCGGTCGACGCAGCCGGAGGTGCCCATGAGTGCAGAGGCCACGAACCCTGCGACGACGCCCGCCGTCCCCCCGGAGCTGCTGCCCAAGGCAGCGTCCCAGGGCGCACGGCCCGCCACACCGGCCGCCCGCAAGCGGCCCCGCCACCGCATCGACCTGCGCCGCCTCGGCCGCGCCGCCCTCCTCGGGCCGACCTCCCGCGACCGCCTGCCGGACGCCATCGCCCATGTCGCCGAGGCCCACCGCGCCCACCATCCCGACGCGGACCTGGAGGCGCTGCGCCGCGCCTACGTCCTCGCCGAGGCCTCGCACCGCGGCCAGATGCGCAAGAGCGGCGAGCCCTACATCACCCACCCCCTCGCCGTCACGCTGATCCTCGCCGAGCTCGGCGCCGAGACGACGACGCTGGTGGCCGCGCTCCTCCACGACACCGTCGAGGACACCGACGTCACCCTCACCCAGGTCCTGGACGAGTTCGGGCCCGAGGTCGCCTATCTGGTCGACGGCGTCACCAAGCTGGAGAAGGTCGACTACGGGGCGGCCGCCGAGCCCGAGACCTTCCGCAAGATGCTCGTCGCCACCGGCAACGACGTCCGCGTCATGTCGATCAAGCTCGCCGACCGGCTGCACAACATGCGCACCCTGGGCGTGATGCGCCCCGAGAAACAGGTCCGCATCGCCAAGGTCACCCACGACGTGCTCATCCCGCTCGCCGAGCGGCTCGGCGTACAGGCCCTCAAGACGGAGCTGGAGGACCTCGTCTTCGCCATCCTCCACCCCGAGGAGTACGCCGCCGCCCGCGAGATCGCCACCGCCCACGCCGCCGCCCCCGACCCGCTCGCCGAGACCGCGGGCCGCTTCCGGGCCGTGCTGCGCGAGGCGGGCATCACCGCCGAGGTGGAGATCCGCCCCCGCCACATGGTCTCCCTGCACCGGGTCCGCGGGAAGCGCGGCGAACTGCGCGGCGTCGACCTCGGCCGGCTCCTCGTCCTGGTCCAGGAGGACGCCGACTGCTACGCCGTCCTCGGCGAGCTGCACACCTGCTTCACCCCGGTCGTCTCGGAGTTCAAGGACTTCATCGCCGTCCCCAAGTTCAACCTCTACCAGTCGCTGCACACCGCGGTGGCCCGCGAGGACGGCGAGGTCGTCGAGGTCCTCATCCGCACCCGCCAGATGCACCAGGTCGCCGAGGCCGGCGTGGTCGCCCTCGGCAACCCGTACGCCCCGGGCGCCACCGGCGGCGAGGACCCGCACGAGGGCGAGCGGGCCGACCCCACCCGCCCCGGCTGGCTCTCCCGCCTCCTCGACTGGCAGCGCGCCGCCCCCGACGCCGACACCTTCTGGTCCACCCTGCGCGAGGACCTCGCCCAGGACGGCGAGATCACCGTCTTCCGCACCGACGGCGGCACCCTCGCCCTGCCCGGCGGCGCCACCTGCGTCGACGCCGCCTACGCCCAGTACGGCGAGGGCGCCCACGCCTGCATCGGCGCCCGGGTCAACGGCCGCCTCGCCACCCTCAGCACCGTCCTTCAGGACGGCGACACCGTCCACCCGCTGCTCGCCGCCGCCGGGGACGACGTCAGCCCGTCCCCCGACTGGCTGGAGCACGCCCGCACCCCCGCCGCCCGCATCGCCATCCGCCGCTGGCTCGGCGCCCACCCCGACCGGCCCGCGCCCGGCCCCGGCACCCGCAAACCCCCGCTGACCGGCGCCGCCCCCACCCCCGCCGACGAGGTGCCGGAGAGCGCCGTCACCGACCTGCCCGGCGCCACGGTGCGGCTGGCCCGCTGCTGTACGCCGGTCCCGCCGGACGAGATCACCGGCTTCGCGGTACGCGGCGGCGTCGTCACCGTGCACCGCTCCGCGTGTCCCTCGGTGGCCCGGATGGCCGCCACCGGCCGCGAGCCCGTCGGGGTCCGCTGGGGCGAGAACACCGAGTTCCGGGTCACCCTCTTCGCCGAGTCCTTCGGCCGCCCGCACCTGCTCGCCGACCTCACCGAGGCCATCGCCGCCGAGGGCGTCGCCGTCATCTCCGCCACCGTCGAACCCCCCGCCGAGCAGCGGGTCCGCCACACCTACACCCTCCAGCTCCCCGACGCCGCGGGCCTGCCCGACCTGATGCGCGCCATGCGCGACGTCCCCGGCGTCTACGACGTCAGCCGCGCCCAGCGCTCCGCCGACGCCCGCCGCTGACCCGCCGCCCGTCACCCGAGCCGCGCCCGGGCCCCTCGTACGGGTGCCCCGGACGCGCGCCGCCGACCGGGCGGCGGGGGACGCTGGTAGCGGTGGGGCATGCTGCTCTCCGCCCGGCTCAAGGCCGCCCTGCTCGCCACCGCCTCCCTCACCCTGCTGGGCGCCGCCCCGCCCCCGCAGGCGCACCCCCTGGGCATCGGCGACCCGCTCTTCCCGCACCTCGGCAACCCGGGGTACGACGTCACCGCGTACGACATCTCCCTGGCCTACGGCGGTGACAACACGGCGCCGCTGGACGCCGTCACCGTCATCGACGCCCGGAGCACGGCCCGGCTGGAGCGGATCAACCTCGACTTCGCGCACGGCGAGGCCTCCTCGGTGACGGTCGACGGCGCGCCCGCCCGCTTCGCCCCGGCCGGGGAGGACCTGGTCGTCACGCCGGCCGAGCCGGTGCCCGCCGGGTCGCCGCTGCGGATCACCGTCCGCCACACCTCCGACCCCGCCGAACCGGCCGAGGGGCAGGGCGGCTGGGTGCGGACCCGGGACGGGCTGGTCATGGCCAACCAGGCCGACGCCGCCCACCGCGTCTTCCCCTGCAACGACCACCCGGCCGACAAGGCCGGCTTCACCTTCCGCGTCACCACCCCGAAGCGGCTCACCGCCGTCGCCGGGGGCCTGCCCGCGGGCAAGCCGGTGACCCGCGGCGCCACCACCACCTGGACCTACCGCACCGCCCACCCGATGGCCACCGAGCTGGCCCAGGTAGGCATCGGCGACCTGACGGTGGTGCGCCGCGAGGGCCCCGGCGGGCTGCCGCTGCGCGACGTGGTCCCCACCGGCGACCGGAAGGCGCTGGAGCCGTGGCTGAGCCGCACCCCGGAGCAGCTCGGCTGGCTCCAGGACCGCCTGGGCCCCTATCCCTTCGAGACGTACGGGCTGCTGGTGGCCGACGCCGAGACCGGTTTCGAGCTGGAGACGCAGACCCTCTCGCTCTTCGAGCGGAACCTCTTCACCGGCGCCGCCGACCGGGGATACGTCGAGTCGATCATGGTGCACGAGCTGGCCCACCAGTGGTTCGGCAACAGCGTCTCGCCCGCAGCCTGGTCCGACCTGTGGATCAGCGAGTCCCACGCCACCTGGTACGAGGCGCTCTGGGCCGAGGAGCACGGCGGGCCCGCCCTGGAGGACCGGATGCGCGCCGCCTACCGCGACTCCGACAGCTGGCGCGCCGCCGGCGGCCCGCCGGCCCGCCCGAAGGCGCCCGAGCCGGGCGAGAAGATCAGCCTCTTCCGCCCGATCGTCTACGACGGCTCCGCCCTTGTCCTCTACGCCCTCCGCCAGGAGATCGGCGAGGCCGCCTTCGCCGAGCTCCAGCGCGCCTGGGTGCGCGAGTACCGCGACGCCAACGCCTCCACCACCGACTTCGTCACCCTCGCCTCCCGCACCACCGGACGGGACCTGACCGCCTTCTTCCAGGGCTGGCTGTACGCCGAGCGGACCCCGGCCATGCCCGGCCACCCCCAGTGGCGCTCCGAGGCGCCCTGACCCGCGTCCGCCCGTGCCGGACGGGGCACCACCCGGATGCGTACGGGAAAGTCGGGTGACGGGACGGCCGGGCGGGTGCGAACATCGTCACGTCGCGACCGGGCGGGGCCCACGGGAATCTCCCGGGCTCTCCGCGCGTTGGGACACATACGGCGACGACCCGGCCGACCGGCCGCCCGCGCCACCCATCGGATCGACGTAAGGACCCAATGACCTCCTCTTCCTCCCCTTCCCAGGACGTGCACGACATGCAGCACACGCACGACGCCGCCGGTCTCGCGGCCGAGCAGCACGCCGAGAGCCTTCGGGCCGATGCCCTGATGGAAGAGGACGTCGCCTGGAGCCACGGACTCGACGGTGAGCGTGACGGCGACCAGTACGACCGCTCCGACCGGGCGGCCCTGCGCCGCGTGGCGGGTCTCTCCACCGAACTGGAGGACGTCACCGAGGTCGAGTACCGCCAGCTGCGGCTGGAGCGGGTCGTCCTGGTCGGCGTCTGGACCTCCGGCACGGCCGAGGACGCGGAACGCTCGCTGGCCGAGCTGGCCGCCCTCGCGGAGACCGCGGGCGCCCTCGTCCTCGACGGGGTCGTCCAGCGCCGCGACAAGCCGGACCCGGCGACGTACATCGGCTCCGGCAAGGCCCAGGAGCTGTACGACATCGTCCGCGAGTCCGGTGCCGACACCGTGGTCTGCGACGGTGAGCTGAGCCCCGGCCAGCTCATCCACCTGGAGGACGTCGTCAAGGTCAAGGTGGTCGACCGGACCGCCCTGATCCTCGACATCTTCGCCCAGCACGCCAAGTCCCGGGAGGGCAAGGCCCAGGTCTCGCTGGCCCAGATGCAGTACATGCTGCCGAGGCTGCGCGGCTGGGGCCAGTCGCTCTCCCGGCAGATGGGCGGCGGCGGTTCCAGCGGTGGCGGCGGCATGGCGACCCGCGGTCCCGGTGAGACCAAGATCGAGACGGACCGGCGGCGCATCCGCGAGAAGATGGCGAAGATGCGCCGGGAGATCGCGGCGATGAAGACCGGCCGCGAGCTCAAGCGCCAGGAACGCCGGCGCAACAAGGTCCCCTCGGTGGCCATCGCCGGTTACACCAACGCCGGCAAGTCCTCCCTGCTCAACCGCCTCACAGGCGCCGGAGTCCTGGTGGAGAACGCCCTGTTCGCCACCCTGGACCCGACGGTCCGCCGCGCGGAGACGCCCAGCGGGCGGCTCTACACCCTCGTGGACACCGTCGGCTTCGTCCGGCACCTGCCGCACCACCTGGTCGAGGCGTTCCGCTCCACCATGGAGGAGGTCGGTGACTCCGACCTGATCCTCCACGTGGTCGACGGTTCGCACCCCGCCCCGGAGGAGCAGCTCGCCGCAGTCCGCGAGGTCATCCGGGACGTCGGCGCGGTGAACGTCCCGGAGATCGTCGTGGTCAACAAGGCCGACGCGGCCGACCCGCTGGTCCTCCAGCGGCTGCTGCGGGTCGAGAAGCACGCCATCGCGGTGTCGGCGCGGACCGGCGTCGGCATGGGCGAACTCCTCGGCCTCATCGACGAGATCCTGCCCCGCCCCGAGGTGGAGCTGGAGGTGCTGGTCCCGTACACCCAGGGCCAGGTCGTCTCCCGGGCGCACGCCGAGGGCGAGGTGATCTCCGAGGAGCACACCGCGGAGGGAACCCTGCTGAAGGTGCGCGTCCACCAGGAACTGGCGGCGGAACTCTCGACGTTCGTCCTCGCCACCAGCTGACCGGACCGCCCGGCCCACCCCGGCGGCCCGTACGGCGAAGGCCCGCCCCCACCCGCGAAGCCGCGGTGCTGGGAGCGGGCCTTCGCCGTGCCGTGGCTCAGCTCGCGCCGTACTTCTGGCTCATCATGTCGAAGAGCCGCTCGGCCTGGCGGCCCAACTGGGGTCCCGCGAGCCAGGTGTTGTCGGTGGGGCCGATCGAGGTGTTGGAGACCAGGAGGGTCTTCCCGCCGTCCTGCCGGAACCAGCCGCCGCCGGAGGAGCCGCCGGTCATGGTGCAGCCGATGCGGTACATGCTCGGCTGCGACGGCGCGAGCGTCAGGCGGCCGGGCCGGTCGGCGCACCGGTGCATCAGCAGCCCGTCGTAGGGCGGCCCCGCCGGGTAGCCCCAGGCGCCCAGCGTGCCCAGCCGCTCCGTGCCCGGGGCGCGGAAGTCGACCTCCAGGGCGTTGCCGACCGTCTCCTCCAGCGACTTGGCGCCGTTCTCCGGCGTCACGTGCAGCACCGCGTAGTCGTACGGGGCGCCGGCGCCGCCCGATCCGGCGCCCTGTCCGATCCACTCGTTGGAGGTCGCGGCCCAGTCCGCCCACCAGGTGCCGTACGGGGCGGACTCGTGCGGTGCGGCCGAGGCGAGGCCCGACGCGTCCTTGCCGAGGTCGTTGTAGGAGGGGACGAAGGCGATGTTGCGGTACCAGCCGCCGTCCTTGCCCGCGTGGACGCAGTGACCGGCGGTCCAGACGAGGTTGGACTTGCCCGGGTTGCGGGGGTCCTTGACGACGGTGGCCGAGCAGACCATCGACCCGTCGGGGGAGTCGAAGAAGACCTTGCCGACGGGGGCCGCGTGCCGGTGGTAGGGGGTCTGCTCCCGCTCGGCCGGGACGGCGCGGGGGGCCGGGTCGGTCTGGCCCTGGTCGGCGGCGGTGTCCTTGGTGGTGACGGTCTTGCCCGGGTCCTCGGCGTCGCGCATCCGGCCGGGCTTCCACAGCCCCTTGATCACCGGGTTGACGAAATCCTTCGCCTCCCGCAGCCAGTCGTCGTCGTTCCAGTCCTTCCAGGCGCCGTTCCTCCACCGCTCGGCGTCGATGCCGTGCTCCTTGAGCCGGTCGGAGAGCTCCTGGGCGGCGGCACCGGCGCGGTCACCGGTCTCCTGGCCGCCCTCCGGACCCTCCCCGGCCTTCTTGCCGTCCGCCGCGGCGGGCTCCGGTGCGGCAGCGGGCTTCTCCTCGCCGCAGCCGGTGAGGGCCAGGGCGAGCGCGGTGGTGAGTCCGGCCGCGGCGAGCAGCGGCCGCCGGGCGCGGAGCGGGCGGGACGGCCTGCGCAGGGAACGCATGGTGTGGTGGTACCCCCGTGTGCGGTGGGGGGAGCGGGACCGCGTACGGGACACGGGACGCTCCCCGGGCGTAAATGTCATGTTCGCGTCATGTGGCGCTCCGGGTGTCCCGCCGGTCGCGCGTGCGGGAGGGGAGGGCCGGAGCGGGCGGGCGCCCGGGGTTTGTTCCCCGGGCGCCCGGACGTCACTTGGCGGCGAACTTCTTGCTGACCGCGGTGTAGATGCCCTCGGCCTCCTTGCCCAGCCGGGGACCGGCCAGCCACCCGGCGGTCACCGGGCCTATGGAGGTGTTGGAGACCAGCGCGGGCTTGCCGTCGGCGCCCTCCGCCACCCAGCCGCCGCCGGACGAACCGCCGGTCATGGTGCAGCCGATCCGGTGCATCGTCGGGTCGCCCTTGGTGACCGAGAGGCGGCCGGGCTTGTCGGCGCACTGGAACATCTTCTGGCCGTCGAACGGCGGTGCCGCCGGGTAGCCGGTCGCCGTCAGCGAGCTCATCCTGTCGGCCGCCGGCGCGTTGAAGTCGACCGGCAGCGCCGAACCGACGGTCTCCTCCAGCGACTTGCTCTGGCCCTTCTCCTGCGTCACGTGCAGCACCGCGAAGTCGTACGGCGCGCCGTCACCGCCGGTCTGGCCGCCCTGCTCGATCCACTGGTCCGAGGTCTGCGCCCAGTCGCTCCACCAGACCCCGTACGGGGCGACCTCTTCCTGCGAGGCGTTCTGGAGCTGCTCCGTCGACAGTGCGCCGTCGTTGTAGGAGGGGACGAAGATGATGTTCCGGTACCAGCCGCCGTCCTTGCCCGCGTGGACGCAGTGACCGGCGGTCCAGACGAGGTTGGACTTGCCCGGGTTGGCCGGGTCGGCGATCACGGTGGCCGAGCAGACCATCGAGCCGTCGGGGCCGTCGAAGAGGAGCTTGCCCGCCTCCGGCGCCTGGTCGTGGTACTTGGCGTCCACCGCCGTGGCGTCCACCGGCTGCGGCGTCGGGTCGGTCACGCCCTGGTCGCCGGAGATGTCCTCCTCGTCGACCTCCCGCTCGGTGGGGTCCTCCGCCTCACGCATCCGGTCCGGGTCCCACAGGTCCTCGATGATCGGGTTGATGTAGTCCTCGGCCTCACGCAGCCAGTCGTCGCGCGAGAAGTCCTTCCAGGCGCCGTCCTTCCACTCGTCCAGGTTCAGGCCGTGCTCCTTGAGCCGGTCCTTGACGCTGTCGGGGATGCGGATCTTGTCGTCGGTCGCCGTGGAGGCCGAGGCGGAAGGGTCGCCCCCGGCATGGTCGTCCTCGGGGCCGCAGGCCGTGGCGGTCAGCGCCAGCGCCGCGCACAGGGCCACCGCGGAAGCCGAACCGGCCCGGCCGCGCGCCCCCCTCCGGCGCCCGGTGAGAAGTGGGCGTATGGGTCGCATGTCGGATTCCCCCTGGATTCGGACGTGAACTCGCCCTCGCGGGCGGTGGGTTGTGGCCCCTCAGACTATGCGGGTGACGTGGGGGACGACCCACGGGGCCGCAACGGTTCCGTCACGGCGGCGGCCCCCGCACACCGCCGGCGGCGGTCCCGGGAGCGGCGGTCAAGGATCTTGCCCGTGCCCGTGTTCCTTTCGCGGCACGGTCGTTGGTAGGTGCGGGGGCCCGCGCCGTGCGCGCGGAACCACCGCACGACGCAACCTGCTACCACGGGAGGAAGCACACCTGTGGCCGTGACCGAGCAAGCCCCGGCGCCCGTCACCGAGACCACCGCGCACCTGGGCATCCTGCGCCGCCAGGCGTCGCGCGAGTCAGCCGCGCGCACCTACGCGCGCTCGCTGCCGATCGTCCCCGTCCGCGCCCGCGGCGTGACGATCGAGGGCGCCGACGGCCGGCGCTACCTCGACTGCCTCTCCGGCGCCGGGACCCTCGCCCTCGGCCACAACCACCCCGTGGTCCTCGAAGCCATCCGCAAGGTCCTCGACTCCGGGGCGCCGCTGCACGTGCTCGACCTCGCCACCCCGGTCAAGGACGCCTTCACCACCGAGCTGTTCGCGACCCTGCCGCCCGCCCTCGCCTCCCGCGCCCGCATCCAGTTCTGCGGCCCGGCCGGCACCGACGCCGTCGAGGCGGCGCTGACGCTGACCCGCACCGCCACCGGCCGCCCCGGTGTCCTCGCCTTCACCGGCGCCTACCACGGCATGAGCGCCGGAGCCCTCTCCGCCTCCGGCGGCGCCCGCGAAGGCCGCGTCACCCGGCTGCCGTTCCCGCACGACTACCGCTGCCCGTTCGGCGTCGGCGGCGAGCAGGGTGCCGAACTCGCCGCCCGCTGGACCGAGTCGCTCCTCGACGACCCCAAGTCCGGCATCCCCGACCCCTCCTGCCTGCTGGTCGAACCGGTGCAGGGCGAAGGCGGCGTCAACCCGGCGCCCGACGCCTGGCTGCGCCGCCTCCGGCAGATCACCGAGGAGCGCTCCATCCCCCTGATCGCGGACGAGGTGCAGACCGGCGTGGGGCGCACCGGGCGGTTCTGGGGCGTCGACCACAGCGGGATCGTCCCCGACGTCATGGTCCTCTCCAAGGCGATCGGCGGCAGCCTCCCGCTCGCCGTCGTCGTCTACCGCGACGACCTCGACGTCTGGCAGCCCGGCGCCCACGCGGGCACCTTCCGCGGCAACCAGCTCGCCATGGCCGCGGGCGCCGCCACCCTCGCCCACGTCCGGGAGAACGGCCTCGCCGACCGCGCCGCCACCCTCGGCGCACGCATGCTGGACCAGCTGCGGGCCTTCGCCGCAGGACACCCCTTCATCGGGGACGTCCGCGGGCGCGGCCTGATGATCGGCGTCGAGCTGGTCGACCCCGCCGCCGACACCGCCCCCGGCACGCCGCCACCCCCCGCTCCCCGGACCGCCGCCGCCGTGCAGCGCGCGTGCCTGAGCCGGGGACTCATCGTCGAGCTGGGCGGACGCGGCTCCGCCGTCGTCCGCCTGCTGCCGCCGCTGACCCTCACCGACGAGCAGGCCGACGCGGTGCTCGACCGCCTGACCGACGCCCTCGGCAGCGCGGCCCAGGACCTCTCCGGATGACCCCACCCTGCGCCGCGCCCGCTCCACCGCCCGGCGCACGGAATCCGCACCACGCCCCAAGGAAGCACTCTTGAACGTCACCCCCGCACCCGACGGCGGCCGCCACCCCTCCCCGCGCGGCACCTCCGCCACGCGCGAGATCCCGGCCGACGGGGCGACCGTCCCGCGCCAGCCCGGCGGCGTCGGGACCCTCCGGTTCCCCGGCGGCGGCACCGACCTGCTGGAACACCCCGACGCCCGGATCGCCGCCGAGGCCGCCGCGCTGGAGAGCCTGCTGCGCTGCTGGGTCCGCGAGACCTCCCCGCCGGACCCCGCCCACGGGGTGCTGCGCATCCCGCTGCCCGCCAGCGGCACCGCGCTGCTCGTCCCCGTGCAGCACTGGTCGCTCGCTGGGTGGCACCGGTTCGGGCCGCCGATGCGGGAGGACGCGCCCGCCGGGGCCTCCCCGCTGCTCGACGTCGCCGCCGTCGCCGAGCTGCTGGAGCGCGAGTCGGCCACCGAGGCGCGCGACGGGGACCTGCTGGAGCGGGTCGGCGACTCGGCCCGCCGCACCACCGTCTTCCTCGCCGACCGCCGCGCCCGGCCCGAGGACGGGAAGGACCGCTTCCTCGCCGCCGAGCAGTCCCTCGTCCTCGGCCACCCGCTGCACCCCACCCCCAAGAGCCGCGAAGGGCTGACCGAGGCCGAGTCCCGCGCCTACTCGCCGGAGCTGGGCGGCTCGTTCGCCCTGCACTGGCTCGCCGTCGACCGCTCCGTCCTCGCCCAGGACTCCGCCTGGCACGAGGACGGAGCCCCCGTCCCCGCCGAACAGCTCACCGCCCGCCTCGCCGGGCCCGGGCTGCGGCTGCCCGAGGGCACGGCCGCGCTCCCCGTGCACCCCTGGCAGATCCGCGAACTGCGCCGCCGCCCCGAGGCCGCCGCCCTCCTCGACGCCGGGGCGCTGCGCGACCTCGGCCCGTGCGGCGAGCCCTGGCACCCCACCTCCTCGGTGCGCACCGTCTACCGCCCGCACGCCCCGGCCATGCTCAAACTCTCGCTCGGCCTGCGCATCACCAACTCCCGCCGGGAGAACCTCCGCAAGGAGCTGGCCCGGGGCGCCGAGGTGCACCGGCTGCTGCGCACCGGACTCGGCGCGCGGTGGCAGGCGGCCCACCCCGGCTTCGACATCGTCCGCGACCCGGCGTGGCTCGCCGTCGACGGCCCCGACGGCGCCCCCGTCACCGGCCTCGACGTGATGATCCGCCAGAACCCCTTCACCCCCGAGGACGACGCTACCTGCGTCGCCGGGCTCGTCTCGCCGCGCCCCGCGGGCGACACCCGGCACGGCGGCCGCACCGGGATGCGCTCCCGCCTCGGCGAGCTGGTCACCCGCATCGCCGGGCGCGCCGGGCGCTCGCGCGGCGCGGTCTGCGCCGAGTGGTTCGCGCGCTACCTCCAGCAGGTGGTCGCCCCCGTGCTGTGGCTCGACGGCCACGCCGGCATCGCCCTGGAGGCGCACCAGCAGAACACCCTGGTCCTGCTCGACGCCGAAGGCTGGCCCGCCGGCGGCCGCTACCGCGACAACCAGGGCTACTACTTCCGCACCTCGCACCGCGACGCCCTCCAGGCGCGGCTGCCCGGGGCGGGCGAGGCCAGCGACACCTTCGTGACCGACGCGGTCACCGACGAGCGGTTCGCCTACTACCTCGGTATCAACAACGTCCTCGGTCTGATCGGCGCCTTCGGCTCCCAGCGCCTCGCCGACGAGCGGCTGCTGCTGACCGTGCTGCGCCGCTTCCTCACCGCCGAGGCCGCCGCTCCCGGTCCCCTCTCGCCCCTGCCCCGCCTGCTGCTCGACTCCCCGACGCTGCGGTGCAAGGCCAACCTCCTGACCCGCCTGCACGGCCTCGACGAACTCGTGGGACCGGTCGACACCCAGTCCGTCTACGTCACGATCGCCAACCCGCTGCACACCGCCGGGGCCTGAGTACGGCCCCCGCGCCCGGAAGGAGCTCCGCGTGCCCCCTGCCGACACCCCGCCCCACAAAACCGCCGCCCCCACGGCCGGGGCCAGGCCCGGCGTGCCCGGACCCGCACCGGCGCCGCGGGGCGACGCGGCGGGGCCGCCATCCGGCTCCCCCCGGGCGGCGGCGGGGGCCGAGGGCGCCGCGCTCGACGCGGCCGGGCCCGGCGCCCTGCTCCCCGGCCCGGCCGCGCCCGCCGGGCGGCCCCGGCACGGCGACGGCGGCGCCCTGCTCGACCGGGTCGGCCGATGGGCCCCCGCCGCCACCCCGTTCGGGATATTCCGGCTCGTCCCCCTCGCCCCGGCCGACGACCTCGCCCTTGTCACGGCATGGATGAACGACCCGGCGGTCGCCGCCTTCTGGGAACTGGCCGGGCCGCCCGAGGTCACCGCCCGCCACGTCCACGCCCAGCTCTCCGGCGACGGACGCAGCGTCCCGTGCCTCGGCCTCCTCGACGGGCGCCCCATGAGCTACTGGGAGCTCTACCGCGCCGACCTCGACCCGCTGGCCCGCCACTACCCGGCCCGGCCCCACGACACCGGCGTCCACCTGCTGCTGGGCGGCGCCGCCGACCGGGGCCGCGGGCTCGGCACCGCCCTGCTGCGCGCCGTCGCCCGCCTGGTCCTCGCCCACCGCCCCCGGTGCGGCCGCGTCGTCGCCGAACCCGACGTGCGCAACGCCCCCTCGGTCGCCGCCTTCCGCCGCGCCGGGTTCCGCCTCGACACCGAGGTGGAACTCCCCGACAAGCGCGCGGCCCTGATGGTCCGGCAGAGAACCGACCCGACGGAGCCGGCACCGCCGCGCCCGTGACCGCCCGGAACAGGCCCGCCCACCGCGGTCCCGTACCTTCCGGCGCGCCCTCACCGGCCCCTGGCGCCTGGGGGAACCGCGTGGCACCGGCCGCCCCGCACCCGTACGTGCCGGGGCCAGTCCGCCTCGGACCGCCG
Organism: Streptomyces sp. NPDC058373; assembly: GCF_042723275.1. NCBI lineage: Bacteria > Bacillati > Actinomycetota > Actinomycetes > Kitasatosporales > Streptomycetaceae > Streptomyces > Streptomyces sp. NPDC058373. Next base: position 31,297 of record NZ_JBHXJE010000022.1, on the reverse strand, counting down.
TCGCCCTGCCCCGCCGCGAGCCGTACGCACACGCTCCGACCGCGCGCCGCGCCGCACCGTCTGCCGGCCGCCGCCTCCCGTGCGGAAGCACCCGTGGGCTCAGGGCAGCGCCCGCGTCCCGGCCGGGGCGCGCGGAACCGGGGGTCGCCGAGACCCCGCCCCACGCGCCCGCACTCGCCCCGGGGCGCGCCGCCTGCCCGGCGCGCGCCCCGCGCCCACCCCGCAAGACACGGCCCCGCGAACGCGCGTGCGCTCCGAGGGCGTACGCCCCGGCGCGCGGCAACCTACCGCGCGCCGGGCCCTGTTCCCTCGTGGCCCGATCACTGCGACCGTTCCGCTCCGGGCGTCGGTGACCGACACCCGGCTGTCCCGATCCGGTTCCCCTCCGAGGAGTCCCCGTGCCGCATCCGACCGCAGACCAGCCCGGCCCCGAAGGCCCCGACACCGCTCTCTACGCCCCGCCCGAACTGACCGCGGGCGCCTGGCGGCGGGCCGAGCGCCGGCTGCTGGCCAAGATGCTCGGCGAGTTCGCATACGAGGAGATCATCGAACCCCACCCGCTGACGCCCCCCGGGCCCGACGGCGCCGCCTACGCCCTGCCACTCGGCCACCCGGGCGGCGCGGAGCTGCGGTTCCGGGCGCGCCGCTGGGCCTACGGGCACTGGCAGGTCGAGCCGGAGAGCGTCACCCTCGCCGAGAACGGCACCGACGCCCACCGCCCGTACGGCGATCCGCTCGACTTCCTGGTCCGCGCCCGCCCCCTGCTGCGGCTCGACGGCGACACCCTCGGCCACGTCCTGCGCGAGCTCACCCGCACCCTCGCCGCCGACACCCGGCTCGACGCGACCGCGCTCACCGCCGCCGAACTGGCCGACCTCGACTACGCCGCCCTCGAAGGCCACCAGACCGGTCACCCCTGGCTGGTCCTCAACAAGGGGCGCATCGGCTTCTCCGCCGAGGACTCCGCCCGCTGGGCACCCGAGGCCCGCCGCCCCGCGCGGCTGCCCTGGATCGCCGTGCACACCTCCCTCGCCGACTACCGGGGCGTCCCCGGCCTCGACGCCGACCGCCTCTACCGGGGCGAGCTGGACGACGCCACCCGCGACCTGTTCGCCGCCACCCTGCGCGACCAGGGCCTCGACCCGGCCGACTACCTCTACCTCCCCGTCCACCCCTGGCAGTGGGACGACACCGTCGTCCCCCTCTTCGCCCCCGCCGTCGCCGACCGGCGGATCGTCCCGCTCCCCGCCGACCCCGACACCCGGCTGCCCCAGCAGTCCATCCGCACCTTCCTCAACCTGACCCACCCCCGCCGCCACACCGTGAAGCTCCCGCTCGCCATCCTCAACACCCTCGTCTGGCGCGGCCTGCCGACCGAACGCACCCTCGCCGCCCCCGCCGTCACCGCCTGGGTGCAGGGGCTGCGCCAACGGGACCCCTACCTGCGGGACGAATGCCGCGTCGTCCTCCTCGGCGAGGTCGCCTCCGTCACCGTCGGCCACCCCGTCTACGACGGACTGCCCGAGGTCCCCTACCAGTACAAGGAGCTGCTCGGCGTCATCTGGCGCGAACCGCTCTCCCGCCACCTCGACGCCGGCGAACGCGCCCGCACCCTCGCCTCCCTGATCCACACCGACCGCGACGGCCGCGCCTTCACCGCCGAACTCGTCGCCCGCTCCGGCCTCGCCCCCCGCGACTGGCTGCGCCACCTCTTCGCCGCCCTGCTGCCGCCGCTGCTGCACTTCCTCCACCAGTACGGCACCGTCTTCTCCCCGCACGGCGAGAACGCCATCGTCGTCTTCGACGAGCACGACGTCCCCACCCGCCTCGCCGTCAAGGACTTCGTCGACGACGTCAACGTCAGCTCCGAACCGCTGCCCGAGCACGCCACCATGCCCGACGAGGTACGCGCCGTCCTGCTCACCGAGAGCCCGGACTTCCTGCCCCAGTTCATCCACTCCGGCCTGTTCATCGGCGTCTTCCGCTACCTGGCGCCGCTCTGCGCCACCCAGCTCGGCGTCCCCGAGGCCGACTTCTGGCAGCTGGCGCGCGCCGAGATCACCCGCCACCAGGCCCGCTTCCCCCACCTCAAGGAGCGGTACGAGCTCTTCGACCTGTTCGCCCCCCGGATCGACCGCCTCTGCCTCAACCGCAACCGGCTCCACCTCGACGGGTACCGGGACCGCGCCGCCCGCCCGCACGCCGCCGTGCACGGCACGGTGGCGAACCCGCTGCACGGCGAGACACCGCACCCGCTCGTACCGGAGTGAGGGGCGTGCGCCGGGGGCGTGCGGGTGGCCCGGTGCGGGAGCGGGACGGGGCTGTCGGTGGCGCACCGTAGGCTGGAGCGGCTATGACGAAGCCCTCACTCACCGAGCTCCTGCACGCCGCCGTCGCCGCCGTGGGCGGCACCGAGCGGCCCGGTCAGGTGGCCATGGCCGAAGCCGTCGCCTCGGCCATCGACGACTCCTCCCATCTGCTCGTCCAGGCGGGCACCGGCACCGGCAAGTCGCTCGGCTACCTCGTGCCCGCCCTGGCCCACGGCGAGCGGGTCGTGGTCGCCACGGCGACGCTGGCCCTCCAGCGCCAGCTGGTCGAGCGGGACCTGCCCCGCACGGTGGAGGCGCTCCATCCGGTGCTGCGCCGGCGCCCCGAGTTCGCCATGCTCAAGGGCCGGTCGAACTACCTCTGCCTGCACCGGCTGCACGAGGGCGTGCCGCAGGAAGAGGAGGAGGGCCTCTTCGACCCGTTCGAGGCCGCCACCCCCACCAGCAAGCTCGGCCAGGACCTGCTGCGGCTGCGCGACTGGTCCGACGAGACGGAGACCGGCGACCGGGACGACCTGACCCCCGGCGTCTCCGACCGCGCCTGGTCCCAGGTCTCCGTCTCCTCCCGGGAGTGCCTCGGCGCGAGCCGCTGCGCCTACGGCGAGGAGTGCTTCGCCGAGCTGTCCCGGGAGCGGGCCCGGCTGGCCGACGTCGTCGTCACCAACCACGCCCTGCTCGCCATCGACGCCATCGAGGGCGCCCCGATCCTCCCCTCGCACGAGGTGCTGATCGTCGACGAGGCCCACGAACTGGTCTCCCGCGTCACCGGCGTCGCCACCGGCGAACTCACCCCGGGCCAGGTCAACCGCGCCGTCCGCCGCGCCGCCAAACTGGTCAACGAGAAGGCGGCCGACGCCCTCCAGACCGCCTCCGAGACCTTCGAGGGGCTGATGGAGCTGGCCCTCCCCGGCCGCCTGGAGACCATCCCCGAAGACCTGGAGTACGCCCTGGCCGCCCTGCGGGACGCCGCCCGCACGGTGATCTCGGCGCTGGGCAGCACCCGTGACAAGTCGGTGCAGGACGAGGACGCCGTCCGCAAGCAGGCGCTCGCCGCCGTCGAGTCCATCCACACCGTCGCCGAGCGGATCGCCCAGCGCTCCGAGTACGACGTCGTCTGGTACGAGCGGCACGACCGCTTCGGCGCCTCGCTGCGGGTCGCCCCGCTCTCCGTCTCGGGGCTGCTGCGCGAGAAGCTCTTCGCCGACCGCTCGGTCACCCTGACCTCCGCCACCCTCAAGCTCGGCGGTGACTTCAACGGCGTCGGCGCTTCCCTCGGCCTCGCCCCCGAGGGCACCGCCGGGGTCGACGGCACACCCGGCGCCGACCTCCCTGTCTGGAAGGGCGTCGATGTCGGCTCGCCCTTCGACTACCCGAAGCAGGGCATCCTCTACGTCGCCCGCCACCTGAACAACCCCGGCCGTGAGGGCACCCGCGCCGACATGACCGACGAGCTGGCCGAACTGGTCGAGGCGGCGGGCGGCCGCACCCTCGGCCTCTTCTCCTCGATGCGCGCGGCCCGCGCCGCCGCCGAGGAACTGCGCGGCCGCCTGGACGTGCCCATCCTGCTCCAGGGCGAGGAGACCCTCGGGGAGCTGATCAAGAACTTCGCGGCCGACCCGCGCACCTGCCTCTTCGGCACGCTCTCCCTCTGGCAGGGCGTGGACGTGCCCGGGCCGAGCTGCCAGCTGGTGGTCATGGACCGGATCCCGTTCCCGCGCCCCGACGACCCGCTGATGTCGGCCCGCCAGAAGGCCGTGGAGGAAGCCGGCGGCAACGGCTTCATGGCGGTCGCGGCCACCCACTCCGCGCTCCTCATGGCCCAGGGCGCGGGCCGCCTGGTCCGCGCCACCGGCGACCGCGGCGTCGTGGCCGTCCTCGACCCCCGTCTCGCCACCGCCCGCTACGGCAGCTACCTCCGCGCCTCCCTCCCCGACTTCTGGTACACCACCGACCGCAACCAGGCCCGCCGCTCCCTGGCCGCCATCGACGCGGCGGCCCAAGCAGAGGAAAAGTAACCAGCCGAGCCCCAGCCCACCCGGCGCGCGAGACCCACCCCAGCCTGGCCGGCGCTTGAGGCCAGACCTCAGCCCGGCCGGCGCGTGAGGCCAAAAAAGAAGAGTCCCGGAACCGGCGCAGAGGTTCCGGGACTCGCCAGGGGGTACCGGCAGGCTCACACCCGCCGCAACACGGCGACAACCTTCCCGAGGATGGTGGCCTCGTCGCCGGGAATCGGCTGGTACGCCGCATTGTGCGGCAGCAGCCAGATGTGGTTGTCCTCCCGCTTGAACCGCTTCACGGTGGCCTCCCCGTCGAGCATGGCGGCGACGATGTCGCCGTTCTCCGCGACGGGCTGGCGGCGGACGGTGACCCAGTCCCCGTCACAGATGGCCGCCTCGACCATGGAGTCACCGACGACCTTGAGGACGAAGAGCTCACCGTCACCGACCAACTGCCGGGGGAGGGGGAAGACGTCCTCCACCGACTCCTCGGCCAGGATCGGCCCGCCCGCCGCGATGCGGCCGACCAGCGGGACGTAGGAGGCGGCGGGCTTGCCCGCGGTGTCCGCGGGCTGCGCGCTCGGCTGGTCGGAGCCGCGCACCTCGTAGGCCCGGGGGCGGTGCGGGTCGCGGCGGAGGAAGCCCTTGCGCTCCAGGGCCATGAGCTGATGGGCGACCGAGGAGGTGCTGGAGAGGCCGACGGCCTGCCCGATCTCCCGCATCGACGGGGGGTAGCCGCGGCGCTGCACCGAGTCGCGGATGACCTCGATCACGCGGCGCTGCCGGTCGGTGAGTCCTGAGCTGTCGGCGCGGATACCCGGAGGTCGGCCGGGGAGCGAGCGGGCGGGCTTCGCCCCCTCCTGGTGCGAGGCGGGCTCATTCATGGCGTGCACCGACTCCCGTCGTCCCTGGGACCGGCCCTGGGCGGTGATGGTGGCGCTGTCTGCGGTCGTGGTCACGTCGGCCCCTCTCGGTGTGTACTCCCTGGATAGCCAACGGTAGTTGCTTTCGAAAGGTTGCGCCAAACACACGTTCGAGTGAAAAACCGCAGTTCAGCAGACGTGGGCGGGCGTTCGGGTGTATAGGGCGAGGTCAGCGGCGGCGAGGGTGCTTACCGCCGGGATGTCCGCTTCCGGTGGCCGGAGGGTGTCCGGTCGCCCGGCGGGGGTCGCCTCCCGCCTCCCCTCGGCCGCGCCCGGTTCGATCGGCTGTGCGGTAATCTGCACCGCCGTTGCCGGGTGCCGGAGGTGGCGTGAGCCGCTCCCGGCGAGGCCACAGTCTGCCATCCGGGGCGCCGGCCCGGTCGCACCGGCCCCCCTTCGCGAGGGCGCGCGCCGGTCCTCCGTATGCTGCGGAACCGTCCCCGCCGTACCGCGGAACCATTCCGGCCCGCCTCCTCGACGCGCCCGCGCGAGGCCGCGTACCGACTTCCGTGGCGGCGCGCGTCCGGCTCCGGGAACGGCTCGCGCGGCTTTCCCGGGCGGTGTGCGGTGGCCTCTGCGGAGGTGTGCGTCCGGGTTCCGCGGGCGACACGCCATAGGGAGTACTTTCCCTCCAGACACCAGATCTAGTGGTGAGACGGAAGAGAGTGCCCACAAGTTGTGGTGCCGGTGATTCAGGCAGTGGTTCATCGCCTATGCTGGAGCCTGCTTCGAGGGGCCCCCGCGGTCCCGGTGAGCCACTGAGTCGTGCTGTGAAGGAGGGTTCGGAGTCTCATGCACTGCCCCTTCTGCAGGCACCCCGACAGCCGTGTCGTGGACAGTCGCACCACCGACGACGGAACGTCGATCAGGCGTCGCCGTCAGTGCCCCGACTGCTCCCGGCGGTTCACGACCGTGGAGTCCTGCTCGCTGATGGTGGTCAAGCGCAGCGGCGTGACCGAGCCCTTCAGCCGGACCAAGGTCATCAACGGCGTCCGCAAGGCGTGCCAGGGCCGGCCGGTCACGGAGGACGCGCTCGCCCAGCTCGGGCAGCGCGTCGAAGAGGCGCTGCGGGCCACCGGCAGCGCGGAGCTGCCCACGCACGACGTGGGGCTCGCCATACTGGGCCCGCTCCAGGAGCTGGACCTCGTGGCCTACCTGCGGTTCGCCTCGGTCTACCGGGCGTTCGACTCGCTGGACGACTTCGAGACCGCCATCACCGAGCTGCGGGCGCAGGGGCGCGGCGGGACGCAGGCCGGCGGCGAGCGGGAGCCGGGGGTCCCGGTCCCCGTCACGGCCACCGACTGAGTGGCCCGGGCCGCCGATTTCCCGGCGGCGGGAGAACGATGTGGCCGGGCGCTTCGGCGGCGCCCGGAAGACAAGACAGACCGTGCGGCAGGGAAGCTCTGCGCACTTTTGGGTGTTTCACCCAGATATGGGAGGCGGCATGACAGAGACGGCGAGCGGCCCGGCACGAGGTTCCCGCACGAAGGGTTCCAAGGCCAAGGGCCTGCGTATCGAGCGCATCCACACGACGCCCGGCGTGCACCCGTACGACGAGGTTCAGTGGGAGCTTCGTGACGTCGTCATGACCAATTGGCGCGACGGCTCGGTCAACTTCGAGCAGCGTGGCGTCGAGTTCCCCGACTTCTGGTCGGTGAACGCGGTCAACATCGTCACCAGCAAGTACTTCCGCGGGGCCGTCGGCACCCCGCAGCGCGAGACGGGGCTCAAGCAGCTCATCGACCGCATCGTGAAGACGTACCGCAAGGCCGGCGAGGAGAACAGCTACTTCGCCTCCCCCGCCGACGCGGAGATCTTCGAGCACGAGCTGGCCTACGCGCTGCTGCACCAGATCTTCAGCTTCAACTCCCCGGTGTGGTTCAACGTCGGCACGCCCCAGCCGCAGCAGGTCTCGGCCTGCTTCATCCTCTCCGTCGACGACTCCATGGAGTCGATCCTCGACTGGTACAAGGAAGAGGGCATGATCTTCAAGGGCGGCTCCGGCGCCGGCCTGAACCTCTCCCGCATCCGCTCCTCCAAGGAGCTGCTCTCCTCCGGCGGCAACGCCTCGGGCCCGGTCTCCTTCATGCGCGGCGCCGACGCCTCCGCAGGAACGATCAAGTCCGGTGGCGCCACCCGCCGCGCGGCCAAGATGGTCATCCTCGACGTCGACCACCCCGACATCGAGGACTTCATCCAGACCAAGGTCAGCGAGGAGGAGAAGATCCGCGCCCTGCGCGACGCGGGCTTCGACATGGACCTGGGCGGCGACGACATCACGTCCGTCCAGTACCAGAACGCCAACAACTCGGTCCGCGTGAACGACGAGTTCATGAAGGCCGTCGAGGCCGGCTCCTCCTTCGGCCTGCGGGCCCGCATGACCGGCGAGGTCATCGAGGAGGTCGACGCCAAGTCCCTCTTCCGCAAGATGGCCGAGGCCGCCTGGGCCTGCGCCGACCCCGGCATCCAGTACGACGACACCATCAACGCCTGGCACACCTGCCCGGAGTCGGGCCGCATCAACGGCTCCAACCCGTGCAGCGAGTACATGCACCTGGACAACACCTCGTGCAACCTGGCCTCGCTCAACCTCATGAAGTTCCTCAAGGACGACGGCAAGGGCAACCAGTCCTTCGAGTCCGAGCGGTTCGCCAAGGTCGTCGAGCTGGTCATCACCGCGATGGACATCTCCATCTGCTTCGCCGACTTCCCCACCCAGAAGATCGGCGAGAACACCCGCGCCTTCCGCCAGCTCGGCATCGGCTACGCCAACCTCGGCGCCCTGCTGATGGCGACCGGCCACGCCTACGACTCCGACGGCGGCCGCGCCCTGGCCGGAGCCATCACCTCGCTGATGACCGGCACCTCCTACCGCCGCTCCGCCGAGCTGGCGGCCGTGGTCGGCCCCTACGACGGGTACGCCCGCAACGCCGAGCCGCACCAGCGCGTCATGAAGCAGCACGCCGACGCCAACGCCAAGGCCGTGCGCACCGACGACCTGGACAACCCGGTCTGGGCCGCCGCCACCGAGGCGTGGCAGGACGTGGTGCGCCTCGGCGCCAAGCACGGCTTCCGCAACGCCCAGGCCTCGGTCATCGCCCCGACCGGCACCATCGGTCTGGCGATGTCCTGCGACACCACCGGCCTGGAGCCGGACCTGGCGCTGGTCAAGTTCAAGAAGCTCGTCGGCGGCGGCTCCATGCAGATCGTCAACGGCACCGTGCCGCAGGCGCTGCGCCGCATGGACTACTCCGAGGAGCAGATCGAGGCGATCGTCGCCCACATCGCCGAGCACGGCAACGTGATCGACGCCCCGGCCCTCAAGCCCGAGCACTACGAGGTCTTCGACTGCGCCATGGGCGAGCGCTCCATCTCCGCGATGGGCCACGTCCGGATGATGGCCGCGATCCAGCCGTGGATCTCCGGCGCCCTCTCCAAGACGGTCAACCTCCCGGAGTCCGCCTCCGTCGAGGACGTCGAGGAGGTCTACTTCGAGGCCTGGAAGCTGGGCGTCAAGGCGCTCGCGATCTACCGCGACAACTGCAAGGTCGGCCAGCCCCTCTCCGCCAAGAAGAAGGAGGAGGAGAAGGCCGAGATCGCCGAGCAGGCCGAGGACACCATCCGCGCCGCCGTGGAGAAGGTCGTCGAGTACCGCCCGGTCCGCAAGCGCCTCCCCAAGGGCCGCCCCGGCATCACCACCTCCTTCACGGTGGGCGGCGCCGAGGGCTACATGACGGCCAACTCCTACCCGGACGACGGTCTCGGGGAGGTCTTCCTGAAGATGTCGAAGCAGGGCTCGACCCTCGCGGGCATGATGGACGCCTTCTCCATCGCCGTCTCGGTCGGCCTCCAGTACGGTGTGCCGCTGGAGACGTACGTCTCGAAGTTCACCAACATGCGCTTCGAGCCGGCCGGCATGACCGACGACCCGGACGTGCGGATGGCGCAGTCGATCGTCGACTACATCTTCCGCCGCCTGGCGCTGGACTTCCTGCCCTTCGAGACCCGCTCCGCCCTCGGCATCCACTCCGCCGACGAGCGCCGCCGCCACCTGGAGACCGGCTCCTACGAGCCCGCCGAGGAGGAGCAGGCCGAACTGGCCGCGCCCGCCCCGGCCGTCTCCGCCCCGGCGACGGGCACCGAGGTCCCGCAGGCCAAGCCCGAGCAGCAGGCCCACACCTCGGCCGAGCTGGTCGAGATGCAGCTGGGGATCAGCGCGGACGCGCCGCTCTGCTTCTCCTGCGGCACGAAGATGCAGCGCGCCGGTTCCTGCTACATCTGCGAGGGCTGCGGCTCCACCAGCGGATGCAGCTGACGACCGACCGGGCCGCGGCCCCGGACGCCCTGAGGAGCGTCCAGGGCTGAGGACCGGGTGAGAGGGCGCCGACCGCGAGGTCGGCGCCCTCTTCGGTTTCCCCGGTGCGGCGCACCGGCCACCGGATGCTCCCGTTCCGCCCCCGCGCGGCGACCGGACCGGGTAGGAAGGGGCACGTGACGAGCACCCGGGAAGAGACGAGGCCCGTGGCGGACCTGGACCGCCTGCTGCCGCTGCCGGCGGGCGAGGTCCTCCTGCGCGACGAGGCCGCCAGGACCGAGCGGGCCGTGGCCGTTCCGGCCTTCGAGCTCGCCTCCTGTCCGGTGACCCGGGAGCGGTACGCGGCGCTCACCGGCGCGGCCCCGGAGGGCCCCGGCGGACCGGCGGCCCCGGTCACCGAGGTCTCCTGGGCCGACGCCCTGCGCTACTGCAACCTGCTCTCGCAGGCTCTGGGCCTGCGCCCCTGCTACCGCATCGGCGACGGCCCGGACGCCCGCGACACCCGGTGGGACCAGGACGCCGACGGTTACCGCCTGCCGACCGAGGCCGAGTGGGAGTACGCCTGCCGCGCCGGTTCGGCGGACGTCCGGTACGGGCCGCTGGACGCCGTCGCCCGGTACCGCGGCAACTCCGGCGGCCGCCTCCACCCGGTGGCGACCCGGCAGCCGAACGCCTGGGGCCTGCACGACATGCTCGGCAACGTCTGGGAGTGGTGCTGGGACCTGTACGACCCCGAGGTTTACGGCCCCTACCGGGTGTTCCGGGGTGGCGGCTGGCAGGACGAACCCCGCGGCGTCCGCGCCGCCTGCCGCCGCAAGAGCCACCCGACCCTGCGCATCGACGACCTCGGCTTCCGGCTGGCCCGGTCGGTCTGAACCCCCCGGCGCCCGGCGGCCGTCGCTCCCCGACGCGCACGCCGGGCGCATGGTCAACCCCGTTCCGCTCCCGCAGGCCGGGGCGCGCGGCAGCATGGCCCCATGACGACGCCCGAGACCCGCCCCGCACCCGCCCACGACCCCGCCGCCTCCGCTCTTCGCCTGGTCGAGGCCCGCTACGGCGACGGCCTCGCCGCGGTGCTCGGCGGTTCGGCGGCCGGAGGGCGGTTCACGGCCCGCAGCGACCTGGACATCGCCGTGCTGCTGCCCGACGACGGACGCGACCGCAGGGAGACCGTCCACCACGAGGGCCGCAGCGCCGAGGTCTACCTGCACACCCCCGACGACCTGCGGAGGCTCTTCGCGGAGGGCCGCGCCAACCGCCGCGCCACCATGGCCTTCCTCTACGCCGACGCCGTCCCCCTGCACGACCCGCACGGCCTCGCCGCCGGCTGGCGCCGTGAGGCCCGCGAACTGATCGAGGCCGGCCCCGGCCCGCTGACCGACGCCGAACGCGACGACAGCCGCTACCTGCTCACCGACCTCGCCGAGGACCTGGCCGACACGGAGGCGCCCGGAGCGGACCCGTACGAGCAGCTCGCCCTGGCCGACCGGACCCTGCGTGAGGCCGCCCACCTGCTCAGCGCCGTGCGCGGCGCCTGGAGCGGCGCGGGCAAGTGGCTCCCGCGCAGACTGCGGACGGCCGCCCCGGTCCTCGGTGCGGCCCTCCTCGACGGCCACCTCGCCGTCGCCCGGCGCACCGATCCAGATCCCCTGTGCGCCGCCGCTGCCGCCGTGCTCGGCCTCGCGGGCGGCCCGCTCCGTGAGGGCCTCGTCCACCTCCGGGGCGCGAGCGGCCCCGGCACCGCCGGAGGCTGACCGGGGCGGCCGGGCGGGGCGCGCTCAGACGCTGACGCCGCCCATGAGCTGTGCGAAGGCGTCCGGGTCGGCGTCGGCGAAGCCCTGCACGGCGCGCCGCAACTGCCACGTGCCGGACTCGTTCCGCCGGAAGACCGCGATGGTCGCCGCCGTGGCCTCGCCGACCTCCGCGAAGTCGTAGGTGGCGAGGGTGTCGTACTCCTCGACGATCTCCGCCTCGGTGCGGGGTATGCCGGCGAAGGTCTTCTCGCCGGTGCGCTGCTGGATGGCGACGCCGATGACGATGCGGTCGAGCCGCTGCGACATCCGCTCGAACTCCAGGCTCATCACCTCGTCGAAGCCGAGGCCCTGGCCGGTGCGGCTCTCCCGCTGCAGGTGGATGGTGCCGTCGGGGGAGCGGGCGTCGAAGTGGACCAGGTGGTCGGGGGAGCCGTGGGGGTCGTCCGAGGAGAAGACGGCCGCGATCAGGTCGAGGTCGTGGGCGGTCTCGCCGAGCGGGCTCGGGTCCCACTTCAGGCGAATCTCGATCGTCCCCAGATTCTTGTTGGGCGTGCTCATCGCGGTCCTTCCCCCTGTGACATACCCCTGTGGCCCTTCTCGGCGCCGGAATCCCCATCGTGTCACGCCGGTCTGACACGGTGTCGGGGATCCCTATGCCCCGCTTCCCCGGACCGGAAGCCTCCACGCCTGCGAACGGGTGCGCGAGGCGCGGAAGTTCGGCCACCCGTGCTTCGCGCGCGGGGCCCTGCGCGGGCGCCTGGGCCCGTACGATGGCGCGGTGCTGGTCAAGTGGACGCGTTGCACCGTGAAGGACCGCCGGGGATTCGAGCGGGGGCAGCGCAAGTGGGCGGGGCTCCCGGGGGAGCCGGGGTTCCTGGGACAGGGGGGCGGGTGGAGCCGGTCACGGCCGGACGTGGTCCACGTGTTCGCCTTCTGGGAGAGCCGCGCCTTCTACGACTCCTTCATGGCCCGCTCCCACGACCGGCTCGCCGCCTCGCAGTCCGGCACCTTCACCGGGGCGCGGGTGCGCCTCTTCTCGTACCGCTTCGACGTGAAGACGGGGTTCGAGCCGCGGTTCACCGAGGCGGACGTCGTGCGGGTGGCGCACTGCCGGGTCCGGCCCGGCCGGGTCGACAACTTCGCGCTGATGCAGGAGAAGGTCTGGAACCCGGCCATGGCGGGCTCACCCGGCATGGTCCGCGGACTCTTCGGCGAGGCGCCCGGTGACGAGTTCCTGATCCTCTCCATGTGGCAGGCGGCCGCCGAGCACGGCAAGTACCGCACCGAGCGCATCGAGCGGCTCTCCCTACGGGCCCGTACGGCGGCCGACGTCTCCGCCCTGACCGGCGCCGTCGTCGACCTCGAACCGTCCTGGACGGTCTAGGGGCTGTCTGACAAATCCTGTGCGGTGTCCGCGGTGTCCGGTGCGGCGAGAGTGCGTGCCGGGCCCCGTGGGCGCCGTGCGGGATCTGTCAGACAGCCCCTAGGGGGCGCCCGCCCGGGGACCGCGCGCCCACGACGCGCCGGTGCCCCGGCCGCCGCCGCCCGGCGGGGCCGAACTAGGGTTTGCCCATGGTCCGACCGCGACGCATCGTCCTCGTCCGGCACGGCGAATCGGTGGGCAACGCCGATGACAGCGTGTACGAGCGCCAGCCCGACCACGCGCTCCCGCTCACCGCGAGAGGGCGTGCCCAGGCCGTCCAGGCGGGCGGCCGGCTCCGCGAGCTGTTCGGCCGCGAACGCGTCAGCGTCTACGTCTCGCCCTACCTCCGCACCCACCAGACCCTCACCCACCTGGGCCTGGACCCGCAGGTCGTCCGGGTCCGCGAGGAGCCCCGCCTGCGTGAGCAGGACTGGGGGAACTGGCAGGAACGCGACGACGTACGCCGGCAGAAGGCGTACCGCGACGCGTACGGGCACTTCTTCTACCGTTTCGCGCAGGGCGAGTCCGGGGCCGACGTGTACGACCGGGTGGGGGCGTTCCTGGAGAGCCTCTACCGCAGCTTCGAGTCGCCCGACCATCCGCCCAACGTGCTGCTGGTGACCCACGGCCTCACCATGCGGCTGTTCTGCATGCGCTGGTTCCACTGGACCGTGGCCGAGTTCGAGTCGCTCTCCAACCCGGACAACGGCGAGCTGCGCGTCCTGGAGCTCGGCGACGACGGCCGCTACCGCCTCGACCGGCCCTTCGACCGCTGGCGGGAACCGGAGCCCTACGGACGCACCGGCTAGAGTGAAGAGCGCGATGACCGCTGACACGAACCCCGACCCGCGCGTCGCCCGCGCCCTGGCCTCTCTGCGCGGAGTGGCCGTCGGCGACGCCCTCGGCGCCCAGTTCTCCCACCCCGGCAGCCATCCCCTCCTGCGCCGCCGACGGCTCCCCGACGGGCCGTGGCGGTGGACCGACGACACCGAGATGGCCGCCTCCGTGGTCGCCTCGCTCGCCGCCGACCACCGGATCGACCAGGACGGCCTGGCCACCGCCTTCGCCCGCCACCACGACCCCACCCGCTCCTACGGCCGGGGCACCGACTGGCTGCTGGAGCAGATCAGGGGCGGCGGTGACTGGCGCGACCTGTCGGCTGCGATGTTCAGGGGCCACGGCTCCTGGGGCAACGGCGCCGCCATGCGCGTCGCCCCGCTCGGCGCCTGGTACGCGGGCGACCCCGAGCAGGCCACCCACCAGGCCGAGATCTCCGCCTACCCCACCCACCAGCACCGGGAGGCGGTCGTCGGGGCCATGGCGGTTGCCGCGGCCGCCGCGCTCGCCGGCGGCCCGGCCGGGCCGCCGGACGGGCGGACACTGCTGGACGGCGTACTGGAGCTGGTGCCGCGCAGCGCCGCCGAGGCGGGGCTGCGGCGCGCCCGCGACATGCTCGACTACCGCGACGCGGGCACGGTCGCCGCCGTCCTGGGCTGCGGTCGCCGCTCCACCGCCCACGACACGGTGCCGTTCGCCCTCTGGTCGGCCGCGCGCGGCCTGGACGACTACGAGGCCGCCTTCTGGCGCACCGCCCAGGTCGGCGGGGACATCGACACCACCTGCGCCATCGTCGGCGGCATCCTCGCAGCGGCGGGCGCGGCCCCGCCCGCCGAATGGGCCGAACGGACCGAGCCGCTCCCGGGATGGCTGGACGAGGCACTCGGGGCGTAGCGCCGCCGACGGCGCGGGGAGCGGCTTCCGTTCCCCCTGCCGCGCCCGCGCACGCCCGGCAGCGCCCGGGTCAGCCGATGTACACGCTGCTGCCCGCCGTCACCACGGCACGGCCCCCGGCCGGCACCTGATGGACGACCTGTCCCTCGCAGTTCGGGCCGGAGAGGACCAGCGCCAACGAGTCGGTGTCGTTGACCAGGAGCGAGTCGGCCTGTCCCTGGACCGGGTAGCAACCCTGTGGGTTCGCGTACTGGTCCCAGCCGATGGTGAGCGTGCCCTGGGCGGCGAGCGCCGGGGAGGCGGGTGCGACGAGGACTGCGGCGGACAGGGCGAGGGCGGCGGTCAAGCGGCGCATGCGGCACTCCGAGCGTGGTCGAGCGGGGCCTGCCCCCGCTGCCCGAAAGGTGCCCGCCCCGATACGGAACCACCTGCCGACCAGGAGGATCGCCCCTTGGGGGCGACGCACGGGACACCTGTACGTGGGTCGGCGCCTGGACTCCCGCCGCGCAGCTCCCCCTCCCGCCCGCCCGGGAAGTGTCACGGTCATGCCACAACGCGGTCCTGACCGGGGCGCACGCCCCGACCCTGGCTAGCCTGCCCTCACGCGCCCGGACGAGCACGTCGGCCGCGACGAACGATCGCCGGTTCCGGCGCGCCCCGTCCTCCCTCGCGTTCGCGCCGGAGCCGAACGGCCGCTGCTCCGGGCCGGCCGGGAGGGGGACCCGTGTCGGACGGGGTCGAGGAGAACGAGGGGCAGAGACGCTCCGGGGGGTCGGCGCGGCCGGAGGAGCGGGGTGTGCCAGAGGCGCGCGCCGGGGGAGGCCCCACTGCCGCCACCGGTGCGGAGGGCGAGCCGAAAGCACTGGCGAAGACGGGCGCCGGTGCTGAACAGGACGACGGGGGCGCCGGGCCCGACGCGGCGGCGGGGGACACCGCGCCCGGTGCGGAGCCTGTCCCGGACGAGGCCGACGCCGGCACACCCGACGCCGACGGCCCCGCCACCGAGGGCAGCGGCGTCCGCTACGAGAAGCTTCCCGGCCCGCCCCCGCCGCTGCTGGACAAGGTCCGCGCCGCGCCTCCCGCTCCCGTCGGCACGGCGACGCTCGTCGCCGCCGCCGCCACCGGCCTGCTGAGCGCGCTCCTGCTCGGCGAGGGCCTCGCCGTCAACGCCCTGATCATGGCCCTCCCGCTCGCCGCCGCGGCCTGGTTCGCCGCCCGGCGGGCGGGCCGCCGTCCGCGTCCGGCGTCGCTCGGCTGGGGTGCGGGCGGGCTGGCGCTGCTGGCCGTACCGGTGTGGAGCGACGCCGAATGGCCTTCGCTGCTGGCGCTGTTCGCCGCGGTGGGGCTGGGGGCGCTGGCGCTGCACGGGTGCCGCACCTGGTCCGGGGTGCTGCTGGCGCCGTTCGGCCTCCTCACCTCGGCGCGCCGGGCGCTGGGCTGGGGCTGGCGCGGGGTGCGTGCGCGGGCCTCGGGCGGCGACAAGGACCTCGGGTCGCTGCTGCGGTCGGTGCTGGTCGCGGTGGTCCTGCTGGTGGTCTTCGGCGGGCTGTTCGCCGCCGCCGACCGGGCCTTCGCCGACCTCCTCGGCAGCCTCGTCCCGGACATCGGCGCCTCCGGTGTGCCGTGGCGGGCGGTGCTCGCCGTGCTGGCCGCGGCCGCCGCGCTGGCCGTCGCCCACACGGCGGCCGCCCCGACCCGGTGGGACGGGCTGGGCCCCGGTCCCGGCCGCGCCCGGGGACGCGTCGAGTGGGCCCTGCCGCTGGTCCTCCTCGACCTGCTCTTCGCCGCCTTCGTCGCGGTCCAGGCCGCCGTGCTGCTGCGCGGGGAGGACGCGGTGCGCGCCAGCAACGGCATGACCTACGCCGAGTACGCCCGGGAGGGCTTCTGGCAGCTCCTCTTCGCCACCGTGCTGACCCTCGCCGTCATCTGCGTCGCCGTCCGCGTCGCGCCCCGCTCGGGTCCGCGCGACAAGACCCTGGTCCGCGCCGTCCTCGGCACGCTCTGCCTGCTCACCCTGATCGTGGTCGCCTCGGCGGTCCGCCGCATGGACCTGTACATGGACGAGTACGGGCTGACCCGTCTCAGGCTCACCGTCGTCACCATGGAACTGTGGCTCGGCGCCGTGGTCCTGCTCATCATCGCGGCCGGCGTCCTCGGCGCCCGGCTGCTGCCCCGCGCCGTGGTGGCCTCGGGCGCGGTGGCGGTCCTCGCCTTCGGCCTGGCCTCGCCCGACGAACTGATCGCCGAGAGCAACGTGGCCGCGCACCACGAGGGCCGCACGCTCGACCTCGCCTACCTCTCGGGACTCTCCGCCGACGCCGTCCCGGCCCTGGACCGCCTCGACGAACCGCAGCGCTCCTGCGCCCTGCGCTCCGTCGCGGTCGAGGACACCCCCTGGTACGCGACCAGCGTCAGCCAGGCCCGCGCCCGCGAGATCCTGACGGCCCGCCCCGTCCAGGACCACCCCTGCCGCGACCTCCTCACCGACGACGTCTACCCTTCCGTCCGCTGACCACCCTCCCACCACACTTTGCATACGTGACCAACGCCCCCTCTTCCGACCGGCCCCCACGCCCCGCCCGCCCCCAGCCCCCGAAGACGTCCCGCGGACTCCCGGAACGCGCCGACCGCCAGAGTCAATCGGCCTGACTTACCAGCGAGTTTGCGGAGGGTTCGGAGTCTTCCGGGGGTGCGGGTGTCTTCGTCACCGCCGCCGCCGTGCTGGTGGAGGGCGCTCCAGCCGGAGTACGCTCGATGTGCGGGAGCGAAGGCCATGACCAGTGCACGGAGGGACCGCCGGAAGGATGCGCCGTCCGTCCGCGCCGGGGTGCGCGGGCGGAGGCGCGAGGGCCCCGGACACCCGGGATCCGGACAAGGGGAGGAGCCGGGGTGTCCTCCCCGGAACGGGCGGCGTACGCTGTCTGGCGCCATGCCGTACGAATCACCCACGCACACCGTCGAGCGGTCCTTGCGCGCCACGACCGGGGCCAAGATCGTTGCCGGTGTCGACGAAGTGGGGCGCGGGGCCTGGGCCGGCCCGGTCTCCGTCTGCGCCGCCGTCACCGGTCTGCGCAGGGCACCCGAAGGCCTCACCGACTCCAAGCTTCTCGCTCCGAAGCGGCGCACCGCGCTCGCCGGTGAGCTGGAGGGCTGGGTCACCGCCTACGCCTTCGGTCACTCCTCGCCGCAGGAGATCGACGACCTCGGGATGACCGCCGCCCTGCGGCTCGCCGCCGTGCGGGCCCTGGAGGGGCTGCCGGTCCGCCCGGACGCCGTGATCCTCGACGGGAAGCACGACTACCTCGGTGCGCCCTGGAAGGTCCGTACGGTCATCAAGGGGGACCAGTCCTGTGTCTGTGTCGCCGCCGCCTCGGTGCTCGCCAAGGTGCGCAGGGACGCCATGATGACGGAACTGGGCGTCGACCACGAGGACTTCTGCTTCGCGGACAACGCCGGATACCCCTCGCCCGCGCACCAGGCGGCGCTCGCGGAGCGGGGCCCCACCCCTTACCACCGGCTCTCCTGGTCGTATCTTGACGGGCTGCCGCAGTGGCAGCACCTCAAGAAGATCCGTGTGCCGGTACGCGGAAACGTCACGGAGATCAAGGGACAGCTCGGTTTCGATTTCTGATCTTTTCCGCACTTGTGTGCCACCCCCTCCCATGTCCTGTGTCGGCGTTTGATAAATGTCGTCCTTATGCCTCCCTTTCCCGAGGAGCCTCAGATTCACGAGAGTGCCCAGGGTCCCCGCACCACTCCGGCCAGCAGCCGCGTGGCGCCGACCCCTCGCCCCGTACCCGGACCGCGTTCCGCGGTACCGCCCCGTCCCGGCCCGCCCCGCCCCGCGCCGCCCGCTCAGCGGGCCGCCGGTGCGAAGCCCGGTCCGGCCCCCGCGCCCAAGCCTCCGACCGGCCCGTCCGGCACGGCGGGCGCCCCGCAGATCCAGCTCATCCCGGCCCCGGCCGACGGTGCTCTGGACGCCGCCGACGAGGCGGTCGACCTCCTCCTCGACTCCGGGCGCGCCCCGGCCGAGGTGCTGGTGCTGACCACCGGCGACCCCCACCCGTGGACCGCGCACGAACGGTCCTTCGGTGAGGACGCCTACTGGCGGCAGCAGGACGCGGCCGACGACGTCTTCTACGCCGACGGCGCCTGTGCCGACCAGGCCGAGCCCCGCCCCGTGGTGGTGGTCGCGGCCAACGGCGGCGCCGACGCCGTCAAGACGGTGCTCCCCGCGGCGCTCGGCCGGGCCCAGGCCCTGCTGATCGTCTGCGGCGACCCCCAGCAGATCAACTCCGTGCTGGGCGCGGGCGTCTGACGCCGAGCCCGGCGCCGGACCCCTCCGGCGCCGGGGCGGCGCTGCCCGCCCTCGAGCGCGTTCGCCTCCGGTCTCCGGCCGGCCGCCCGGACGCGACTCGGTCATGGCCGCTCACGCCCGGGCCAGACCGCCGACATGCCGACGGGCAGCCCTGACGACGGGTCCAGGCCCCGCACCGGGCACCGGTCGACCCTCGCGCCTGCGTGACGGCGGCCGCACGCCGCGGGACGCGTCAGCCCGTCCGCACCGTGCCCCTTTGCGCCGGGATCTCCCAACTCTCCTGCTCCGCCTGGTCGGACGCCGGTCCGACGCTCGGCCGACGCCCGCCCCGGTCCTCACCCAGGACCTGCCAGCCGTCCCCGGTGAGCGTGATGTACGCCCCGCAGCGCAGACCGTGCAGCGTGCACGCGTCCCGCAGCCCCCACATCCAGGCGCCGTCCTCCTCGGTCCAACGCCCCTCCCCGTCACGGCAGTGCAGCAGGACCGCCGTCCGCGCCGGTGAGCGCCGCCGCAGATCGTGCGGCACCACCCGGCGCAACTGGGCCAGCAGCGCGTTCCGGTAGACCCAGCCGTCGGTCGAGGCGGACCGGCGGGCGAACGAGGCGCTGGCGCACACCCGCTCCCGGTGGTCCAGCACCGCGACGACGGCCGTCGTCGCGGTGGGCCGGTGCAGCGCGTGCAGGCCGCCCACCACCTCGCGCGGGTCTCGCAGCAGGGGAATGCCCGCCGCGGCCCACTCCGCGGGCTGCAACGTCCGGGCAAGCCGGTTGGGGGAATCGGTGGGTATCGGCGGTCGGGACGTCGAAGCCGTCGCGGACGGAGCCAAGCCGAAGGTCACGGTCCTCCCTTCGGGTACGCGCCCACACTGCGGGCGAGGAGGTGACGAGGAGAGAGCGCACCGCGGCAGAGCCCTGCCGGACCATGCGAAGCCGCGGGGAGCGATGGCCATTCTTGCCGCCGCACCGGCCCGCGGCAACGAGCAATTGGAGGGGCCGACCGGTATCCGCCGATACGCCTTACCCATGTATGCCCAGCGCACAGCCGTCCGACGCGCGATCTCGCCCCTCGACAGCAAGGGCCAGCGGCGCCACCCGGCGGCTCCGGCCCGTCGCAGCAGCCGCAGGAACGCCATCCGGCACCGTCGGTCGTCGCGTACGCGCCCATCGCCTGCTGTGGGAGCCGTGGCGGACGCGGTCCTTGTACGCCTTCCGCCCTGCTGGGTGGATTCGCTGATTGTCGGCGCCGTCGGGTTGCATGGGGGTATGGACACCCTGGAACTGCGCACCGAAGCCGACGCCATCCTTGCTGAGCTGGTCGGCGCCCCGGGAGGGGCTGCCCGGCTGCGGGAGGACCAGTGGCAGGCGGTCGCGGCCCTCGTGGAGGAGCGCCGTCGTGCGCTGGTGGTGCAGCGCACCGGGTGGGGGAAGTCGGCGGTGTACTTCGTGGCGACTGCCCTGTTGCGTCGGCGTGGAGCCGGCCCGACGGTGATCATTTCGCCGCTGCTGGCGTTGATGCGTAACCAGGTCGAGTCGGCGGCGCGGGCAGGCATCAGGGCGCGCACCATCAACTCAGCCAATCCTGAGGAATGGGAAACGATCTACGGGGAGGTGGAGCGGGGGGAGACCGACGTTCTCCTGGTGAGCCCGGAGCGTCTCAATTCCGTGGATTTCCGCGATCAGGTGCTGCCGAAGCTGGCGGCGACGACGGGTCTGCTGGTGGTCGACGAGGCGCACTGCATCTCCGACTGGGGTCATGACTTCCGGCCTGATTACCGCCGGCTGCGCACGATGCTCGCGGAGTTGCCGGCGGGAGTGCCGGTCCTGGCCACGACGGCGACGGCGAACGCGCGGGTCACGGCGGACGTGGCGGAGCAATTGGGTACGGGCGGCGGGGACGCGCTGGTTCTCCGGGGGCCGCTGGACCGGGAAAGTCTGCGGCTGGGTGTGCTGGAGTTGCCGGATGCGGCGCACCGGTTGGCGTGGCTGGGGGAGCGGCTGGGGGATCTGCCGGGTTCGGGGATCGTCTACACGCTGACGGTGGCGGCGGCGGAGGAGGTCGCCGCGTTTCTGCGGCAGCGCGGATATCCGGTGGCCTCGTACACGGGTAAGACGGAGAACGCCGACCGGTTGCAGGCGGAGGAGGACCTGCTGGGCAACCGGGTGAAGGCGCTGGTCGCCACGTCCGCACTCGGGATGGGCTTCGACAAGCCGGACCTCGGCTTCGTGGTCCACCTGGGGTCGCCCTCGTCCCCGATCGCCTATTACCAGCAGGTGGGCCGTGCGGGGCGTGGCGTGGACCACGCTGACGTGCTGCTGCTGCCGGGGCGGGAGGACGAGGCGATCTGGGCGTACTTCGCTTCGGTGGGCTTCCCGCCCGAGGAGCAGGTGCGGCGGACGCTTTCGGTGCTGGAGGAGGCGGGGCGCCCGTTGTCGCTGCCGGCGCTGGAGCCGTTGGTGGATCTTCGGCGCTCGCGTCTGGAGACGATGCTGAAGGTCCTCGACGTGGACGGGGCGGTCAAGCGGGTCAAGGGTGGCTGGACCGCGACGGGGAAGCCGTGGGTGTACGACGCGGAGCGGTACGCCTGGGTGGCGAAGCAACGCGCGGCGGAGCAGCAGGCCATGCGGGACTACGTGGCGACCACCCACTGCCGTATGGAGTTCCTGCAACGGCAGCTCGATGACGAGAAGGCGGTTCCGTGCGGCCGCTGCGACAACTGCGCCGGCTCCTGGCTCGATCCAGCCGTCTCTTCCGCGGCCCTCGGGGCGGCGACGGGCGAGCTGGACCGGCCTGGCGTCGTGGTCGAGCCCCGCAAGATGTGGCCGACCGGCCTCGCCGCGGTCGGCATGGATCTCAAGGGCCGTATCCCTGCGGGGCAGCAGGCGGTGACGGGGCGTGCGCTGGGCCGGCTGTCGGACATCGGCTGGGGCAACCGCCTGCGCCCCCTCCTGTCGGCGCAGGCGGCGGACGGGCCGGTCCCGGACGACGTGCTGAACGCCGTCGTGACCGTGTTGGCGGACTGGGCCCGCTCGCCGGGTGGCTGGGCCGGCGGCTCGCCTGACGCGATGGCGCGGCCGGTGGGGATCGTGGCCATGCCCTCCCGCACCCGCCCCCAGCTGGTCGCCTCTCTGGCCGAGGGAGTGGCCCGTGTGGGCAGGCTCCCGCTCCTGGGCAGCCTGGCCTACACCCCGCACGCCGACGAGTTCGCCGCGCACCGCAGCAATTCCGCCCAGCGGCTGCGTGCCCTGGCCGACTCGTTCACCGTGCCCGACACGCTCACCGCCGCCCTGGCCGACGCCCCCGGCCCGGTCCTGCTCATCGACGACTACACGGACTCCGGCTGGACCCTGGCCGTCGGCGCACGCCTCCTGCGCCAGGCCGGAGCCGACCAAGTACTCCCCTTGGTCCTGGCTCTGGCCGGCTAGCCGCGAACGATGTCCTGGCGCCCCTCGGCTCGTTCCAGACGACGACCGCGGCGAGATCCTCGTGGCCCCGGCGCCGCTGTGAGCCGTTCCGCCTCCACGTCGAGCGGTGTCGGCTTACAAGCCCATGGGCAGGGGCGAAGTACGAGATCACGTGCGGAGGCGGGCCGTCACTCGTGCTGTGTGGTGGGGCTGGAGAGCAGCGGCAAGTCCTCGCCACTCGTGCTCGGACGGAGAGCTGGTGTCGGCGGTGAGTACGTGCGCGGTGGGTGGCGGCGACGAGCGGCTACTCGCAGATGGCGGTCTCCACCAGCTCCTGCACGTGCTGGTGCGCCTCCAGAATCCCTTCGGGCTCGGCGGCCACCGAGGCCGACAGCGCCGTGACAGCCACCGTGGCCGCGCGGCCGTCGTCCGTGACGCCGCCGAAGGTCTCGTAGCCGTGGATGGCGCCGCCGTGGCCCCACAGCTCGACACCGCAGGACAGGGGGGTGCGGAAGAGGCCCAGGCCGTACTCGGTGTTCGGCGTGGCGGAGCCTTCGGCGGCCGGGACCGTGGTCGTCATCTCCTTCAGCTCGGCGGCATCCAGCACCTCGCCGCCGAGCAGGGCGGAGAAGAAGCGGTTGAGGTCGCGCGGGGTGGTGACGAGCTGCCCGGCGGCCCATGCCTGAGACGGGTCGAGGCGGGTGATGTCCTCCAGCGGGCCGCCGGGGGTCGCGGAGGCGTAGCCCTTGGGGTGGGCGCCCCGGACACCGCGCTCGCCCGCCTTCGGCCAGTAGGTGTCCTTCAGGCCGAGGGGGCGGATGATCCGGTTCGTGATCTCCTCGCCGAAGGGGCGGCCCGTGACCTTTTCGACGAGCAGGCCCGCCAGGACGTAGTTGGTGTTGCTGTACTGCCACTTCGCGCCGGGCTCGAACACGGCCTTCTCGCTCAGAGCGAGGTCGAGCATCTCGCGCGGGTTGTAGTACGTGTCGCGGATCTCGAACGGGTTCGGGTCCAGCGACTGGGTGTAGTCGGGCAGGCCACTGGTGTGCTGGAGGAGGTTCCGCACAGTGATCCGTGTCCCGTCGATGCCCTCACCGCGCACCAGACCCGGCAGGTACGTCCCGATCGGTTCGTCCAGGTCCACCTTGCCCTCTCCGGCCAACTGGAGCACGACCGCCGAAGTGAAGGACTTGGTGTTGCTGCCGGCCCGGACCTGGCCGTTCACCGGCACGGCCGCGCCGGTCTCCAGGTCACCGGTGCCGGCCGTGTGGTCGCGGACGCGTCCGTGGCGTCCCTCGACGGCGGCCAGTACGGCGGGGAAGCCGTCTTCGTGCACCAGGTTCCTCGCGCCCTCGTTCACGGCGTCGGGGTGACCGGCACGGTCCGGGGCGCTGTAGGCCGGGGAGCCGCTCACAGCGAGGCCGCCGCCCAGGACCGCCAGTGCGGCGACCACCGACAACACGCGGCGGCCGCGCTGCTTCGCCGGCTTGTTCTGGGCGGAGGTGCGAAGACGAACGGACACGGAGTTTCCTTCCAACAGGGCTGTTCTGGCGACTCCTTGAGCATGTCGCGGGCCGGTCGCCCGCTCGATGGCGCCAGCCTGCTGAAACGGGGTGCGGCTAGCCCCACCCCGGCCGTGAGGGTTTCCGTAGCGTTCCGCCCCTCGACCGAGTGCTCGCGTTCGGCGCCGGGGCCCGGCGGGCAGGCCGCGTCGGTACCACCCGCCTGAAAACCCCTCACTCTGCGACGGCGGCACCCTTGTGGGCGGCGTCGAGGAGGGATGTGCCGTGACCCAGACCGAGGACTCGGGGCATGCGGTGAGCTGCCCGGTGTCGGCTTCGTGACCGATCACGGCCGGACCGGCACCTGGGCAGGCAGCAGCACCGTCGCCACGAAGAACACCACCGACTTGCCCCAGCCGGTTCGGCGCACGACCAGCACCCGGCGGCCCTCCGCCACCAGTGCCTCGATGGCGCGCACTGGTCCTCCCGCAGCTCGGCGGCGCCCGTCGGGTCGCCCACCAGCCGGGCGAGGACGGAGTCGGCCGTGGTCGGCAGCTCCGCGTTGCTCGTGGCCCCCATGCAACCCGATGGGTCGGACAATCCGCGAACAGGCCCGGCGAGCCTGTGGGCGACCGCCCCGATGTGGACAACCCGCCGGATGTGGACAATTCCGCCACCCGCTTCTGTCCACAGGCTCCGGCGGCGGTCCCCGGACCGCGGCAGAGTCGGCGGCATGAGCGATCACACGAACACCACGCCCGCCGATTCCGACGAGCCCCGCATCACCGTCCGCAGCCACACCGAGCTGGCCGACGCCCTGCCGTACCTCCTCGGCTTCCAACCCGACGAGAACCTCGTCCTCGTCGCCGTCCACGGATCAGGAGGCCGCTTCGGCGGCCGGGTCCGGGTCGGCATCCCCACCGACCCCGCGGACTGGCCGGCGATCGCCGACGTCCTCACCGACGCTCTCGTCACGGGCAGCGCCCGCCGCCTCGGCACACCCGACGCCATCGTCGCCTTCCTCTGCCGCGAACCGGGTCCCGGCGAGACCGGCGCCACCGTCATGGAGGCGCTGCGCCCCCTCGCCCAGCACGTCCGGCTCGCCGCCGGTGCGCGCGACGTGCCGGTGGTGGAGGCCATCTGCCTCTCCGACCACCGCTGCTGGTCCTACTGCTGCCCCGACCCTGTCTGCTGCCCGGCGGAGGGGACACCCCTGACACCGCCCGGCACCTCGGTCCTCGCCGCGGCCGCCGTCTACGCAGGCGTCGCCGTCCGCGGGAGCCTGCGCGCCATGGAGCGCCGCCTGCTCCCGCCGGACGACGGCGGCGACCCCGCCTGGACGACCGCCCTGGACGGGGCCTGCTCCCACCTGCTGCCCCGGCTGCTGGACGACGACGAGGGACCCGTCGTAGGCGAGCAGACCCTGACGGTCGCCGCCGGTCTCATCACCAGGCTCCTCCAACTCCCCGAGGTACGGGACCCGAAGGAAGCCGACGCCCGCGACGACCGCGCGATCGGCCTCGACGAGGCAGCCGCCGTGATCGTGGGCCTTCAGGACCGGGAGACCCGCGACCGGGCCGCCGAATGGATGGAAGGCCCCCTGGCCCCACCCGCTCTGCGCCTGTGGCGCGCCCTCGCCCGACGCTGCTCCGGGGCCTACGACGAGTACGCGGCCGGCCCCCTCGCGCTCGCCGGATGGGTGGCCTGGTCGACAGGCGACCCCGCGGAGGCGCGTGTCGCACTCGCCCTGGCACTGCGGGCCGACCCCGACTACACCTTCGCACTCCTCCTCCACCACGCGTGCAACGAAGGGCTGGCCGCCGAGTCGATCCGTCGCGTCCTACGCAGGGCGGGCAAGGACCGGCGTCTCGCGGCCACCCGGGTGGCCGAGAAGGTGCGGACGCCCGGGCCGGGACGCCGCGGAAGCGGACCGTCGGCTCAGCGCCGGACGGTTCCCCTGCCTTCGGCTCTGAGGTGGCCCGGCCGACGGCCGCGGCCTTCAGCCTCCGGGGCGGAAGGCGGGAATGCTCCGGACCGGGGAGCTCCCGCGGCGCGTGCTTCACAGCAGGGAAGGGACGCCCGGCCGGGCAGCAGCGGCAGCGCGGGCTCGCTGAGGCAGACGGGCGCCGGGCGCCCGCCTCTTCCGGTACGCCCGCGGGGCGGGCGCCCTGGAGCCGGGCCGGGCGGGCCTCGGGGTCCGTACGGGGCGGCCCCCGGCCGGGGGCCGAGCGGGCGGCTGCCCCTGCGGAGCTCACGGCCTACCCGCCGCCCGCAGGGCGGTCGACCGCCCAGGGGGCGGCGGTGACGGGGGCGTCCGGCGGGGGTGTGCGTGGGCGGTCTGCGATGCGGGGGAGGCCGTTGGCGTGGAGGAGCAGGCGGAGGCTCGCCGAGGCGTGGTTGTGGCTGCGGGGCGTGGGGGTGGCGGGGCGTTCGGGGCGGGGAAGGGGCGCCGCAGGGGGTGGGTTCGGTTCCGGGCGGGGGCGGTGTGGCGCCGGAGAAGGTGTTTGCAGTGTCGTCGACGCGGCTTGAGGGCGTGGGCGAGAAGGGAGTGAGGTGAGTTGGCCTGCGGCGTCGGGACGTTCGGGGCTTGGCTGAGCATTCGCGTTGATGGCTTGGGCTGTCGTGGTCTGTCGTGGGCTGTGATCGGCGTCGGGGCCGCTGTGTGGTCCCGACGCCGGGAGCCAGGGAGTTTCGGCTGGGCCCAGCGGATCGAGTTGGCGGGGACGGCCGGGGCCGGGGTGTCGTAAGCGCGCGAGCCCCAGTGACGCCCGACACTTCCTCGCCCCGTAGGCCCGCGACTGGTTCACCCGCACGCTCACCGATCTCCCCGCCTGAGCCACGGTGCCGCCCCCAAGCACGAAAGCGCGCCATCCGTACCCGGCGCAGCCTCCGCGAACAGGCTGTTTATCGTCAGGCAGACGACTATGATCCACCCATGCCCCCCTACGACCCGTCGGCCTTCCCGCCGTTCGCCGTCACTGTCGATCTGGTCGTCCTCACCGTGCGCAAGCACGCCCTCTGCGCCCTCGTGGTGCGGCGGGGCGAGGCCCCGTTCCAGGGGCGGTGGGCGCTGCCCGGCGGTTTCGTCCGGCCCGACGAGGACCTGTCCACGGCCGCGGCCCGCGAACTCACCGAGGAGACCGGGCTCTGTGCCCACACCGCCGAGGCGCCGACCGCCGAGAACGGCGCGCACCTCGAACAGCTCGCCACCTACGGCGATCCCGACCGCGACCCCCGGATGCGGGTGGTCAGCGTCGCGCACCTGGCCCTCGCCCCCGACCTGCCCGCGCCGCGGGCCGGCGGCGACGCCCGGCACGCGCGGTGGTCCCCGGTCGAGGAGCTGCTGGGGACGACGGCCGGCGGCCGCCGCACGGAGCTTGCGGCCGAACCTCTCGCCTTCGACCACGGCGCCATCCTGGGGGACGGGGTGGAGCGGGCCCGTTCGAAGATCGAGTACTCCTCCCTCGCGACGGCCTTCTGCCCGCCCGAGTTCACCGTCGGCGAGCTGCGCAGGGTCTACGAGGCGGTCTGGGGCGTCGTCCTCGACCCGCGCAACTTCCACCGCAAGGTGACCGGTACGCCCGGCTTCCTGGTTCCCACCGGAGGGACCACGACCCGGCAGGGAGGGCGCCCCGCCCAGCTCTTCCGGGCGGGCGGCGCCACCCTGCTCAACCCGCCGATGCTGCGCCCCGAGGTCTGAACCTCCGTCGCCGGCAGGCCGCCCGTGGCCCGGCTGCCGGGGACACGGCGGCCCTTGGGGGAGCGTCGGCCCGGCCGTCGCCACCCCTCGTACGCCCGTGCGTCCAACGGCCCTTCGTGCGAGCGCCGTCGTGCGCGCCGGGCGCGATCTGCGCTGTCGTACAAGGCGGTTGTGACACCCCTGGAGCGACCTGGGGGAGCGGGCCTCCCGAGTGGGCGGGAAGGCGCGGACAACCTGCGGATATCACCGTCATGTTGTCGTTCAGGGCTCTGTCCTGCACGTATCCCGTGCGGATCTGTTCGTGTGGTGTCCGCGGGATGACAGATTCCGATCGGTCGGGAGGGCAAGTCCGAGGTCGGGCAGGGGTGTTCGGGCTCGTTCGGCGGGGCGTCAAGGGCCATGAGGTGAGCGATCACCCTTTCGTGTGCTTTTCACCAAAGACCTCAAGGGAGTTGGAACCGACGCCGACAAAGGTTCCGTGACTACCCTTGCGCACTCCATGATGACCACCGCCCGTTCCGCCGACTCCAGCCTCGCGGGACCGGCCGAACTCGACCGCTACCCCTACGCGGAGGTGCCCGGGCCCGAGAGGAGCGCCACGGCCTGGGAGGGCGCCGATTCGGATCTGGGCAGGGCCGTGCGGCGCCCGACCAGCAACCGGGGCCGGGGTCTTCACGGTCAACTCGTCCAGCAGCTCGGCCAGATGATCGTCTCCGGCGATCTCGGCGCCGACCGGCCCCTGGTGCCCGAGGAGATCGGGCAGCGTTTCGAGGTGTCCCGCACCGTCGTCCGGGAATCCCTGCGCGTGCTGGAGGCCAAGGGGCTGGTGAGCGCCCGTCCCAACGTCGGCACCAGGGTCCGCCCGGTCAGCGACTGGAACCTCCTCGACCCCGACATCATCGAATGGCGCGCCTTCGGCCCGCAGCGCGAGGACCAGCGCCGCGAGCTCGGCGAACTGCGCTGGACGATCGAGCCGCTCGCCGCCCGCCTCGCCGCGGGCCACGGCCGCGAGGACGCCCAGCAGCGGCTCGCGGACATGGTCGACATCATGGGGCACGCCCTGGGCCAGGGCGACCTGATGACCTTCTCCCGCGCCGACGCCGAGTTCCACGGACTGCTGATCCAGCTCGCGGGCAACCGGATGCTGGAGCACCTCTCCGGCATCGTCTCCGCCGCCCTCCAGGTCTCCGGCGGCCCGGCCACCGGCTGCGACCGGCCGAACGAGACCTCCCTCGGGCACCACGCCCGCATCATCGACACCCTCGCCGAGGGCGACGGGGCGGCCGCCGAGCACGCCATGCGCCAGCTCCTCACCGCCCACCCCGAGGTGGAGCGGGTCGTCCCCGGGCCGCGCGAGCAGCACTGAACCCCTCCCGGCCGATGGCGCGCCCCTCGCCGCCTCCCTCCGGTCCGCCGGAGCCGACCAGCCCCCGGCCCGCCCGGCCGGCCACCCCGCCGGACTCGTCTCGCGCGGGGAGGCCGGCACCGGCCGCCCCTCGGTCGAAGAGGCTCGCACTGCCCACGCCCGATGGCCGGGACCCGGCCTTGTGAGCCTCGGCCGTACGGGCTCCGGCCCCCGCCTCCGCCTCCGGACGGTCCCACGGAAACGTTCCCCCGGCCCCTGGCACCCGGCCCACCGCCGAGGCGCCAGGGGCCGGGCGTGTGACGCGTGGGCGTGCGACGCGTAAGGGACGTGACGCGCAGGGAAGAGGGAGGCCCCGTACGCCGTTGTGGAAGGGCCGGGCGGCGCGGGAAGCGCTCGCCGGCTGCTCCGAGCCTTCCCGTCCGAAGGGGCAGTAGCCTGCTCAGCCTCCTGACAGCGACGCGTCACTCCCGGCCTCGCACCTCACGGAATCTTGATGTCACCCTCTGTCGCTATTCGGAGATTTTTGACCGATATAGGGGTGTGACTCGGGCCACGTGGATTGGGCGTAACGCTCGACCGGGCAGCGCGATGACCTAAGAGGTGATAGCCGAGGAGGGAACGCGGTCGTCGTTCGCGACGCTGTAACCCTCACCGGTCCCGCAGCGCCCCCGGCCCAACCCAGCCGTGGGTCGTCGGCTCTCGTCCTTCACCCAGGACAGGAGTCGGAAGCCGTTTTTTCAACGTTCCGAGAGGTTGTTCGTGTCGGCCAGCACATCCCGTACGCTCCCGCCGGAGATCGCCGAGTCCCAGTCTGTGATGGCGCTGATCGAGCGGGGAAAGGCTGATGGGCAGATCGCCGGCGACGACGTGCGTCGTGCCTTCGAAGCTGACCAGATCCCGGCCACTCAGTGGAAGAACGTTCTGCGCAGCCTCAATCAGATCCTCGAGGAAGAGGGTGTGACGCTGATGGTCAGTGCCGCGGAGCCCAAGCGCGCCCGGAAGAGCGTCGCGGCGAAGAGCCCGGCGAAGCGCACCGCCACCACCAGGACGGTGGCCGCCAAGGCGGCCCCGGCGAAGAAGAGCGCCCCCGCGGCCGCGCCGTCGGACGAGGAGTCCGACGAGGCGCCCGTGAAGAAGGCGACGGCCAAGAAGGCCGCCGCCAAGAAGACGGCGAAGAAGGCGACGGCGAAGAAGACCGCCGCCAAGAAGACCGCGGCCAAGAACGTCGTCGACGAGCTGCTCGACGAGGAGGCCGAAGAGAAGCCCACCACCGGCAAGCCGGGCGAGGAAGGCGCGCCCGAGGGCACCGGCGGCGAGAGCCAGGGCTTCGTCCTGTCCGACGACGACGAGGACGACGCGCCCGCGCAGCAGGTCGCGGCCGCCGGCGCCACGGCCGACCCGGTCAAGGACTACCTCAAGCAGATCGGCAAGGTCCCCCTCCTCAACGCCGAGCAGGAGGTCGAACTCGCCAAGCGCATCGAGGCCGGCCTGTTCGCCGAGGACAAGCTCGCCAACGCGGACAAGATCGCCCCGAAGCTCAAGCGCGAGCTGGAGATCATCGCCGAGGACGGCCGCCGGGCCAAGAACCACCTGCTGGAGGCCAACCTCCGCCTCGTGGTCTCGCTGGCCAAGCGCTACACCGGCCGCGGCATGCTCTTCCTGGACCTGATCCAGGAGGGCAACCTCGGTCTGATCCGCGCGGTCGAGAAGTTCGACTACACCAAGGGCTACAAGTTCTCCACGTACGCCACCTGGTGGATCCGGCAGGCGATCACCCGCGCCATGGCCGACCAGGCCCGCACCATCCGCATCCCGGTGCACATGGTCGAGGTCATCAACAAGCTGGCCCGCGTCCAGCGCCAGATGCTCCAGGACCTGGGCCGCGAGCCCACCCCGGAGGAGCTGGCCAAGGAACTCGACATGACCCCCGAGAAGGTCATCGAGGTCCAGAAGTACGGCCGCGAGCCCATCTCCCTGCACACCCCGCTCGGCGAGGACGGCGACAGCGAGTTCGGTGACCTCATCGAGGACTCCGAGGCGGTCGTCCCGGCGGACGCGGTCTCCTTCACCCTGCTCCAGGAGCAGCTCCACTCCGTCCTCGACACGCTCTCCGAGCGTGAGGCGGGCGTGGTCTCGATGCGGTTCGGTCTCACCGACGGTCAGCCGAAGACTCTCGACGAGATCGGCAAGGTCTACGGCGTGACGCGTGAGCGCATCCGCCAGATCGAGTCGAAGACCATGTCGAAGCTGCGCCACCCGTCCCGCTCGCAGGTCCTGCGCGACTACCTCGACTAGGAGGGTGTCTGACAGATCCCGCACGGCGCCCGAGGCGCCCGGCACGCACTCCCGCGTACCGGACACCGCGGACACCGCACAGGATCTGTCAGACACCCGTAGGACCCGGCCCGGCCCGGACTCGTCGGGAAAGGGGCCCTTCGGAGCCACCCACGTGGGTGGCTCCGAAGGGCTGCTTTCATCGTCCCGCGGGCGTCGTGTGCGCGCCCGGTCGGTCCGTCCCGGGCCCGGCTCGCACGGGCGGC
>NZ_JBHXJE010000021.1:0-99083 GCF_042723275.1 Streptomyces sp. NPDC058373 | reverse complement strand
GCGGGAGTTCCGAGACCCACCCGCTCGCGGCCGCGCCGTACGACGCGGCCCCGGACGGGCCCGCCGCACCCCTGCCCCAGCCTGCTCGAGAGACTCAGGCCGCCGAGGCGGCCCCGGCGCGCCGGGTGGCGGCGATGGTGGCGGAGCCGACGACGCGGCTGCCGTCGTAGAGGACGACGGCCTGGCCGGGGGCGACGCCGCGGACCGGGGTGTCGAAGTCGACGGTCAGCTCGCCGTCGCGCACCTCGGCCGTGACGGGGGTCTCCTCGCCGTGGGCGCGCAGCTGGGCGGTGTAGCGGCCGCTGCCCTCGGGCGGGGTGCCGCACCAGCGGGGGCGGATCGCGGTGAGCCCGGTGACGTCGAGGGCGGCGGCGGGGCCGACGGTGACGGTGTTGTCGACCGGGGAGATGTCCAGGACGTAGCGCGGCTTGCCGTCGGGGGCCGGGGTGCCGATGCGCAGCCCCTTGCGCTGGCCGATGGTGTAGCCGTACGCCCCCTCATGGGTGCCGACCTTCGCTCCGGCCTCGTCCACGATGTCGCCCTCGGCGGTGCCGAGGCGCCCGGCGAGGAAGCCGCGGGTGTCGCCGTCGGCGATGAAGCAGATGTCGTGGCTGTCGGGCTTCTTGGCGACGGCGAGGCCGCGCCGCTCGGCCTCGGCGCGGATCTCGTCCTTGGTGGTGAGGGTGTCGCCGAGCGGGAAGAGGGCGTGGGCGAGCTGCCGCTCGTCGAGGACGCCGAGGACGTAGCTCTGGTCCTTGGCCATGTCGGAGGCGCGGTGCAGCTCGCGGGAGCCGTCCTCGCGGGTGACGACGGTGGCGTAGTGGCCGGTGCAGACGGCGTCGAAGCCGAGGGCGAGCGCCTTGTCGAGGAGGGCGGCGAACTTGATCTTCTCGTTGCACCGCAGGCACGGGTTGGGGGTGCGCCCGGCCTCGTACTCGGCGACGAAGTCCTCCACCACGTCCTCGCGGAAGCGCTCGGCGAGGTCCCAGACGTAGAAGGGGATGCCGATCACGTCGGCGGCGCGGCGGGCGTCGCGGGAGTCCTCGATGGTGCAGCAGCCGCGCGCGCCGGTCCTGAACGATTGCGGGTTGGCGGAGAGCGCCAGGTGGACGCCGGTCACGTCGTGGCCTGCTTCGGCGGCGCGGGCGGCGGCGACGGCGGAGTCCACACCGCCGGACATCGCGGCGAGCACCCTCAGGGGGCGCGGCGGGTTCTCGGTGCGCGGGGAGGTCTCAGTCATAGCCCGACCAGGGTACGGGGGCGCGGGAACGAATGTCCCTCGCGTAGGCGTTGGGGCAGGCGTGGGCAACGGGAATCACAGCCAAGGCGCCGGTCAGGGCGCGGACGACGGATCGGGCGAGCGACGCCGCAAGCTCCGCCGGCGCTCCGTGCTGATCGGGGCCGGGGTGGCCGCGGCGACCGGCGGGGTGCTGGCGCGGGAACAGCTGGGGCGCCTGTGGTGGCAGGTGCCCGGGGTGGAGAAGCCCCGGGTGGAGGGGGCGGTGGACTACGCGCGGGCGGAGTGGGTGGCGGCCTCGGAGGCGAACTGGCGGCGCGCGGACCGTCCGGACGACTTCACCGTGGACCGCGTGATCATCCATGTGGTGCAGGGCAGCTACGCGGTGGCGCTCAAGGTCTTCCAGGACCCCTCGCACCGCGCGGCCACGCACTACGTGGTCCGCAAGGACGGGCACGTGGCGCAGTTGATCCGCGAGCTGGACGTGGGGTACCACGCGGGGAACCGGGAGTACAACGAGCGCAGCGTCGGCATCGAGCACGAGGGGTACGTCGACCGCCCGCAGGACTTCACCGGCCCGATGTACGAGAGCTCCGCGCGGCTGACCGCGGACATCTGCCTGCGCCACGGGATACCCGTCGACCGGACGCACGTCATCGGCCACATCGAGGTGCCGGGCGCCGACCACACCGACCCGGGGCCGCACTGGGACTGGGACCGCTATCTGCGGCTGGTCCGGACGGCCAAGAAGGAGCTGGAGCGGCAGCGCGAGCGCGGGCGGGCGTGACCCGCCGGGGCGGGCGCGGTCAGCTCAGTCCGGCGGTGCGGGCCCGCTCCACGGCCGGGCCGATCGCCCGGGCGACGGCGTCCACGTCGGCGCGGGTCGAGGTGTGGCCGAGCGAGAAGCGCAGCGTGCCGCGAGCCAGGTCGGGCGGGGTGCCGGTGGCGAGGAGGACGTGACTGGGCTGAGCGACCCCGGCGGTGCAGGCGGAGCCGGTGGAGCACTCGATGCCCTGGGCGTCCAGGAGCAGCAGCAGGGAGTCGCCCTCGCAGCCGGGGAAGGTGAAGTGGGCGTTGGCGGGGAGCCGCCCTGCGGGGTCGGGGTCGCCGCCGAGGATCGCGTCCGGGACGGCGTCCCGGACGGCCGCGACCAGGGCGTCGCGGAGCGCGCCGATCTCCTCGGCGAAGCGGGGGCGGCGCTCGGCGGCGAGCTGCCCGGCGACGGCGAAGGAGGCGATGGCGGGCACGTCGAGGGTGCCGGAGCGGACGTGCCGCTCCTGCCCGCCGCCGTGCAGGACGGGGACGGGCGTGTACTGGCGGCCGAGCAGCAGGGCGCCGATGCCGTACGGCCCGCCGATCTTGTGGCCGCTGACGGTGGCGGCGGCGAGGCCCGAGGCACCGAAGTCCAGCGGGAGCTGGCCGAAGGCCTGGACGGCGTCGGCGTGCAGCGGGACCTCGTACTCGGCGGCGACGGCGGCCAGTTCGGCGACGGGCTGGACGGTGCCGATCTCGTTGTTGGCCCACATGACGGTGGCCAGGGCGACGTCGTGCGGGTTCCGGGCGAGCGCCTCACGCAGGGCGTCCGGGTGGACCCGGCCGAGGGTGTCGACGGGCAGGTACTCGACCGTGGCGCCCTCGTGCTCGCCGAGCCAGTGCACCGCGTCGAGGACGGCGTGGTGCTCGACGGGGCTGGCCAGGACGCGGGTGCGGCGCGGGTCGGCGGCGCGGCGGGCCCAGTACAGGCCCTTGACGGCGAGGTTGTCGGCCTCCGTGCCGCCCGCGGTGAGGACCACCTCGCTGGGGCGGGCGCCGAGCGCCTCGGCGAGGGCTTCGCGGGCCTCCTCGGCGGTGCGGCGGGCCCGGCGGCCCGCGGCGTGCAGCGAGGAGGCGTTGCCGGTGCGGACGAGCTGGGCGGACAGCGCCTCGACGGCTTCGGGGAGCATCGGGGTCGTCGCGGCGTGGTCGAGGTAGGCCATGGTGGGCTCGATTCTACGAGCCCGTGCGGGCCGGTCCGCAGTCAGGCGTCGCGGCCCGGCCGTACCCGGGGGCGTACGGCCTCCCGGGCACGGGCGCGGCCGGTCAGCTCAGGCGGGCGCGGGCCAGCTGGCGGGACTGGGCGACGAGCCGGTCGGCGCTGTCCCAGACCTCGGCGTCCTCCTCCAGGAAGCCGCCGGCGAGGTTGCGGGTGGTGATGGCGACGCGCAGCGGTCCGGGGGCCGGGCGGCAGCGGATGTGGACGGTCAGCTCGACGGTGGGGACCCACCCCTTGAGCCCCATCTCGAAGGCGGTGGGCGGCAGCGCGTCCACGGCGAGGAGGAGGGAGAGCGGATCGGCGTCGCGGCCGTCGGCGAGGCCGAACCAGGAGCGCATCTCGCCCTTGCCGGTGGGCGCGCCGAGCGCCCAGCCGAGGGTGGCGGGGTCGATCTTCAGCCAGAGCCGGTCGGTGATGGCGGAACTGCCCTCGACGGGCCGGTGCTCGGGGGCGTCCTGCGGGCCGAAGCAGTGCTCGACCGGCGGGAAGCCGGGCGGCGTGGCGGTGGTGCGCACGTCGTCGGGGAGGGTGTCGAGGTCGCCGTAGGAGGCGAGGACGCGGATGCGCTCGACCTCGTTGCCGTCGGCGTCCGTCTGGTAGAGGGAGGCCTGGCCGGTGGAGAGGGTGCGGCCGGTGCGGACGGTCTCGGTGCGGATGACGGCCGGGCCCGCCTGGGAGGCCGTCAGGTAGTACGCGGAGATCGTGAACGGGTCCGGGTGCGGCAGGGCGTCGGCCAGGGCGCGGCCGAGGGTCGCCAGCAGGTAACCGCCGTTGACCGCGGAGATGATCGTCCAGCCCGCGGAGAGTTCCGTGTCGTAGACGCCGGGGGCGCGGAGGGTGACGGCCGTGTCGCGGTCGAACTCGCTGTCACCGATGGTTGCCTGTGCTGCCTGAGCCATGACGGCCACGCTACACAAAGAGGCTACTGAGCGGTAGCTTTCCGGTGTGACATCTGTGTGACGTGCACCGACCCGGGCGCGGGCCGGGCACGGCACGGCGCCCTCCACGGTCGAGGTGACCGCGAGGGCGCCGGATTCGGGGAGCCGGACGGCTCAGATGCCGCAGCTCGGGGCCGACCAGAAGCGGCCGTCGCCACCCGCGACGTGCGTGTGGTCGTCGTGGCCGGGGTAGCCCGGACCGAGGATCTCGGTGAAGCCGTGGTTGCGGGCGGCCTGGGCCAGCGCGCAGAAGCCCTGCGAACCGGCGCCGAGGTCGGCCGCGTGGCCGTACAGGTGGCGGCTGTTGGCCGCGCCGCCGACGTTGCTGTTGCAGGTGACGCTGCGGAAGCCGCCGTTGACGGTGATCGGCTTGTCGCCCATGGCGTGCCGCATGGCCTGGAGCTTCCACATGGTGACCAGGGCGTTGGCGCGGGCGGTGGCGGCGGAGACCTTGCCGCCGGACCAGTCCGAGTTGCAGCGGTTCAGCTCGGCGTAGGTGAAGTTGACGGGCGTGCAGTCGTCGTCCTGGAGCTGGTAGATCTTGTTGAAGGTCGCCGATCCGGCGACGCCGTCGGCGGCGAGGCCGTAGGCCGACTGGAAGCGCTGCACGGCTGCCTTGGTGGCCGGGCCGAACTGGCCGTCGATGGCGAGCTGGCTGCCGCTCCCGGGGTATCCGGCGACGCGGATCTGGAGCTGCCGCACCGCCTCGCCGGAGGAGCCCTCGCTGAGGGTCCCGCTCCAGGTGTAGCAGCCGTCGGCGGCGCCGACGTCGGCGGTGGGGGCCGTCGCGGTGGGGGCGGCGACGGCGGAGACGGGGGTGAACGCGAGGCCGGCCCCCATGAGGGCCGACAGCAGAAGTCTGATGGGGCGTGAGCGCATGGGGGGCCACCTTTTCTTGATCCGTGGTGCCGGACGAGCTCACGAGACTGTCCGCACCCCTCTCGATTGTCAAGAACGCGTCAAATTTTGGGCCCGGCGGCGACCCCCGGGCCCACGCCGGGCCCATCAGGCCGACGCCTCGTCCACCTCCACCCCGGCCGAGCGCCGGTTCCAGGCCCGCGGCGCCCGCCAGTGGTAGCGCATCGCCAGCAGCCGCAGCAGGAAGGCGGTCAGGACGGCGACCCCGGCCGTGAACGGGTTGAGCGAGTCGAAGCGGATGCAGAGCACCACCAGGGCGGCGCCGACCATGGCCGGTACGGCGTACAGGTCGCGGTCCCAGCGCAGCAGTGAGGGCACCTCGTTGGCGAGGACGTCGCGCAGGACTCCCCCGCCGACCGCCGTGGCGAGGCCGAGCGCGGCGGAGGCGGTGAGCCCGAGCCCGTAGGTGTACGCCTTGGTGGTGCCGGTCACGCAGAACAGCCCGAGCCCCGCCGCGTCGAAGACGTTGACCGCGCTCTGGATGCGTTCGACGTGCGGATGGAGGAAGAAGACCAGCAGGGCGGCGCCGAGCGGGGTGATGAAGTAGCCGAGGTCGGTGAAGGCGGCCGGGGGCAGCGCGCCGATGACCACGTCCCGGAAGAGCCCGCCGCCGAGCGCCGTCACCTCGGCCAGCATCGCGATGCCGAAGATGTCGAAGTTCTTCCGGACGGCGAGCAGCGCACCCGAGATCGCGAAGACGAAGATCCCGATGAGGTCGAGGGTGTGCTGGACGGTCGGGGTGAAGAATTGCTGGAACACCCTGTATTTCTACTGGGTCCCCGCGGGGCGCTCGCGACCCGGTCACGGAAGGCAGCGTGGCGCCGCCCCCGCCCGGTGGGGGCGGGGACGGC
This sequence comes from Streptomyces sp. NPDC058373, assembly GCF_042723275.1. Lineage (NCBI taxonomy): Bacteria > Bacillati > Actinomycetota > Actinomycetes > Kitasatosporales > Streptomycetaceae > Streptomyces > Streptomyces sp. NPDC058373. The sequence continues at coordinate 93,107 of NZ_JBHXJE010000021.1, read as the reverse complement.
GCCACGGGTCGCGCGGACCGCCAGGGGTTACCCGGCCGGGGTCTCGACGACCCGGTCGGTCATCTCCTCACGGGTGGCGGGCACCACCGAGGCGGCGGTGCGCTCCACGGTGCCGGCCGCGATCTCCGCGGCGAAGTGGCAGGCCACCTTGTGGCCGCCGCCGACGTCCTTGAGCGCCGGGCGCTCGGTGGTGCAGAGCGTCTCCTGCGCCCACGGGCAGCGGGTGTGGAACCGGCAGCCCGCCGGGGGGTTGGCGGGCGAGGGCAGGTCGCCGGTGAGCAGGATGCGCTCGCGGCGGTCCTCCACCTCCGGGTCGGGCACCGGAACGGCCGACATGAGGGCCTTGGTGTACGGGTGCTTCGGCTCGGCGTAGAGGGCGTCGCTGGGCGCCTCCTCGACCAGGGAGCCGAGGTACATCACGCCGATGACGTCCGAGATGTGCCGGACCACGGCGAGGTCGTGGGCGATCACCAGGTAGGTGAGGCCCAGCGACTCCTGGAGCTCCTCCAGCAGGTTGATGACCTGCGCCTGGATGGAGACGTCCAGCGCCGAGACGGGCTCGTCGCAGATGATGACGTCGGGCTCCAGGACCAGCGCGCGGGCGATCCCGATGCGCTGGCGCTGACCGCCGGAGAACTCGTGCGGGTAGCGCGAGAGGGCGTTGGCCGGCAGGCCGACCTTGGCGAGGATGGACCGGATCTTCTCGCGCCGCTCCTCGCGGGTGCCGCCGATGCCGTGCGCGGCCATGCCCTCGGAGAGGATCGACTCGATGTTCTGCCGGGGGTTGAGGCTTCCCAGCGGGTCCTGGAAGACCATCTGGAGGCGCCGGCGGTAGGTCCGCATCTCCTCGGCGGGCAGCTTCGCGAGGTCGGTGCCGTCGAAGTTGACCGAGCCGTCGGTGATGTCGACCAGCCGCAGCACGGCGCGGCCCAGCGTGGTCTTGCCGCAGCCGGACTCGCCGACCAGGCCGTAGGTCTGGCCCTCCTCGACCGAGAGGGAGACGCCGTCGACCGCGTAGACGTGGCCGACGGTCCGGTCGAAGACCAAGCCCTTCTTGACCGGGAAGTGGACCTTCACATCGTCCAGTTCGAGCAGGCTCATGACGCGTCCTTCTTCTTCTCGGCCTCGGGCTTCGCCTCGGGCGCGGGCTGCGCCTCCGGCGCGGTAGCGGCCCCCTCGGTCTCCGCCGCCTCTTCCGCCCCGTCAGCCGCGGCGGACTGCTCGGCCGGTTCGGCGGCGGGTTCCGGCTCCTGCTCGGCCGACCCGGCCTGCGCGGGGACCTTCGCCCCGGCGGGCCCGGCGGCCGGCTCGGGCTTCTCCGCCGCCTCGGGCGCGGCCTGCGCCGGCGCCTCCGGCACCTCCGGCTCGGCGGGCTCGGGCGCCGTCGCCGCCTCGTCGTCCACGGCCTGTTCGGCCGGTACGCCGAGGCTCTTGACCTCGACGCCGGTCAGCACCGGGTTGACGCACCGTACGCCGTGGCCCGCGCCGACCGGCTCGGTCAGCCGCGGCGTACCGCTGAGGCACTCCAGGGTGTAGTGGTCGCAGCGGGGCGCGAAGGCGCAGCCGTCGGCCCAGTCGATCCGGTCGTTGATGGAGCCCCGGATCGGGCGCAGCGGCTCGCCCCGGGGGGCGTCCAGACGCGGGATCGAGCCGAGCAGGCCGTGCGCGTACGGGTGGGTGGGCTGCGCGAAGAGCTCGCGCCGCCCGGCCGACTCGACGGCCTTGCCCGCGTACAGGACGTTGACCTGGTCGCAGAGGCCGGCGACCACGCCGAGGTCGTGGGTGATCATCAGCAGCGCGGTGCCCTGCTGGTCGACGAGTTCCTTGAGGAGTTCGAGGATCTGCGCCTGGATGGTGACGTCGAGCGCGGTGGTCGGCTCGTCCGCGATCAGCATGCGGGGCGCGCACGCCACCGCCATGGCGATCAGCGCGCGCTGGCGCATACCGCCGGAGAGCTGGTGCGGGTACTCCTTGAGGCGCCGGGTCGGGTCGGGGATGCCGACACGGTCCAGCAGGTCGGCGGCCTCCTTGCGGGCGGCGGCGCCCTTCATGCCGCGGTGCCGCTCCAGGATCTCGGTGACCTGGAGGCCGACCGGGATGACCGGGTTCAGCGAGGAGAGCGGGTCCTGGAAGATCATCGCCAGGTGCTTGCCCCGCATGTCGCGCATGGCGTTCGGGGAGAGCGTCAGCAGGTCCTTGCCGTCGTACTCGGCACGGCCGCCCAGCTTGACGCCCTTCTTGGGCAGCAGGCCCATCAGGGCGAGCGAGGTCACGGACTTGCCGCAGCCGGACTCGCCGACCAGGCCCACGACCTGGCCCTGGTCGACGTCGAAGGAGACGCCGTCCACGGCCCGCACGTCACGCCGGCCGCGGCCGGTGAAGGTGATGGACAGTTCGTCCACGGAGAGCAGGGGCATGGTCAACCTCGCAGCTTCGGGTCGAGGGCTTCGCGCATCGCCTCGCCGAGCAGGGTGAAGCCGAGTGCCGTGATGATGATGGCCAGGGCCGGGTAGACCGCCATCATCGGCGCGGAGTCGGCGTAGTTCTGCGCCTGGGTGAGCATGACGCCCCATTCGGGGTTCTTGGCGCTGTCCGGGTTGCCGAGGCCCAGGAAGGACAGGGCGGCCGCCTCGATGATGGCGGTGGCCAGCGACAGGGTGGCCTGCACGATCACCGGGCTCAGCGAGTTCGGCATGATCTGGGTGAGCACGATGCGGCGCTTGCGGATGCCCAGCGAGTGGGCGGCCAGCACGTAGTCGGAACCGCCCTGGACCAGCATCGCGCCGCGCAGCAGGCGGGCGAAGACCGGGATCTGGACGACGCCGATGGCGATCATCACCGTGGTCATGGACTGGCCCAGCACGGCGGCCACCGAGACGGCGAGCAGCAGCGAGGGCAGCGCCAGCATGATGTCGATGCAGCGCATGATGAAGGAGTCGATGCGCTGGCCGACGCGGCCGCCGAGGGTGGCGCAGGCGCCGGAGAGGCTGCCGATGACGGCGCCGATGCTGAGGCCGATCAGGGTGGAGACGACGCCGAGGAGCAGGGTCTGCCGGGCGCCGACGAGCATCCGCGAGAAGATGTCGCGGCCGAGGTGGTCCAGACCGAACCAGTTCCCGGCGCGGGCGCCGACGAACTCGGCGCGGTTGACGAAGACCTCACCGCGCCACTGCTGCCCGGGGGCGTAGGGCGCGAACCAGGGGCCGACGATGGCCAGGAGCAGGAAGACGCCGATGATGCCGGCCCCGACCAGCGCCATCTTGCTGGCCCGGAGCCGCTTGAGGGCTTCCTTCCAGAGGCTGGCTCCGCTGGAGCTCTCCTGCTGGGCCGTGAGTTCCGCGAGGCGGTCGATCTTGTCCGTCTTGGTGCTCATGTCAGTGCACCCGCACTCTCGGGTCGATCAGGCTGTAGGCGAGGTCGACCAGGAGGTTGATCAGGACGTACGCCATCGCGATGAACATGATGAAGCCGACGAGGACCGGATAGTCCCGGCCGTCGATCGCGGTCCGGATGAAGGAGCCGATGCCGCCGAAGGTGAAGACCGACTCGGTGAGCACCGCGCCCGACAGGAGGGAGCCGGTGAGCAGGCCGACCGAGGTGATGACGGGCAGCAGCGCGTTGCGCAGGACGTGGCGGGTGCGGACGACGCCCTTGCGCAGGCCCTTGGACTCGGCGGTGCGGACATAGTCCTCGCCGAGCACCTCCAGGACGCTGGCCCGGGTCATGCGCACGATGACCGCCACCGGGATGGAGGCGAGGGCGATGGCGGGCAGGATCAGGTGGGTGAGCGCGTCCCAGGTCGCGTCGAACTCGCCGGTGAGCAAGCCGTCCAGGACGGCCAGTCCGGTCACCTCCGTGGCGTCGATCCCGGTGGTCAGCCGCCCGTAGCTGGGGAACCAGCCGAGGTTGACCGAGAAGATCGTCCGCAGCATGAAGGCGAGGAAGAAGACCGGGATGCAGATGCCGACCAGGGAGCTGGAGACGGCGGCCACGTCGAGCCAGCCGCCGCGCCGCTTGGCGGCGAAGTAGCCGAGCGGGACGCCGACGGCGATCGCGAGGAGGATGGCCATCAGCGACAGCTCGACCGTGGCGGGGAATCGCAGGAGGAACTCGTCCATGACCGGCTGGCCGGTCTGGGTGGACGTGCCGAGGTCGCCCTCGATCAGCCGCTTGATGAAGCGGCCGTACTGCACGTACACCGGCTGGTCGAGCCCCAGAGCCCGGTTGATACGTGCCACCTCGGCCTCGGTCGCTTTCTCTCCGAGAATCGCCGAGGCGGGTCCGCCGGGCAGCCGGTTCAGCCAGATGAAGAGCAGAACCGACAGGCCGAGCAGGGTGGGTATGAGTTGAAGCAGTCTTCGTACGACGAAACGCAACACCCCGCGATGCCCCTTTCTTGCGTAGTTCGTGGTGCGCCTGTGTTCGGACCGGGTCGCGGCCGGGCGCGTGGGGGGTGGTGGGAGGGGGCGGCCGGCGGTGGTGACCGCGGGCCGCCCCAGCCGTTCACACGGCGGGTCCGCCCGGCCGCGAACGTGCCGTGGCCGAGCGGACCCTGACGCACCGTGAGGTGCTGCTTCCGCGTGGTGCGGTGGTTACTTCTTGAACGTGACCTCGGCGAAGTTCTCCTGCGTCAGCGGGGAGACCAGCGGCGGGTTGACGTCCTTGGCGAAGGCGATCGCCGGCGGGGACGAGGAGACCGGGACGCCGGGCAGGAAGTCCATGACGACCTCGTTGGCGTGCTGGTAGAGCTTGACGCGCTTGGCGTGGTCGACCTCGGCGGAGGCCTCCTCCATCGCTTCGAAGACCTTCTTGTTCTTGAAGCCCCACTGCTTGTCGTACTCGGCGAACCAGGTACCGATGAAGTTGTAGGCGTCGTTGAAGTCACCGGTCCAGCCGAGCAGGTACAGCTCGCAGCCGCCGCCCTCGGTGGCGTCCAGGTAGTCCGGGGCCCACTTCATCGGCCGCGGCTTGACGTTGACACCGACCTTCTCCAGGTCGGCCTTCATCAGCTCGAACAGGTCGCCCGGGGACGGCATGTAGGGGCGGCTGACCTCGGTCGGGTAGCAGAAGTCGACCGTCAGCTTCTCCTTGCCCGCCTTCTTCAGCAGGCTCTTGGACTTCGCCGGGTCGTAGGCGTACTTCTCGACCTTGTCGGAGTAGCCCTCGACGGTGTCGGGGATGAACTGCGTGGCCGCGACGCCGCCCTCGGGCAGCTGGGTCTTGACCAGGTTGTCCTTGTCGATCGCGTGCGCGATGGCGGCGCGGACGTCCTTGTCCTCTAGCGCCTTGTTCTTCTCCTGGGTGAAGCCCAGGTAGAAGATGTTGAAGACGTCGCGGGCCGGGACCTGGAAGCCGGCCTTCTCCAGGGTCTTCACGTCGGCGGGCGAGACGAGGTCGTAGCCGTCGATGTCACCGGCCTGGAGGGCCGAACGGCGGCCTTCCTCGGTGTCGATGGTGCGGAAGACGAGGTTCTTGACCCCGGCCTTCTTGCCCCAGTAGTCGTCGAAGCGCTCCAGGGCGACTTCCTTGTTGCCCTTGTTCCACTTGGTGATCTTGTACGGGCCGGTGCCGGCGACCGTGCCGGCCTGCTGGCTGTACTTGGGGTAGGTGATCGCGTCGCCCTTGGCCGACGCGTCCTCCTTCTTGTACTCCTCCAGCGCCTTCGGCGAGTGGATCGCCAGGGCCTGGAGGGAGAAGCCGCCGGGGAGGCTGGCGGAGGCCTTGTTCACCTCGATGACGGCGGTGTTCTCGTCCTTCGCCGTGCAGGACTTGTAGTTCGCCTTCGGGGCGTCCTTGTCCTCGTTCTTGGCGAAGCCGCCCATGATGGACTGCCAGTAGTACGAGACCGCGGCCGACTGGTAGGCGCCCTTCCAGTTGAACCAGTGGTCGTAGTTGGCGCAGACCGCCTCGGCGTCCATCGTCTCGCCGTCGTGGAACTTGACGCCCTTGCGCAGGTTGAAGGTCCAGACGGTGCCTTCGTCGTTCGAGTCCCACTTCTCGGCGAGACCACCGACGAGCTTCGAGCCGCCGGGCTCGTGCTCCAGCAGGGCCTCGAAGGCCTGGCGGGTGACGCGGAAGGTCTCACCGTCGGACGCCAGCGCCGGGTCGAGGGAACCGGGGTCGCCGGCGCCACCGAACACGAAGGTGTCCTTGGCGCCGTCCTTGCCCTTCCCTTCCGTCGTGTCTCGCTCACTGGAGCACCCGGTGACGATCAGCGCGGTCGCAGCCGCGACCGTGATCGCCCGAGTGACTCGGGACTTGAAAATGCGCATGGGCCCACCCCGGTTCAGCATTCATACAGAGGTCTTGACCGGCTGAACACTACCCACCTCTCTCACCGGGGAGAATGATCCGCATAGCGGTGATACCGACCTGAGACCCGGACAGACAACAAACCGCGCATATCCAGGACATCACTCCTTCCGTCACCGTTTACCGGACAGAAGCGCTCCTTCAGGGGCGCCCGGAAGACGTTTCCGCACCATTCGCTGCCGTACGAACACGCTGCGCTACACCGGACTTTCACGCCCCGTCAGCCGAACCTGCGCACCCCTTCGCCCCATTGGCCGGGCGAGCCCCTTATGTCCCCTCGCGGCGGTGGGCGGCCACGGCGGGACGATCTCGAATGCTGGACGGCGAAAATCGGTGGGCCCTCATTCCGCTCGCCTCATTCGTGTCCACCGGAAGGGCCCACAAACCTCTGGCCAGCGGAAGTGCCGACAGAATTCCCGGCGCCCGGATCAGAAAGGGAGCAGGCGGGGAGCGAAAGGGGACCGAAAGGCGCGAAAAGGGGCGCCTGACGAATGATGCGCAGAATTCAGGGTGGTGTACGCCCCGGCGGGAGAGGCGCCGGGAAGGGCCGGACGGGTACGGAACCGGGACGGCCGGGGTACGGGACGAGCACGCGCCCCCGGCCGCGGGGAACCCGGTCACCCGACGGCGCGGGGCCGGCGCCCAGGGAGGCGGCCCGGCCCGTCCGCGGGCCACCCGGGCGCCATCGCCAGGTGGATGACACACAGACGGCCGGGGCCCGCGGCCTCCCCTCTCCCTGCATCGCCTTCGGCTGGAACGAGCGGCTGAAGGGTCGAGTGCGGGGCAACCGGTACCCCCCGCTGCGCGAGGGAAGGTGGGCGGCGGCGAGGACCGGGGTCGCGTCAACAGCGGGGGCGACGTCCCGGGTCAGGCGCGGGCGGAGGCCGTCGGCCGCACCGTCGAGGGGAGCTGCCTGCCGGGCCTCGTCGGCCACTGAGCACCGGCCGGCGGGGCAGGCGGGCGCGGGAGCGCGCCGGTCAGTGCCCGTAGGGCTGGGGGTAGCCGTATCCCGAGGCGGGCGGGGCGGCGTGGGCGTCGCGGTCGTAGAAGGGGCGGGCGTGGGCGCGCAGCCAGAGGGCGACGGGGTCGTACGGGTCGGACATGGCGACGGTGGAGACGGCGAGGCCGTCGGGGACGGCGCCGACCGACTGGCGCATCATCGCGCGCACCGACTCGACGGCCTGGGCTCCCGGGTCGTACACGTCGAGGCCGATCGCGAGGTACGGCACGCCGAGGGCGGGCTGCACCCAGGCGCGGCGCAGCGAGCGGAGCGCGGGGGTGCGGTGCGCGTTCTGCGCCAGCAGGGCGTAGAACTGCGGGAGTTCGATGACCGGTTCGGAGATCCGCAGGGGGCCGGGCGGCTGGGCGTCGAGGCCGACGGCGAGGCGGCGCAGATCCGCCCAGGGGACGCCGACACCGCCGCCGGGGGCGTGCGGGTTGATCCAGAGGCCGACCTGGTCCTGGTAGAGCCCGGCGGCGGCCTCGCGGGTGGCGACCACCTCGTGGGCGCGGGTCCAGCCGCTGGCCGCCAGCTCCTGGGCGGAGGTGACGCAGGGGGCGTAGCCGAGGCCGTCGACCTCCATGGCGGCGTACTGCGCGTCGGGGGAGCCGGCCTGGCCGTGCCAGAGCAGCATCCACACCTGCCCGCCGGGGTCGGCGAGCGCCCGGAGCAGCCCCTCGTAGGCGTCGTACCGCCCGGGGGTCACCTGGCGCAGCATGTGCTCGACCTGCCCGGCCGCGGCCGTGCCCGACGCACTCACCTGTTGACCGCCCCTTCGTCACTTCGTCCCCCGGGGCCTGCCCCCGTCATGCCGGGACCGGCTCCGCGTGACGCGGAACCGGCCAGGTCATGAAACCAGCTTAGGCCCTGTCCGGCCGATCAGGGCGGGTCGGGCCGTGGCGCCGGGCGCGGTGCGCGCGGCGGTGGCCGAACGCCCCTTACGGCTCACGGCGGTAGAAGGGGCGCAGCTTGCCCGCCATCCAGCGGGCGACCAGGTCCTCGGTGGCGTCCAGGAGAACGAGGTTGACCGGCCAGGGGACCGGGGCCCTGCCCAGGGCGCGGCCGAGGGCGTCCATGGCGCGCTGGGCCGCGTCGTCGTCGCGGCGGTTCAGCTCCACGCCGATGAAGAGGACCGGGTCGTCGCCCTCGACGCTGGCCAGGCAGCGGCGGGCGGAGGCGACCACGCCCGCCTCCTCGAACTCCCCGGCGGCGACGCCGAGGAAGTCCACCGGGTCCTCCTGCCAGTCGGGCTCGTAGGTGCGCACCCGGCCGCCGGTGGCGGGCCCGTCGAGCGGGGAGCGGCCGGTGCGGCAGAGTTCGGCCACGGCGGGCGGCGGCAGCGGTACGCCGACGGTGCCGCCCGGGTTGACGGCGATGCCCAGCTGCGGGGGCAGGCCGCGGGCGAACTCGGTGGCGGGGGCGACGGCGAAGGCCAGGTGGCCGCCGACGCAACTGCGGAACTGCTGCTCGGAGCTGAACACCGGGACGTACGCGCCGCCGTCGATGTCCAGGGTCGGCAGGTCAAGGGAGCCGCTGTCGGGGCCGCCGCCGTTGGGCAGCGGGACCCAGACGCTGCTGCGGCCGAGGACCTCCACCAGCCGTCCACCCGCCGCCTCGGCGCCGAGGGAGGCCGCCAGGGCCTCCTCCAGTTCGTTGCCTGGCCATCCGCCGTAGAGCCCGTGGGGGGCCTGGGCCGGGATGCTCATCTGCTCACCGCCTGATCACACATACCTCGTCTGCGCCCCGACCCTACCCGCGACGGGACCCGCGCGGGGTCCGGGGCGACCGGGAGCCCGGACCGGCACCCGGCCCGTGGCGGGCGGGAGTTGGCTCAGGCGCGGAAAACGAGACTACGCAGCCGGTCGGCGGCGGCGCGGTCGAGCAGGGTGGCGGCGCCGCAGCCGGGCGGCGGGGTGCCCGCGTCGAGGGCGGTGCGGAGGCGGGCGACGGCGCGGCGGTGGCGCAGGAAGGCGTACCGGCTGACACCCCTGCCCCGGGCCCGCTGGCCGTCGAGGGCGGTGTCCGGGTCGACGTCGAGGAGGAGCAGGTGCAGGGTGCGGCCCCGGCGGCGGGCCTCCCGGGCGAGCCAGTGGCGGACCCAGCTCTGGGTGCCGCAGTCGTGGACGACGACGCTGCGGCCGGAGCGGAGCAGGCGGCGCAGGGCGGCGTAGTGGGCGAGGCGGGCGAGGGGGCGGTACAGGGCGTAGGGCAGGGCGGCGGGGAGGCGGGCCTCCCACTGCTCGCGGGTGTCCTGCGAGTCGGCGCGGGCGGCGCGGACGGTGCGGCGGATCAGGGTGGACTTGCCGCTGCCGGGCAGGCCCGAGATCACGACCAGGTCGCCCTGGTCGAAAGTGAGGGTGTCGGGGCCGGGGCGGGTGTCCGAGGCCCGCAGGTCGCGGACGGTGGCCGGGGCCTGGCGGGTGCCCGGCTGTGCGGGCAGGGCCGACAGGGTTTCGCCCGGCGCCTGGGCGGGCCCTCCGCGGGTCTCTGCGGCGGTCTCGGCCTGAGCGGTCATCGGTGGGCCGCTGCTGCTCTGCACCGTGGTCGGCTCCCCCCGTGCGGTCACGTGTGTCATCTCCCCCGAGTGTAAAGAGAAGGTAATGCGGCACAAGCCGATTACCGGTCCTGTCGGGGGGCGTGGCGGTTGCCTCCCGGCGGGTCCTGTGGCTGGTCACGCCGGGCGGGTGCGGCTTGGTTCCACCTTCGGCGGGGGTGGGGCGGGCTTGGCCGGAAGCCGCCGTCCGGGCGGTGCCCTGATCGGCCTCGCGTGCCGGGGCCGCCGGGAGTCGGCCGGCTGCCGGGCCGTGGTCACGTCCGTCCCCGATGGCCTCAACCGCCGGCCGGGCTGGAGTTGGCCGGGGATCGGCTGGGCTTCGTGGGGTGTCTCCGGGCCGCACGCGCCCGAGGGCGCCGAGGACAGCGGTGGGCAGGGGTTCTGTGGGGCGGGGGTGCGTGCAATGATGGGCGGCGAACTGCATACCGGCCGCTTGAATCCGCGCGGGAGAGTTCTGGTCGAGGCCCCTGGGGGCGTGGCCGGGACGCCGAAGGAGCAAGTCCCTCCCTTGAATCTCTCAGGCCCCGTACCGCGCGGGCGAGGCACATCTGAAAAGCGGGCCGCCCCGGCGGTCCCACCCAAGGTGCAAGTCATGTCCGCTCCGGCCCCGTGCCCGGGTGGCCGCGGCGAACCTCTCAGGTTTCGATGACAGATGGGGAGGATCGATTCCCCTCGCCGTCATGCCCTGGGAGCGCCCGGATGAGCCAGACCCCCCGTACGACCGCACTCGACGCCACGCACCGTGCGCTCGGTGCCACGATGACCGACTTCGCCGGCTGGGACATGCCGCTGCGGTACGGCAGTGAGCGCGACGAGCACCAGGCGGTGCGGACCCGCGCCGGGCTGTTCGACCTCTCCCACATGGGTGAGATCACCGTCGTGGGCCCGGACGCCACCCGCTTCCTCGCGTACGCCTTGGTGGGCAACATCGCCACGATCGGCCCCGGCCGCGCCCGCTACACGATGATCTGCCGCGAGGACGGCGGCATCCTCGACGACCTGATCGTCTACCGGCGCGGCCCCGTCGAGGCCCCCGAGTTCATGGTCGTCGCCAACGCGGGCAACGCCCAGGTGGTGCTGGACACGCTGACCGAGCGGGCCGCCGGGTTCGACGTCGAGGTCCGCGACGACCGCGGCGCGTACGCGCTGATCGCCGTGCAGGGCCCGGCCTCCCCCGCCATCCTCGCCTCGGTCACCGACGCCGACCTGGACGGCCTCAAGTACTACGCGGGGCTGCCCGGCACCGTGGCCGGTGCGGAGGCGCTGATCGCGCGCACCGGCTACACCGGCGAGGACGGCTTCGAGCTCTTCGTGGCGCCCGCCGACGCGGTGGCCCTCTGGGAGGCGCTGACCGCCGCCGGGGCCGAAGCCGGGCTGGTGCCGTGCGGGCTCTCCTGCCGCGACACGCTGCGGCTGGAGGCGGGCATGCCGCTCTACGGGCACGAGCTGACGACGGCGCTCACGCCGTTCGACGCCGGGCTCGGCCGGGTGGTGAAGTTCGAGAAGGACGGCGACTTCGTCGGCCGAGCCGCGCTGGAGAAGGCGGCCGAGCGGGCGCCGCGCACCCTGGTGGGCCTGGTCGCCGAGGGCCGCCGCGTGCCGCGCGCGGGCTACCCGGTGGTCGCGGACGGCCAGGTGATCGGCGAGGTCACCTCCGGCGCCCCCTCCCCCACCCTCGGCAAGCCGATCGCCATGGCGTACGTCGACGCGGCCCACGCCGCGCCCGGCACGCCCGGCGTCGGCGTCGACATCCGGGGCAGCCACGAGCCGTACGAGGTCGTGGCACTCCCCTTCTACAAGCGCCAGAAGTAGCGCGCCTCCCCGCGTCCCCGGCGGGCCCCGGCCTCGCGCCGGACCCGCAACGTGACGCGACGCACCCGGTCCGTCCCGGATCGCGAGACCTTCCGTTCACCAGCACACCCCCGCGTACAGGAGAATTCACCCCATGAGCAACCCCCAGCAGCTGCGCTACAGCAAGGAGCACGAGTGGCTGTCGGCCGCCGAGGACGGCGTGTCGACGATCGGCATCACCGAGTACGCGGCAGGCGCGCTCGGTGACGTCGTCTACGCCCAGCTCCCGGAGGTCGGCGAAACGGTCACCGCGGGCGAGACCTGCGGCGAGCTGGAGTCGACCAAGTCGGTCAGCGACCTGTACTCCCCCGTCTCCGGTGAGGTCACCGAGATCAACGAGGACGTCGTGAACGACCCGTCGCTGGTGAACACCGCCCCCTTCGAGGGCGGCTGGCTGTTCAAGGTGCGCGTCAGCGAGGAGCCGGACGATCTGCTCTCGGCCGACGCGTACACCGAGTTCTCCGGCAACTGAGACCACCCCAGGGACTGTGATGTCTTCGAAGTCGCTTCTGAACACCCCCCTCCACGAGCTCGACCCCGACGTCGCCGCCGCCGTCGACGCCGAGCTGCTCCGTCAGCAGTCCACCCTCGAGATGATCGCCTCGGAGAACTTCGCTCCGGTCGCCGTCATGGAGGCACAGGGCTCCGTCCTCACCAACAAGTACGCCGAGGGCTACCCGGGCCGCCGCTACTACGGCGGCTGTGAGCACGTCGACGTGATCGAGCGGATCGCGATCGACCGCATCAAGGAGCTGTTCGGCGCCGAGGCGGCCAACGTCCAGCCGCACTCCGGTGCGCAGGCCAACGCCGCCGCGATGTTCGCGCTGCTGAAGCCGGGCGACACGATCATGGGCCTGGACCTGGCCCACGGCGGTCACCTGACCCACGGCATGAAGATCAACTTCTCCGGCAAGCTCTACAACGTCGTCGCGTACCACGTCGACGCCGAGAGCGGCCAGGTCGACATGGCCGAGGTCGAGCGGCTCGCCAAGGAGTCCCGCCCGAAGCTGATCGTGGCCGGCTGGTCGGCCTACCCGCGTCAGCTGGACTTCGCCGCCTTCCGGCGGATCGCGGACGAGGTCGGCGCGTACCTGATGGTCGACATGGCGCACTTCGCCGGGCTGGTCGCGGCCGGGCTGCACCCCTCGCCGGTGCCGCACGCGCACGTCGTCACCACCACCACGCACAAGACGCTGGGCGGCCCGCGCGGTGGCGTGATCCTCTCCACCGCCGAGCTGGCCAAGAAGATCAACTCCGCGGTCTTCCCCGGTCAGCAGGGCGGTCCGCTGGAGCACGTGGTGGCCGCCAAGGCCGTCGCGTTCAAGGTCGCGGCCTCCGAGGAGTTCAAGGAGCGCCAGCGGCGCACCGTCGAGGGGGCCCGCATCCTCGCCGAGCGCCTGGTCCAGCCCGACGTCACCGACCACGGCGTCTCGGTCCTCTCCGGCGGCACCGACGTCCACCTGGTCCTGGTCGACCTGCGCGAGAGCGAGCTCGACGGGCAGCAGGCGGAGGACCGCCTCCACGAGGTCGGCATCACCGTCAACCGCAACGCCGTCCCGAACGACCCGCGGCCCCCGATGGTGACCTCGGGTCTGCGGATCGGCACCCCGGCGCTGGCCACCCGCGGCTTCGAGGCCGAGGACTTCGCCGAGGTCGCCGACATCATCGCCGAGGCCCTCAAGCCCTCGTACGAGGCCGAGGCGCTGAAGGCGCGGGTCACCGCCCTCGCCGAGAAGCACCCGCTGTACACCGGGCTGTAGCAGCCCTGACCCCGGCGATCCACCTCCGCCGGGGCCGCACCGCGCACACTGGAGGGTGCGGGTCAGCTCCATCGGCCCGCACCCTCCACCGCGCCCGGGACCTTCGTACCCGGTGCCCCCCTGCCCCTTCGGCGGACAGCGCCGTCCGCCAGCCGCTAGGAGTTCCCCCGTGGCCATCTCGGTCTTCGACCTGTTCTCGGTCGGCATCGGTCCGTCCAGCTCGCACACGGTCGGCCCGATGCGGGCCGCCCGGATGTTCGCCCGCCGCCTCAAGAACGAGGGCCTGCTCGTCCACACCACCTCGCTCCGCGCCGAGCTGTTCGGCTCGCTCGGCGCGACCGGTCACGGCCACGGCACGCCCAAGGCCGTCCTGCTGGGCCTGGAGGGCGAGTCGCCCCGTACCGTCGACGTCGAGAGCGCCGACGCCCGGATCGAGGAGATCCGCACCACCGGCCGCCTCAACGTGCTGGGCGTCCACGAGATCGCCTTCGACGCCGACGAGGAGCTGGTCCTGCACCGGCGCCGGGCGCTGCCGTACCACGCCAACGGCATGACGCTGTGGGCCTTCGACCACACCGGCGCGACGCTGCTGGAGAAGACGTACTACTCGGTCGGCGGCGGCTTCGTCGTGGACGAGGACGCGGTGGGCGAGGACCGCATCAAGCTGGACGACACCGTGCTGACCCACCCCTTCCGCACCGGCGACGAGCTGCTGCGGCTGGCCGGTGACACCGGCCTGTCGATCTCCGCGCTGATGCTGGAGAACGAGAAGGCATGGCGCTCCGAGGCCGAGATCCGCGCCGGGCTGCTGGAGATCTGGGAGGTCATGCGGGCCTGCGTCAGCCGGGGCATGAGCCGCGAGGGGCTGCTTCCCGGCGGCCTGAAGGTCCGCCGCCGCGCCGCCCACTCCGCCCGCCAGCTGCGGGCCGAGGGCGACCCGGCGGCGCTCGCCATGGAGTGGATCACCCTCTACGCGATGGCCGTCAACGAGGAGAACGCGGCGGGCGGCCGCGTGGTGACCGCCCCGACCAACGGCGCCGCCGGGATCATCCCCGCCGTCCTGCACTACTACGTGAACTTCGCCGCCGGGTCGGCCACCGAGGCCGAGAAGGAGGACGCCGTGGTGCGCTTCCTGCTGGCGGCGGGCGCCATCGGCATGCTCTTCAAGGAGAACGCCTCGATCTCCGGAGCCGAGGTCGGCTGCCAGGGCGAGGTCGGCTCGGCCTGCTCGATGGCGGCCGGCGCGCTGGCCGAGGTCCTCGGCGGCACCCCGGAGCAGGTGGAGAACGCCGCCGAGATCGGCATGGAGCACAACCTCGGCCTGACCTGCGACCCGGTCGGCGGCCTGGTCCAGATCCCCTGTATCGAGCGGAACGGCATGGCCGCCGTCAAGGCCGTCACCGCCGCCCGGATGGCGCTGCGCGGCGACGGCTCGCACAAGGTCTCCCTCGACAAGGTCATCAAGACCATGAAGGAGACCGGCGCGGACATGAGCGTCAAGTACAAGGAAACCGCCCGTGGGGGTCTCGCGGTGAACATCATCGAGTGCTAGGGAACCCTCCCTGAACAACGCGTTCCTCACCGCACCGGCGTCAACCCGGGAGGTCACCGGCAGGGCGAGAGCGTTCGCGGCCTCGTCGGCGGCGCAGCGCCAGGCCGGCGGCGAGGGCCGCCGGCAGCGGGAGGGCCGCCGCCAGCAGGGCGGCGGGCACCGACAGGTGCTCGACCAGGAGTCCGGCTGTCAGAGCACCGAGAGCCGTGCCCACCGCGTTGGTGGACATGAAGAGGGCGAAGGCTTCGCTGTGCCGGCCGGACGGGACGAGTCGTGGAACGAGAGCGAAGGTGAAACTGATGGCGGGGCCGAGGAAGCAGCCCGCCACCATCACCAGGGTCAGCACGCCGGCGTAAGGCGGAAGCGCGACCAGGGCCAGAAACGCCAGCCCGTAGCAGGCGTGGCACACCACCGACCTGCGGGCGTCGGCATCCTGGGCCAGAAAGCGCTCTGCCACCGGCGCGGTCAAGAGCAGCACGGTGGCGGCGCTGGTCAGCGACAACGCCGCGATGAGCAGTCCACTGCCTGCGGGCGCCGTGCCGCGGCTGTGCAGCAGGGCGGGCAGAGAGACGTCGAGGGTGCCCAGATTCACCCCCACGCTGAGGTTGAGCACCAGCAGAGGCAGGAGGGCGCGCAGCAGCCTTCCGGTGCCTTGGCGTAGCTCCGGGGCCGTCTCGGGTGTCCGACGGCCGGGGATACGGCGCACCAGGAGGGAGGCCGCCGCCCAGAAGAGCGCGGCGCAGGCAATGGGGGCGGTGGTGCCGAGTCCGGCGGCCAGAGCGGCGGTGAGGGCGGGCCCGGCGACCCAGGTGATCTCGGTGATGGCGGAGTCCCCGGCGAAGGCGCGGGTGGAGGTGCGTTCGCCCCACAGCACGGGCAGCAGACTGCGCATGCCTCCCGGCACTCCGGACATGGCCACGGCGGCGGCTGCCGCCAGCACGGTCAGCAGGGCCACGGGCACCTGGGTGGCCAGGCCGACGGTGAGGCCGGCCAGCAGAAGGGCACCGCTGACCAGGGGGAGGGTCAGTCCCTCGGGCAAGGTGGTGCGATCGAGCCGCCGGCCGCGCCAAGGGGCGGTCAGAGCCGCCGCGGCGGCGTAGGCCCCGGCCAGTACGCTGCCGGCCATGAAGGAGCCGGTCGCGGAGTGCCCTGCCAGCACCAGGCCCAGCGGCAGCATGGTGGCGGGCAGGCGTGAAGCCGCCGCGGCGAGGGTGTAGAGCAGCCAGCGCCGGTCGGTCCACAGCCGCTCCGTACCCGGCGATCGCTCGATGTGTCCGGTGGACCTGGCGTGCATCGTGCATTCTTCCCTTCGGTGACCGTCTTGTTCTCCTCCGCTCGCTGCGCCCGTGCTTTCAGCCTCGCGTTCCGGGCGCATCCGAGCGCCCGCGTTCGACGAGCGTGGCCAGGTGCGCGACGGTGGGCTCGGCGAGGAAGTCCCGCAGGGCGACGTCGGTGTCCAGTTCCCTGCGGACAAGAGAGACGAAGCGGGCGGCGCTCAGCGAGGTCCCGCCCAGGTCGAAGAAATCCGTCTCCGGTGCCGGTACCCCGGCACCGAGGACGCGTGCGGCGAGTTCGGCGAGCCGTCCGGCCACCGTGCCCTCCGCGCCTTCGACGGGCCCGCCAGGGGCGGCTCGGGCGGCTCGGGCCCGGGCCAGCAGCGCACGGCCGTCCCGCTTGCCGTTGGTGTTGCGTGGGATGGCATCCACGATCACGAGCTGGGAGGGGACCATGTACGGCGGGAGCGTGGGCGCGGACAAGCGGCACCTCGAAGTACCGGCGGGGTCCGGTGTCCCCCTCCACGAACATGTAGTAGGGGACACACCGAGCCTCACCTCCGCGTTCCAGAGCCGTGCGAGCCCGGACAGCGCCGACCGCCTTGCCCATGTCAGGGGAACGGCTCCTGCTCAGCTGCCGCATCCGCGCCAGGTCTGCCGGGTCGAGCAGCCTCCGCCTTCGACCGGGTGGTGCCTCTGTCCTGCCGAGGGATCGCACGCGCGTCCGGGGACACGGACAGCGCTCCCGCCGGCCTCACCACGGCCTGCGGCAGTCAGTCCGCTCGAGCGCGGCCGGGTGGGGCCATGGTGCGGGCGGCGGAGTCGGGCGGAGGGGGCGACGGTGCGGCGTGGGTGACGTGGGTGAAGCGCGGGCGTGGCCGCGCAGAACGGTAATCGCATGCGTCTCCCGGGTTCGGGGCTGCGAGTGAAGGGCCTCCTACGTCCGCACGGGCGCGCGATTCGCAGGGCCGTTTCCCCACCGGCTTGGCGCCGGTGGCCGGCCCGGGCGCGTGCACCGCATGCGACAGGCACCAGGGCTAAGGATGTCGAAACGTCCGGCATCCGCATGTGCTGTGAAGTGGGCTACACGATATGAACGGCCGATCGAGAGTGTCAATTGGCGATTCGACCTTCGCAGGAACGGGCTGAAATCACCCGCCCGTCAATCTGGCTTCTCGCCTCTTCGAACAGCACCGCGACAGCTCACCGTGAAAGCGTCGAGAGAGATTACAGCAAGCAGAAGCGCGAGGGACTTCACACACATTTCACACTTCCGCGAGAGTCTCTGCTGCCTGACCCGTGGCAGTGCATTTCCAGCAGTGACGCGGCTTGTGCTCACTCGCGTTTTCCGCCTTTCCGTTTACTCGCACGACCAACGGGCACACGCCGCGGTTTCCTTCCTCCCGGCCCGGCTCCCGGCCCGGCTCCCGGCCGGGCGTGCCGACGGCCTCGCGCCGAGGGCGATGGCGCAGCCCCGGCGGGAGTTGGCCATGGCGGAAAACCAGTGGGTATTCGTCGAGGCCGCGCCCTGAACGGCGCAGGAACCACTCACGCGTGGCGAGGCGAGTGTCGTATCGCATTCCGGACCTGGTTCAGTGGGTGCACGACCAGGGAATGACCCCAGGCAGCCAGCCTCTTACCTGGGAGAAATCAAGCAAAGAAACAGATCGGTCCGGGACGAAAAACCGGTCCGGACGCCGTTCTCGACTCGACATCGATCACGCACACCATCCTCAGGGAGAGCCGCCGCACGGTCGGCTGCACGGAAGGCCGATGGCTGAAGCAGCGGCCCGACAAACAGCCCGGTAAGCCTGAGAGCACCGCCCCGCGGAAAGGGCCTGCGATACCGCAAAGACATCTCCGGCACTCAGGACCGCTCGCCGGCCACCAGCGAGGACGCCGGGCAGAGGGCGGCTTCCGGCCTGGCGCGGGCACCGTGACGGAGATCGACGCCGTGGCGAGGAACGCGCGGGCCGTCGACCGCGACGACGAACCGCTGACGCTGCCGTACGACCGCCTGGTCCTGGCCACCGGAAGCCGGACCTCACGGACACCGGTGCGCGTGCGCGGCGCCGAGGACATCCACGACCTCGGCACCCTGGGAGCCGCGGCCACCCAGGCCCAGCGGCCACCTGACCCCTCACTCGAATGGCGGGCCGCCGCACCCCGTCGCAGACTGGGAGGGAAGCGCGCAGAAGGCCGCTTTCGTGACATCCGCGGGCGATCCGCCCGAGGGCGGGTCTCCGGGTGGAGCGTGACCGCGCGAGCGCAGTGAGGACAGCCGTATGGCCGACAACTCCGGGTCCGCCACCTCAACCGGTGGTGCGGGCCGCAACGGTTCCGTCAAGGGCAGGACCACCATCGCCGACTCGGTGGTGGCCACGATCGCCGGCATCGCGGCCCGGGAGACTCCCGGGGTGCACGCTATGGGTGGCGGCATGAGCCGCGCGCTGGGGGCCGTGCGGAACAAGGTGTCCAGTGGGGGCGACGACCCGGCGCGAGGCGTCAAGGTCGAGGTGGGCGAGAAGCAGGCCGCCGCCGACCTGGACGTGGTCGTCGAGTACGGGGAGTCGATCTCCGACGTGGCGGAGCAGATCCGCTCCAACGTCGCCCGGGCCATCCAGCAGATGACGGCGCTGGAGGTGGTGGAGATCAACATCTCGGTCGGTGACGTGCACATCGAGGGCGAGGACGACGACGAGGACGAAGGCCAGTCCGCGTCCCGCGTCCAGTGACCGGCCCACCGGGCACTGCCTCGACAAGGTCCGCCGCGCCCGCCCCGGGTGCGGCGGTGGAGCGGACGGCGTACGCGGCGGGGCCCTTGCCGGGACCGGGTCGGCAGGGCCCCGCCGTCGCGCGCGTCAGGCGGCGGCGGTGGCCGCCGGTTCCGGGCGCGGGGCGGTCGGCGGCGTGAGCAGCCGCTGGGCCAGGGTGCCGAAGACCAGGCCGAAGACGGCCCAGAGGGTCGCCTGGACGGCCAGGGTGGCGAGGCGGAACTGCCACAGGAGCTGGCCCGGGAAGTCCGGCCCGACCTCGTTGTAGGAGGGCAGGAAGACGTAGGCCAGGGTGACCGCGAGCAGGAAGGCGGCGCCCGCGGCGACGGTGGCGTTCCAGTTGCCGAGGCGCGGGGCGAGCCGCCGCCCGAGGAGCACGGCGCCGATCGTCAGCAGCACGCTGAGCAGCACCAGCAGGAAGAAGAGCGCGGTGCGCTCACCGATGGTGTCGCCGTCGCCGACGGCCGGCGGGTTGGCCGGGTACTTGAGGAACGGCACGACGTAGACCGCGATCAGGCCGCCGAGGGCGACGAAGGCGGCGGTGGCGCGCGGGCCGAAGCGGCCGATCCGGCCGAGGGCGACGCAGAAGGCGATGGCGGCGATGCCGCCGACGGCGACGCCGAAGACCAGCACGCCGGTGGCGAGGCCGCCGGTGGCCTGCAGGGCGCGGCTGACGAGTTCCTCCTCGCCGCCGTGGTCGTGGTGGCCGCCGGCCGCGTGCTCCTCCAGGGCGATGGCGGCGTCCACCCGGGACTCACCGAGGAAGTAGGCGACGAGCAGGGCGGCGACACCGGCCGCGAGGCCCGCGAGCATGCCGCGGACCAGCAGGGCGCGGACCGAGAGGGAGTTCATGGGTACGGGTTCCCCTCGTGGTCAGTGGCAGGGGAAGCCGAGGAGGTGGCGTCCGTCGTGGACCCACTCGTGGACCCACTCGCCGGAGACCAGGGCGGTGGCGCCCTGCTCGGCGCCGACGAAGTAGAGCAGGACCAGGGCGAGGAGGCCGATGAAGACCGCCCACGGGGCGATGGCCTTCAGCGAGAGAGGGGTGATCGCGGGTATGCCCGCGTCGGTGGGGGCGACTGAATGCGCCATGACAGCTCCTGTGGGAACACGCGTCCCGATCGTGGTGCCTCGGACGACCGGGGGCGGGTCTGACTTCCCGCGGTTTCGCGGGTACACAGTGGCGCGACCGTGCCGGGTTCCCACCGGCTTCCGTCCACCCGTCGTCATGAACGAGGGGACCATACCGCGCACCCGCCGCCACCGCTACGACCTCTCGCGCACTGGACCCCTCTGGCCAGGCGTGATGTGGTGCACATGACGAAACCGAGGTGCCCGGGGCGGCCCCGCGCGGGCTGCCCCGCCACCGGACGGGAGCACTGACGGTGACAGCGCCGACCCTGCGGGTGATGCTGGTCTCACCCGCCCTCAACCCGGCCCTGCGCGAGGCCCGCTTCGACGGGGACGCCTCGCTCGACGCGGCCGGAGCCCGGGCCGCCCGGGCCGCGGCGCCGCACCTTCCGGCGGCGGACCGTTACGCGGTCGGGGCCTCCGCCCGCTGCGCCGCCACCGCCCGCGAGCTGGGCCTCCCGGGCGCGGAATCCCCCGAAGCGGCGCCCGCCGGCTGGGCGTTGGGGCGCTGGGCAGGGCTGCGGCTGGACGAGGTGGCGGCGGCCGAGCCGGAGGCGCTGGCCGCGTGGACCACCGACCCGGAGGCGGCCCCGCACGGCGGGGAGAGTTTGCGCGGGCTGCTGGGGCGGGTCGGGAGCTGGCTGGACGCGGAGGCCTGGGCCGCGGACGGCCCCGGAGGCGAGGGGCCCGGGGCGCGGCGACGCCCGCTGCGGCTGCTGGCGGTGGTGGAACCGGCGGTGGTCCGCGCCGCCGCGACCCACGCGCTGGGCCTGCCGCCCGCGGTCTTCTGGCGGCTGGACGTGGGCCCGCTGACCCTGACCGCGCTCACCGGACGCCCGGGCCGCTGGAACCTGGCGACCGGTCACCCACTGGCCCCGGCAGGAGCGGTGCGGGGCGAGGGCTGACCGCCGGCGGTCCCGCGCGGGCCACCCCGGTACGGCGTGGCCCGCGCGGTCACCCCGTCAGGCGCGGAACTCGGCCGGCCGCTCCGGCTGGGCCTCGTCCAGCAGGCGGCGGACCTCCTCGGCGTCACCCCGGCTGTCGTAGACCGGGGTGCCGGGCTGCTGCCGCCAGGAGTCGTCGAGGGAGCCCGTGTCGACGGTGTCGAAGCCGAGGGCGTCGATGAGGTCCCGGACGACCTGCTTGGCGGCCGGGTCGTCGCCCGCGACGGGCAGGGCGTGGCGGTGCGGGGTGCCGGGCGGGGTGGGGCGGTCCAGGAGGTCCTGGGCGTAGGTGCAGTTGAACGCCTTGACCACCGGGTGGCCGATCTGCGCCGAGACCCAGCGGCTCTCGGGCAGCCCGTCCTCGATGGCGTCGATGCGGCCGTCGCGCTGCTGCGGGTAGTAGTTGTTGGTGTCGATGACGACGGCGCCGGGGTCCGCCCCTTCGAGGAAGCCCTTGGGCAGGTCGGGGACGTTCTTCAGAGGGACGGTGACGATGACGAGTTCGGCGCCGTCGGCCGCGTGCGCCGCCTCGGCCGCGGTGGCGCCGGTCTCCTCGGTGAGGGCACTGAGCGTCTCGGGCGAGCGGGAGTTGGCGACGGTGACCTGGTGGCCGAGGGCGGTGAGGCGGCGGGTGAGGTTGCCGCCGATGTTGCCCGCTCCGATGATGCCGATCCTCATGTCAGACCTTCCGACGGTGCTGCGGTGGGCGGACACCCGCGCGGCGTCCGCCCGGGGCCCCGGTCGGGGCCCTTGACAGACCATCAACAGGCGGCCTTCGCGTCGCTATTCCCTCCATCTCAGGAATCATCACTCTTTTGAGGGGCGTGAGCAGCGCATTGGGCGCGTCGAGGCGGCGTGCGCGCGTCGGCCCTGCGGTCACGGGGCAGGCCGTGGGAACGAGAGAGCGCACCGGCGAACACAGGAGGCAGGGACCGTGCTGCACGGCATCGACATCAGCTCCCACCAGAAGTCGTTCGAGACCGACGGCGTCGACTTCGTCTTCATCAAGGCGACCGAGGGCCGGTCGTACGTCAGCCCGCAGTTGGCCGACCAGACCAAGCGGGCCCGCGACGCCGGGTGCACGGTCGGCTTCTACCATTTCCTCTGGCCGGACAACATCAAGGCCCAGGCGGAGTATTTCCTCTCCAAGACCGAGGAGCGCGAAGGCGATCTGCTGGCCCTGGACTGGGAGCGCACCGGTGACGGCTCCGCGGCGAGCAGCAAGGAGAAGGACACCTTCCTGCGCGAGGTGAAGCGGCTCCGCCCGGACCACCGCGTCCTGCTCTACTGCAACCGCGACTTCTGGCTCAACCGGGACACCAGTTCCTACGCGGGCGACGGCCTGTGGATCGCGGACTACGTGAAGAAGGGCAAGCCCCGCATCAAGGCCGAGTGGTGCATTCACCAGTACACGGACCGTCCGCTGGACAAGAACGTCGCCAACTTCGACGGGCAGGAGGAGCTCACGGCCTGGGCCCGGCGCGAATGAGGCGCCGACGCCCGCCTCCGGGAGGTAGGTTGCCCCTCTCAGCCGGGACGAGGGGGCAGTGCGCATGGGGGCGACGGAGCAGGCCGAACCGTGGTGGGGCGAGGAGCGCGGCGCGGCGGCGCCGGGAGCGGTGCTGCGGGCAGCCGCACGCGGCGTCTTCCCGCCCGCCGACGGCGGCACGACGGTCCTGGCGCAGCCGGACACCCGGCACGCCGGGGTCTGGGCCTTCACCGCCCACTCGGTGGTCTTCCTCGACGAGGATCCGGCGTGGGTGCTGCGCGCCCTGCACGGGGTCGACGCGGACCCGCTGGCCGCCTCGATGAACCCGTTCTTCCTCGCCGAGCTGGCCCGCCGCACCGGCCGGCACGTCGAGACGGTCGACCTGGTCACGGCCGCCACCAGGCTGCCGGGTCCGCCGCCGCTCCCTCTGCGCCGGGCGGACGACTCGGACCACCCCCGGGTCGCCTCCGCCCGCAAGCGCCGCGAGGAGGTACGCGCCTGGGCCACCGAGGACGGCGCGGGCGTCCTGGTCCTCGGGCGGGGACCGGCCGGGCGCTGGGAGATCGGGCTGGAGGTGGGCGAGGCGGCCCGGCACGCGGGGCTGGGGCGGCAACTCGCGCGCTCCGCCCGCCACCTGGTCCCGGACGGAGAGGCGGTCTGGGCACAGCAGGCCGCCGGGAACACCCGCAGCATCCGGGCGTTCCAGGCGGCCGGTCACCGGCCCGTCGCCGCGGAGGCGCTGCTCGTCGCGGGCTGAGGGGCCGGGGCCCGGGGCGGTACCCGTCAGCGGCGCCGCCACGGCCGGTAGTCCGGGTTGTCGACGCACTCGGACATGACCTCCTGCTTGGCCGTGCGGTCGACCGGGCACGCCCCGACGATGAACTCGCTGCGGATCCCCCCGGCGAACGCCACCTCGCGCTGCTCGGCCCAGCGGTGGGTCTCCCCGATGGTGCGGTTGACGTCGATGCCGCCGGGCGCGTCGATGTAGTAGTTCCAGTCACTCCTCCACTGCTTGTACAGGTCGTGGTCGTAGGAGGTGGAGACGTACGGCGAGGGCTGGTTGACGAGGACGTAGGCCTCCAGGTCGTACTGGCCGTCCACGGTGTCCTTCGGCAGGAAGCCCTCGTCGAAGATGACGGCGGGCGGGCGGCCGTCGGCCCGGTAGAGCTGGGCGCAGTTGTCGCGGAAGGCCGGCTCGGGGGTGATGCGGCCGGCGTCCACCCGGGGGTCGGCGGCGGCCATCAGCGGGTCAGCGACGACCGGGCAGGCCGCGGCGGCGCGGGGCGCGGCCGGTGCGGGGGCGGCGGGCTCCGCGGCCGAGACGGCGGGGGCGGCGAGCAGCGCGGACAGGGAGAGGGTGAGCGCGGCGGCACGGCGGCGCAGGCGGGTCATGATCACGCGGGCACCCTCGGGGACGACCCGGCCCGCGAACGGGACCCTCACCTGATGGTGGTGTGTCGCGGACGCGGAGCTGACGCCGGACCGACTCAGGCGAGCAGCCGGGAGGCGGTCACCGGGCGCAGCCCCCGGCGGGCCAGTTCCTCGGCGATGAGCGGCAGCGCCTCGGCGGTACGCGGGTGGCCGAGCGGCAGCGCGATCACCGAACCGGGGCGGCAGGGGCCGATGGCGGCGCGGACCAGGGCGGCCGTCCCGCGGTCGGCGGCGGCGCAGGCGTCGACGTCCTGGCCGAGCAGGTGCGGGTACCCGGCGGCGCGGGCCGCCGCGACGACGCCGGGCGTGGCGTGCCCGTCACCCGGCGCCCGGAACCAGGCGCCCGGGGACCCGGTCAGCCGCCGCAGCCGCTCCGCGCACCCCGCGATCTCGGCACGGGCCCGCTCCTGGGGCAGCCGGTCGAGCGGCCGCCCGTGCCAGCCGTGGTTGCCCAGCTCGTGCCCCGCGGCCAGCGCCTGCCGGGCCCGGCCCGGCTCCCGCTCCAACCAGACCCCGGTGACCAGCAGGGTCAACGGCGTGGCGGCCCGGCCGGCGGCCTCCAGCAGCGGTTCCGCGTCCGGGTGCGGCGAGCCGCCGTGGCAGGTGAGGGCGACACGGTCGCGGTCCCGGGGGCCGTGGGCGATCCGCACGGGCAGCCCGGCAAGGTTCCGGGGACCCGGCGCGGCCGCGTCGGCGCCCCGCCCGTCCGGAACCGGGCGGGCGCATGCCGCCACGAGCCCCGCCACGGCGAGGGGCGCGGCACCGAGCAGGGCCCGGCGCGTGGTCGTTCCGGCGGGGGTACGGGGTCGGGTCACGGGGCCCATTCAAAGGGCGCGGCCCCTCCGGGCGCGGGAGGCCGGGCGGGCCCTGCGGGGACGGCACCCGTTGGGGGCAAGGCCGGGGGTACGGCTCGGGGCGGACCCGGCCTGGGCGGGCCGGCCTGAGGCGGACCCGGAACGATGGTCCCCCGCCTGCCGAGGGCGCCCCGCCACGATCATGCCAATCGGCAGGTTTTCCTGCCTCACGCCTGCCTTTCTTGCAGCGCGTGGCCGATCTCACCATAGATTCTCGAAGCAGTGCCCTGTTACGTCCACATTCGCCCCCTTCGACTCTTTGGCCGCGAGGACACCTCTCTGCCATAGTCGGAGACACGGCCCCCATTGACCCGGGCGAGGCTGTCCTCGACGTCGCGGACCACACCCCTTTGTCCGCGGCGTTCCCAGAAACCCCCGCAGCGCCTCACCGACGGCGACAGGGGGTTTCTGCGTATCCGGGCCCGGCGGGCCTCAGCGGTCGACGACCCGCAGCTCGAACCAGACGTACTTGCCGACGGGCAGCAGGTCCGCGCCCCAGCGGTCGGAGAGTTTGTCCACGAGGAAGAGGCCGCGACCGCCGATGTCGGCGGGCTGCACCGGCAGCATGCAGGGCAGGCCGCGCGAGGGGTCGCGTAACTCGACCTTGATCCGGCCGCGGGTGCGGGTGATGCGCAGGCCGAACCCCCGGGCGCCGGTGTGCAGGACGGCGTTGCCGACCAGTTCGGAGGCGAGCAGGACGGCCACCTCGCTCAGCTGCGGGGTCAGGCCCCACTGGTGGACCACGACGAGCCGGGTCAGTCGCCGGACCGTCCGGGCGGCGTCCGGTTCGGAGTGGATGAACACCTCGCCGTCGGCCGGACTGCCGTACCGCGCCAGCGCCTCGCGCGCCTGTTCGTCCTCCACGGCCGGCCCTCGCCGGTCCGCGACCATGCCGCCTCGTCGCTGCGGCTGCTCGATGCCCTCCAACCCCGCCATGCGCACCATCATGGCGGCCGACAGGGCCGTTCGGGCCCGTTCCAGTGGAATAGGACCCGCGTATTGGCGCGGGTCCTCGTGACGATGGGCATATGCCTTCGGCATAGCAGGGGTGGGTGCAGGAGGGCTGACCTGTACTTACGCACCGTTTTGGCATCGTCACCCGAGGTCATGCCTGCGGCGCTCGGGGGTGGGGGGTGTGCCTCCGGGCGGGGGCCTTGGGTCCTGGTTCACCCCTGGGGTGGTCAACTCCGCGCCACTCCACGCGAGTTGACCTGACCCCGACATGCCTCGGCCGGGGCGGCCTCAGGCGCCGGCCGGGCTGGAGAATGGCCTCAATCGCCGACCGGGCTGAAAAGACGGCCTCAACCGCCGGCCGGGCTGGGTGTGGCCTCAACCGCCGGCCGGGCTGGGTGTGGCCTCAAGCGCCGGCCCGGCTCAGTGGCCTCAAGCGCCGGCCCGGCTCAGTGGCCTCAAGCGCCGGCCCGGCTGGAAAGATGGCCTCAAACGCCGGCCGGGCTCGAATTGGCCTCAAGCGCCGGCCGGGCTGGTTCTGCCCGACTGGGCACTTGAGGCCACCACCCCTTCAGCCGGTGGGCGCCAACGCCACCTCGGCCATCTCCAGCCCGGCCGGCACTTGAGGCCACCACCCTCAGCCCGACGAGAGCCGAGACCGCCCCCACAACCCCTCAGCCCGGCCGGCGCTTGAGGCCACACCCAGCCCGGCCGGCGCTTGAGGCCACACTCCGCCCGGCCGGCGCTTGAGGCCAGGGAGCCCGGCCGGCGGGTGAGGCCAAGGCTCGGGTCAGAGGAAGTTGGCCTTGCCGGGCCCGTCCTCGACGAAGCTGCGCATCCCCCGTTCGCGGTCCTCCGTGGCGAACAGCCCGGCGAACCAGGTGCGTTCGATGGTCAGCCCGGTGTCGATGTCGGCCTCCAGCCCGGCATCGACCGCCTCCTTGGCCGCGCGCAGCGCGATCGCGGGGCCCTTGGCCAGCCGCCCGGCCCAGGCGCGGGCCGCCTCGTACACCTCGGCGGCCGGCACCACCTGGTCGGCGAGGCCGATCCGCAGGGCCTCGTCCGCGCGGACCTGGCGCCCGGTGAAGATGAGGTCCTTCGCCTTGGCGGGACCGATCAGCCGCGGCAGCCGCTGGGTGCCGCCCGCCCCCGGGATCAGGCCGAGCAGGATCTCGGGCTGCCCGAACTTGGCGTTGTCGGCGGCGATCCGGTGGTCGGCGCAGAGCGCCAGCTCGCACCCGCCGCCGAGCGCGTACCCGGTGACGGCCGCGACGACCGGCTTCGGGATGCGGGCGATGGCGGTGAACGCCTCCTGGAGGCCGCGGGAGCGCGCGACCATCGCCGCGTGGTCCATCTCCCGCATCTCCTTGATGTCGGCGCCGGCCGCGAAGACCTTCTCGCCGCCGTAGAGGATCACGGAGCGGACGTCGTCGCGGTGGGTCACCTCCTCGGCGAGGGCCTTGAGCCGGTCCTGGACGGCGATGTCCAGGGCGTTCATCGGGGGACGGTCGAGCCGGATGGTGCCGATGCCGTCGGCGACGTCGAGATGCACAGTCATGGCGGGCAGGCTATCGGCCGCCCCGCCCGGCACGGCCGCGCCCCGGGAACGCGCGCGGGCCCCGGCCTGGTCCGGCCGGGCCCGCGGGGCGGAACGGGTCAGCCCTTGGGCTGCGGGTTCCACTTGTCCCAGTCGAGGTTCCAGGCGTTGAGCCCGTTCCACCACTGGATCTTCTTGTCGTCGGAGTTCTTGACCACGACCACGTCGCCGATCATCGAGTTGTCGTAGAACCAGGCGCCGGGCGCCTTCTTGTCCCAGCCGCCGCGGGTGTCGCGCAGGCCGACGCAGCCGTGGCTGGCGTTGTAGTTGCCGAAGGCGCCGCCGGACCAGTAGTTGCCGTGGATGAAGGTGCCGGAGGTGGAGAGCCGCATGGCGTGCGGCACGTCCTTGATGTCGTACTCGCCGCCGAAGCCGACGGTCTCCCCGTTCATGCGGGTGACCTCGTGCTTCTCGGTGATGACCATCTGGCCGTTGTAGGTGGTGGTGCCGGGGGCGCCCGCCGTGATCGGGATGGTCTTGAGGAGCTTGCCGTCCCGCTCCACCTTCATCGTCTTCTTCTTTGCGTCCACCGTGGAGACCTGCGAGCGGCCGACGGTGAAGGAGACCTTCTTGGCCTGCTCGCCGTAGACACCGGGCCGCCCCTCGACGCCGTCGAGGTTGAGCTTGACGGTGACCTTGGTGCCCGGCTTCCAGTACTTCTCGGGCCGGAAGTCGAGCCGGTCGTTGCCGTACCACTGGGAGCGGATCTCCACCGCGGGCTCGGCGGTGACGGTGACCGCCCGCTCGACCGCCTCCGGCGCGGTGATGCCGCGGGTGAAGCGGAGCGAGACCGGCATGCCGACGCCGACCTCGGAGCCGTCCTCCGGGGTGAAGTGCCCGACGAAGGTGTTCTCCGGGACCAGCGTGGTGAAGGTCTGGTCCTTGGCCGACTCGCGGCCCTCGGCGTCCTCGGCCACCGCGTGCACCCGGTACTCGGTCGCCGCCGCCAGGTGGTGGGCCGGCTTCCAGGAGGCGCCGTCCTTGGCGACGGTGCCCTTGATCTCGTTGCCCTTGGTGTCGGTGACCTTCACCGACGACAGCTCGCCCTGCTCGGCGGTGACCTTCAGCGCGCCGCTGGTCGCCACCGACTCGGCGCCGTCCTTCGGCGCGATCGAGACGACCGCCTTCGACGGCACCGCCTTCTCCGCCGCCGCCGGCTTCCCCGCAGCCGCCTTGTCGTCCTCCGCCTTGCCTTCCCCGCCGGAGCCGCAGGCGGTCAGCGCCACCAGCATCGCCCCCAGCACCAGGCTCGTCGCGCCCCGCGCACGCCCGGTGCGTGCACCAACCGACGCCCCCGATATCGGTCGCCCGTTCACAGTCTGTCTCCCCTCGCACGGCCTGCCCCCAGGCCCGCACTTGTGGCGCCTGATCCGCGCCCGCCCAGCGCCGCTCCCGGATCGGTCACGGGGCGGCACTGGGTAGATAACCACACAGCTCAGGGGGGTGACCCGGGAGGGATGTCACCGTTCGGTCCCAACTGGCGGGCGGGGACGCGCGGGTGCGCCGGAGAGGGGTCAGCCGAGCGCCGAACCGGCCCGCCACTCCCGCCAGTCGAGGTTCCAGCCGCCCAGCCCGTTGTCGGGCGCCACGGTCCGGTCGTCGGAGTTGACCACCTCGACCACGTCCCCGATCAGGCTCCGGTCGAAGAACCAGCCGGCCGGCGTCGAGGGGCCGCCGCCCCTCACGTCGCGCAGCCCGACGCAGCCGTGGCTGACGTTGCTGCTGCCGAAGACCGAGGCGCCCGCCCAGTAGTTTCCGTGGAGGAAGGTGCCCGAGCGGGTCAGCCGCATCGCGTGCGGCACGTCCGGGATGTCGTACTCGCCGCCGAAGCCGACGGTGGACCCGTCCATCCGGGTGATCTCCAGCATCTCGGTCACCACCATCTTGCCGTTGTACGTGGTGGTGCCCGGCGCCCCCGCGGTGACCGGCACCGTCACCGGTTCCTCGCCCGCGCGGACCACCCGCAGGGTGTGCGCGGCCGCGTCCACCGTGCTGACCTGGCTACGGCCGACGGTGAAGGTGAACGCCTTGCGCTGGAGGCCGAAGACCCCGGGCGCGCCCTCCACGTCCCGCAGCCGCAGGTCGACGGTGACCTCGGTGCCGGGTTCCCAGTACTCCTCGGGCCGGAAGTCGAGCCGGTCACGGCCGAACCAGTGTGCGGCGACCGGCACTTCGGGGTCGGCCGTGACCCGCACCGCGCGCTCCACCGCCGCCCGGTCGCTGATCTCCCGGTTGAACTCCAGCGAGACGATCATGCCGGTGCCGACCGTGGCGCGGTTCTCCGGCGTCACGTAGCCGATGAACCGCTCCTGGGGCACCAGGGTGGTGAAGGTGGCGTGCCGCGCCGCCCGGCGCTCGCCGTCCGAGGCGACGGCGTCCACGGTGTACTTGGCGGCCAGCGCCAGGGAGCCGTCGACGGGCCGCCAGCGCCGGCCGTCGCCGGAGAGTTCCCCGGGGACCGGCTCGTCGCGGGCGTCCTGGGTGCGGACCACCTTCACCGACTCCAGCCGCCCCCGGTCCACCCGCACCTCCAGCTCCTGGCCGGGGCCGACCTCGACGCTGCCGTCCGAGGGGGTGATGGTGATCAGCACCGGACGGCCGGGGCCGCCGCCCGCTCCGTCGTCGCCCAGGCCGGGGCCGCTCCCCGCCCCGCATCCGGCGAGGGCGGCCACCAGGGCCAGCACCGCCGCCGCTCCCGCTACTGCGCGCCGCACGCGCGTCCTGTCGTTGTTCACGACGGATGCAACGACGGGCCCCCACCCCGGGAAACGTCACCCCGCCGCGCGCCGCCACTTCGGCGTAAGGGGTGTCTTCACCGGCCTGGAGGCAGTACGAACGGTCCGCCCTGGGCAGTAAGAGAGGAGAAGGACCTACGTGCGGGCGGCGGCCGGGACTCCGCAGGCTCCGTGCCGGTCCGCCGGAGCCGCGGGAGGCCGACAGGTGTCGAGCGCAGCCGAACAGCGAACCGTCCAGCACGGCGCGGGCGGGGCCGGACCCCCCGCGCCCGCGCCGCAGCCGACCGACCGGCGCCGCGGCCCCGGGGCGCCGGGCGCGCCCGTCTGGCCGGGCGCCCCGCACCCCTTGGGCGCCCGGCACCGCACCGGGCCCGACGGGGTCACCGGCACCAACTTCGCCCTGTGGGCGGGCGGCGCCGAGGCCGTAGAGGTCTGCCTCTTCGACGCCTCGGGCGCGGAGACCCGCTGCCCGCTGCCGGAGTTCACGCACGGCATCTGGCACGGCTTCCTGCCCGGCGTCGGCCCGGGCCAGCGGTACGGCTACCGGGTGCACGGCCCGTGGGACCCGTGGACCGGCGCCCGCTTCAACCCGGCCAAGCTCCTCCTCGACCCCTACGCCCGCGCCGTCGACGCGCCGCGCGGCGCCGACTACCGGCGGCTGCCGCCGGAGGTGTACGGCCACGTCCGCGACTGGCCGCAGCAGGAGTACGCCGACACCGTCCGCGACGACCGGGACTCGGCGCCGTACGTCCCCAAGGGCGTCGTCGTCCACGACGACGGGCCGGACGTGTGGGCCGACGACGTGCGCCCGAAGACGCCGTGGGCCGACACCGTCATCTACGAGCTGCACGTGCGCGGCTTCACCATGCGCCACCCGGACATCCCCGAGGAGCTGCGCGGCACCTACGCGGGGCTCGCCCACCCGGCGGCCATCGCCCATCTGGTGGAGCTGGGGGTGACGGCGGTCGAGCTGCTGCCGGTGCACCAGTTCGCCCACGAGGACCACCTGCTGCGGCGCGGGCTCGGGAACTACTGGGGGTACAACTCGCTGGGCTGGTTCGCACCGCACGCCGCGTACGCCGCGGGCGGCACCACCGGGCAGCAGGTGGGCGAGTTCCGCGCGATGGTCAAGGCGCTGCACGCGGCGGGCATCGAGGTCGTCCTCGACGTGGTCTACAACCACACCGCCGAGGCCGGGGAGCTGGGCCCCACCCTCAGCCTCAAGGGCATCGACAACGCCGGGTACTACCGCCTCCAGTCCGACGCCCGCCGCTACGCCGACTACACCGGCTGCGGCAACACCCCGCACGTGGTCCAGCCGCACGTGCTGCGGCTCATCACCGACTCGCTGCGGTACTGGGTGACGGAGATGGGCGTGGACGGCTTCCGTTTCGACCTGGCGGCGGCGCTGGCCCGCTCCTTCCACGACGTGGACATGCTCTCGCCGTTCCTCGCGGTGATCGCCCAGGACCCGGTGCTGCGCCGGGTCAAGCTGATCGCCGAGCCGTGGGACGTGGGCATGGGCGGCTACCAGGTGGGCGCCTTCCCGCCGCTGTGGACCGAGTGGAACGACCGCTACCGCGACGCCGTCCGCGACTTCTGGCGCGGCGCCCTGCCCGACGTGCGCGACCTGGGCTACCGGCTCTCCGGCTCCAGCGACCTCTACGCCTGGGGCGGCCGCCGCCCGCACGCCTCCGTCAACTTCGTGACCGCCCACGACGGCTTCACCCTGCGCGACCTGGTCAGCTACGAGCGCAAGCACAACGAGGCCAACGGCGAGGCCAACCGCGACGGCACCGACGACAACCGCTCCTGGAACTGCGGTGCCGAGGGCGAGAGCGACGACCCGGCGGTGACCGCCCTGCGCCACCGCCAGCTCCGCAACCTGCTGACCACCCTGCTGCTCTCCACCGGCGTCCCGATGCTCACCGCGGGGGACGAGATGGGCCGCACCCAGGGCGGCAACAACAACGCCTACTGCCAGGACGACGGGACGAGCTGGGTCGACTGGTCGCTGCGCGACGACCCCGCCTGGGCCGACCTGCTGGCCCTCACCCGGCGGCTGATCGGGCTGCGCCGCGCCCACCCCGTGCTGCGCAGCCGCTCCTTCTTCGCCGGGCGGGCGCAGGCCGAGGACGGGCTGCGGGACCTGGCGTGGTTCACCGCGCACGGGCGGGAGATGACGGAGGGCGACTGGTACGCCCCCACCGACACCCTCGCCCTCTACCTCTCCGGCCGCGACATCCCCGACCAGGACGAACGCGGTACGCCGGTCACTGACGCCAGCTTCCACATCGTGCTGCACGCCGGGCACGCCCCCGTCGAGGTCACCCTGCCGGGCGCCCCCTGGGCCGAGGCGTACGAGGTGGCCGTCGACACCGCCGCCGAGCGGCAGGCGGCCAAGCCGGGCACCGTCCACACCGGCGGCGCCACCGTCACCGTGCCGGGGCGCTCGGTGCTGGTGCTGCGGGTCCGCGAGTGAGCCGGGCGGGCGCCCCTGGCCCGCTCACTCCCAGCGGAACCAGCGGACGGCGCCCAGCGACAGCAGCAGCCCCCACAGCGCGGCCACGCCCAGGTGCGACCAGGACGGCCAGTCACCGGCGGCGGCCTGGTCGAGCGCCTGCACGGACGCGCCGAACGGGGTGAGGGAGACGATCCGGGCCAACAGGTCGGGCATGGCCTGCACCGGGAACCACACCCCGGCCGTGAACATCGACGGGAAGAAGACCACCGAGCCGACGGCGGTGGCGATCTTGGTGGTGGGCGCGAGCGCCGAGATGAACGCCCCCAGCGCCAGCGCGCAGACGATGGCGAGGAGCAGCGCCAGCAGGTAGCCGCCGGCCTGCCGGGGCAGCGCCACGTCGAAGACGGCCCGGCCGACCACGATCACCAGCAGAGCGGAGACCAGCGCGGCCAGCCCGTGCAGCCCCATCTGGGCGCCGAGCACCGACTGCGGGCGGACCGGGGTGACCGACATCCGGCGCAGGATGCCGCGCTCCCGGTAGCCGGTGATGACGGGGGGCATCGCCTGGAGCCCGGACATGATCATCGCGAGCACCACGGAGATCGGCACGTACAGCTCGATGATCCGCTGCCCGCCGTTCTCCGGGTCGGGTTCGCGGAAGCCGGGGATGGCACCCAGGATCACCAGGAGCAGCACGGGGAAGCCGAGGATCCAGAAGAGGCTGCCCGGCTCCCGCAGGAAGAGGCGGGTCTCGGTACGCAGCACGGCGCGGCCGGGCGACGCCGTGCGGGCGGGGGCGGCGGCGCTGCTCATGCGGCTTCTCCTGTCAGGTCGAGGAAGGCGTCGTCGAGGGTGGCGTCGGCGATCCGCAGCCGGTGCGGGGTGACGCCGGTGCGGCCGAGGAGGGCGAGCAGGGCCGCCACCGTCTCGTCGGTGCCGGTGAGGGTGGTCACCCCGTCGCGCTCCTCGGCGGAGGCGAGTGCGGGAAGCGCGGCCACCTCGGCGGCGGGCAGCGGGCCGGAGGGGGCGAAGGAGATGACGACCGCACCGGCGGCGCGGCTGACCAGGCCCGCCGGGGTGTCGAGGGCGGCGAGGCGGCCGCCGTCGATGACGGCGATCCGGTCGCAGAGCCGCTGGGCCTCCTCCATGAAGTGGGTGACCAGCAGGACGGTGACGCCGCTGTCGCGGACCTCCTCGATGAGCGACCAGGTCTCCCGGCGGGCGCGCGGGTCGAGGCCGGTGGTCAGCTCGTCCAGGACGACGACACGCGGGTTGCCGATCAGCGCCAGCGCGATGAACAGCCGCTGCTTCTGGCCGCCGGAGAGTTTGGCGAAGCGGGTGCCCAGCTTCTCGGTCAGGCCGAGGCGCTCGGCGAGGGCGCGCCAGTCGGCGGGGTCCGGGTAGCAGGCGGCGTAGAGCTGCAGGGCCTCCTGGACGGTCAGTTTCGGCTGGAGCTCACTCTCCTGGAGCTGGGCGCCGAGCACCCGGGTGACGCCGTCCCGGTCGCGGACGGGGTCGAGTCCGGCGACGCGGACCGTCCCCGCGTCGGGGCGGCGCAGTCCCTCGACGCACTCCACGGTGGTGGTCTTCCCGGCGCCGTTGGGGCCGAGAACGCCGAAGATCTCGCCTTCCTCGACGGTGAACGAGATGCCGTCCACGACGGTGCGGCCGCCGTACGCCTTGCGTACTCCGCTGACTTCGATGATGGGCATGGACGGGAGTATCCCGACCGGGGTGTGACGCCCGCCTCATCCGATCGGATGAGGTGTGGCCCGCAGCGGACCCCGACGAGCGGGGGCCGAGGTGTCAGGGGCAGGTCCCGGGGCCGAGCCCGGCTGGGTCAAAAGTCACTGGTCGGTGTCGTTGGCGAACCGTACGCTCACTGCTGATGTCTGACTCTCCTTCGCCCCCCGAGGCCGCCCCTGAGGCCGCCCCCGACGCCTCGCCCGACGGGGCCGAGCCGTCGGCGGTGCGCTCGCTGCTGCGGCTGTGGCCGTACGTCCGTCCGGTGCGGGCGCGGCTGCTCGCCGCCGTCCTCGTCGCCGTCGTCGCCTCGTGCGTCAGCCTGGTGATCCCGCTGGTCCTCAAGTGGATCGTGGACGGCCCGGTGGCCGGGGGCGACCCCGGCGGGGTCTGGCTGGGCGCCTTCGTGCTGCTCGGCATCGGGGTCGCGGAGGCGCTGCTCTTCGGCTTCCGCCGGTGGCTGGTGGCGCGTCCGCTGGCCCGGGTGGAGGCGACGATGCGCGGGGACCTCTTCTCCCACATCCAGCGGCTGCCGGTCGCCTTCCACGACCGCTGGGCCTCGGGCCAGTTGCTGTCGCGCGGCACCACCGACCTGATGATGCTGCGGATGTTCCTCGCCTTCCCGCTGACCTTCCTGGTGGTCAACGGCGCGACGATCCTCGTCGGCATGGCCGTCCTGCTCGTGCAGGAGTGGACGCTGGGGCTGGTGCTGCTGCTCCCCGTGCTGCCGCTGATCGCGGTCTGCTCACTCTTCGAGTCGCGGTACGCGCGGGTGGCCCGGCGCGCCCAGGACCAGTTGGGCGACCTGACCACGGTGGTCGAGGAGAGCGTGCTCGGCATCCGGGTCGTCAAGGGGTTCGGCCGCCACCGCAGCCAGGCCCGGGCCTTCCGGGAACAGTCCCGCGGGGTGCGCGCCACCGAGCTGGCCAAGGCCCGGCTGCTCGCCGCGATCTGGGCGGTCATCGTGATCCTGCCGGAGCTGGCGCTCGGTGCGGCGCTGGTCCTCGGCGTCGTCCAGGTCGCCGACGGCGATCTGTCGGCGGGCACCTTGGTGGCCTTCCTGACGACGGCGCTGGCGCTGCGCTGGCCGGTGGAGTCGATCGGCTTCCTGCTGGCGATGTGCCAGGAGGCGGCGACGGCGACACGGCGGTACTTCGAGGTGCTCGACGTGGCCCAGGAGTCGCAGGGCCCGGACGCGCCCGGGGACGCCGTGGCGCGCGGCGGGGTGCCGGAGCCGGACGGCACCGGTGACGGTCTGCGCTTCTCCGGCGTCGTCTTCCGCTTCCCCGACGCCGCGCCCGGCTCCCGGCCGGTGCTCGACGGCATCGACCTGCACGTCCGCTCCGGCGAGACGATGGCGCTGGTGGGCGCCACCGGCAGCGGCAAGACGGCGCTGACGGCGCTTGTCCCCCGGCTGCACGAGGTGACGGCCGGGCGGATCACGCTGGACGGGGAGGACATCACCGCGCTCTCCCGCGACGAGTTGCGGACCCGGGTGGCGCTCGCCTTCGAGGAGCCGACGCTCTTCTCGGCGTCGGTCGGGGAGAACGTCCTGATGGGCGCGGACGGCCGGGCCGGGGAGCCGGAGCTGCGCCGCGCGCTGGAGGTGGCCCAGGCCCACTTCGTGGACCGGCTGCCGGACGGCACGGGCACCCAGGTCGGCGAGCAGGGGCTGAGCCTCTCCGGCGGCCAGCGGCAGCGCCTCGCACTGGCCCGGGCGGTGGTGGGCTCGCCGCGCTTCCTGGTGATGGACGACCCGCTCTCCGCCCTCGACGTCCACACCGAGGCGCTGGTGGAGGAGGCGCTGCGCCGGGTGCTGCGCGGCACGACGGCGCTGGTGGTGGCGCACCGCCCCTCGACGGTGCTGCTCGCCGACCGGGTGGCGCTGCTCTCCGGCGGCCGGATCACCGCTGTCGGCACCCATCAGGAACTGCTGCGGGAGAGCGCCGAGTACGCCTGGCTGATGTCGGGGGCCGACGCGCCGCCCGGCGACGGCGGGCACAGGACGGCGGAGATGGCGAAGGGAACGAGCAGATGACCACCCAGTCCCGCCCGCAGGATCCCCCTGCCGAAGGGCCTGCCGAGGGGACCACCGGGGAGACCGAGGCGCAGGCCGCCCGACCCTCCCCCGCCGGCTCCGCCTCCACCGCCGCGCCGAAGACTCCTGTCACTCCGGCCCCCGACCCCTTCGACCAGGACGACCTGCCCGCCCCGCCCGGCGCGACGGGGTCGCTGCTGCGCTCCCTGCTGGCGCCGATGCGCGGCCGGGTCGCCCTCGTCGTCCTCCTGCTCCTCCTCCAGCAGGCCGCCATCCAGGCGGGCCCGCTGCTGGTGGCGTACGCGATCGACCAGGGAGTTCCGGCGGTGCGGGACGGCCGGTGGGGGCCGCTGGTGGCGGTCGGCGCCGGCTATCTGGTGTGCGCGCTGGCGGGCGGGCTGCTCCAGTACGCCTTCCTGACCCGGTCGGCGGTGGTCAGCCAGGACGTCCTGCTGGAGCTGCGGGGGCGGATCTTCCGGCACGGGCAGGCGCTGAGCCTGGACTTCCACGAGCGGTACACCTCGGGGCGGCTGATCTCCCGGGCCACCACCGACGTGGAGTCGCTGCGCGAACTGCTCGACGAGGGGCTCCAGGAGCTGGTGACGGTCCTGGTGTCGTTCGTCTACATCGGCGGGATGCTGCTCTGGCTGGATCTGGGCATCGGCTCGGTGGCGGTCCTCTCCTTCGTCCCGCTGTACCTGCTGATCCGGCTCTACCAGCGCCGGGTGGGCCGGGTGTACGCCCGCAGGTCGACGGCGATCGCCCGGGTCATCGTCAAGTTCACCGAGACGGTCAACGGCATCCGCCCGGTCCGCGCGTTCCGCCGCGAGCGGGCCAACGAC
Organism: Streptomyces sp. NPDC058373; assembly: GCF_042723275.1. Taxonomy (NCBI): domain Bacteria; kingdom Bacillati; phylum Actinomycetota; class Actinomycetes; order Kitasatosporales; family Streptomycetaceae; genus Streptomyces; species Streptomyces sp. NPDC058373. The sequence continues at coordinate 55,811 of NZ_JBHXJE010000021.1, read as the reverse complement.
GCCGAGTTCGCCGCCCTCAACCGCACCCACGAGCGGTCCAACGGCGACGCGCTGCTGGAGATGGCCCGGTACGTGGTCGGCTCCCGGCTGGTGGCCAACACGGCGGTCGCGGCCATGGTCCTGTGGGGCGCCTGGCGGGTCGCGGACGGCGTGCTCGCCCTCGGCGTGCTGGCGGCCGCCGTGCTGTACGTACGGCGGCTGTACGACCCGATCGACCGGATGGCGATGTTCCTCAACGCCTACCAGTCGGCGGCGGCCTCGCTGGAGAAGATCGCGGGGCTGCTGGCGCAGCGCCCCGCCGTCCCCGAGCCCCAGTCGCCGGTGGCGCTGCCCGCCCTGGCCGGTGAGGCGCCGGGCCGGAGGGTGGAGTTCGCCGGGGTCTCCTTCGGCTACCGCACCGGCGGCGAGGTGCTGCCCCGCTTCGACCTGGTGATCCCCGCCGGGCAGACCGTCGCCGTGGTCGGCTCGACCGGCGCGGGCAAGTCGACGCTGGCCAAACTGCTGGCCCGCTTCTACGACCCCTCCGGCGGCCAGGTCCTGCTGGACGGCGTGGACCTGCGCGAGCTGGCCACCCCCGAACTGCGGCGCGGCGTGGTCATGGTGACGCAGGAGGCGTTCCTCTTCTCCGGCACGGTCGCGGAGAACATCGCCATCGGCCGCCCCGACGCGACCCGCGAGCAGGTGGAGGCGGCGGCCCGGGCCATCGGCGCCCACGCCTTCATCGCGGCGCTGCCCGACGGGTACGACACCGACGTCCGCAAGCGGGGCGGCCGGATCTCGGCGGGCCAGCGCCAGCTGGTCGGCTTCGCCCGCGCCCTGCTCGCCGATCCGGCGGTGCTGATCCTGGACGAGGCGACCAGCTCGCTGGACCTCCCCGGGGAGCGCGCGGTGCAGCGGGCCCTGGCCACGGTGTTGCGGGGCCGCACCGCCGTGGTGATCGCCCACCGTCTCTCGACGGTGGAGATCGCCGACCGGGTCCTGGTGATGGAGGGCGGCCGGATCGTGGAGGACGGCGAGCCGGGCGAACTCATCGGAGGCACCGGGGTCTTCGCCGGGCTGCACCGGGCCTGGCGGGAGAGTGTGGTGGGCTGACGCGCCCCTGGACCGGGGGTGTCGCTACCGTGCGGTGGATGAATGACGCACCCGAGGATCCCGGAGCGCCCGACCGCCGCAGCGCGGGGCGGTACCTGTGGTGGCTGGTCACCAGTCAGCGCCGCCGGATCACCGCCGGTGCGCTGCTGGGCAGTGCCTGGATGGTCTGCCTGACGCTGCCGCCGTACGTGCTGTCCCGCGCCATCGACGACGGGCTGGTACCGGGCCGGTGGCCCGTCCTGCTCGGCTGGGTGGCGGTACTGCTGGGCGTGGGGGTGCTGGACGCGTGGCTCTCCGTCCTGCGGCACCGCACGATGACCCGGGTGCGGCTGGACGCCGTCTTCCGTTCCGTGCGGGTGGTGGTCCGGCAGGCGACCAGGCTGGGCGCGGCGTTGCCGCGCCGGGTCACCACCGGGGAGGTCCTCACCATCGGCTTCGGCGACGTGGCCGTGATCGCCAACACGCTGACCGTCACCGGCCCCGGCGTCGGCGCGGTCCTCGCCTACCTCGTCGTGGCCGCGCTGCTGCTGGCCGTCTCGCCGCTGCTCGCCGTGGTGGTGCTGCTCGGTGTGCCGCTGCTCGCGGTGCTGGTCGGCCCGCTGCTGGGGCGCCTCCAGGGCGTCGAGGCGGCGTACCGGGAGCAACAGGGCCGGCTCGCCTCCCGGTTCGAGGACATCGTCGGGGGGCTGCGCGTCCTCAACGGCATCGGCGGCAAGGAGATGCACGCCGAGCGCTACCGGCGCGGTTCCCAGCGGCTGCGGACGGAGGGGTACCGCGTCGGCGCGGTGACCAGCTGGGTCCAGGCCCTGGGGGTGGGCCTGCCCACACTGTTCCTCGGGGCCGTGACCTGGCTGGCGGCGCGGATGGCCGCGCAGGGGGAGATATCCGTCGGCGAGCTGGTCGCCGTGTACGGGTACGCCGCGGTGCTGGTGGTGCCGGTCTCCTCCTTCATCGAAGGCGGCTACGACCTCAGCCGTGGCCTGGTCGCCGCCCGCCGAGTCGTCCGCTTCCTGGCCCAGGAACCCGATTCCACCGGCCGGGGGGCGACCGCCGACGCGCCCGCGCGGCCGTCCACGCTCCGTGATCCGGCATCCGGTGTCGAGGTGGCGCCCGGCGAGCTGACCGCCCTGGTGAGCGCCCGGCCGTCGGAGTCCGCCGCGGTGGTCGACCGCCTCGGCCGCTTCGCCGGGTCGGCCGCGACCTGGGGCGCGATACGCCTGGACGAGATCGACCTGACGCAGGTGCGGCGGCGCGTCCTGGTCGCGGACAACGAGGCCGATCTGTTCGCCGGCCCGCTGCGCGAGGTGATAGGCGGCTGGGACCGGGACGAGGAGGCCATCGGCCGCGCCGTCCACGCGGCCATGGCGCAGGACATCGTGCGCGGCCTGCCCGACGGCCTCGACTCGCCGGTCGAGGCGCGCGGCCGCAACCTCTCCGGCGGCCAGCGGCAGCGTGTCCGCCTGGCCCGGGCCCTGCTGGCCGATCCCGAGGTGCTCCTGGCCGTCGAGCCCACCTCGGCGGTCGACGCCCACACCGAGGCGGCCGTCGCGGCCCGGCTGCGCACCGCCCGGGCCGGCCGCACCACTCTGGTCACCACCACCTCGCCCCTCCTGCTGGACCAGGCGGACACCGTGTATCTCCTGGTCGAAGGCTCCGCCGCCGCCGTCGGCACCCACCGGGAACTCCTCGACCGGGAGCCCGGCTACCGCCGCCTGGTCTCCCGCGGCGCGGACGACGAGGACCACGACCGCACCGGCGAGGAACCCGGCCCGCGACTCCGGAAGGCCGTGCGATGACCACCGACTCCCCCGCGACGCCCCGGGCCCTGCCCGTCGCCGAGCCGTCCCGCGTACGCCGGGCGGCACTCGGGCTGATCCGGCGGGACGCCGCCGCCTTCGCCGCCATGATCGGCCTCAACGCGCTGGCCGCCGGCGCCGGACTCGTCGGTCCCTGGCTGCTGGGCCGCATCGTCGACGAGGTGCGGGGCGGGGCCGGGGTGGCAGCGGTGGACCGCCTCGCGCTCACCATCCTCGTCTTCGCCCTGCTCCAACTCGTCCTCACCCGGTACGCGGCCCTCCTCGGACACCGCTTCGGCGAACGCGGCCTGGCGCGGATGCGCGAGCGGTTCGCCGACCGGGCGCTCGCCCTGCCCGCCTCGGTGGCCGAGCGGGCCGGCACCGGCGACCTGATGGCCCGCGGCACCACCGACGTCGCCGAGGTCGGCGCCACCCTCCGGGAGACCGGCCCCCAGGTCCTCGTCGCCGGGGTCCAGGCGCTGTTCATCCTCGGTGCCGTCTTCGCCCTCGATCCGCTGCTCGGCGCCTGCGGGGTGGTGGGCCTACTCGGCATCTGGTTCGCCGCCCGCTGGTACCTGCGCCGGGCGCTCACCGCGTACCTCGCCGAGGGGGCCGCCAACTCGGCCCTCGCCGAGCAGCTCGCGGCCACCGCCGCCGGGGCCCGCACGATCGAGGCCCTCGGGCTCCAGGAACGCCGGGTGGCTGCCTGCCAGGAGGAGATCGAACGGTGCCGCACGACCCGCGCCAGGACCCTCTTCCTCCGCAGTGTGCTCTTCCCGGCCGTGGACGTCTCGTACGTCGTTCCCGTGGTCGGTGTGCTGCTGGTCGGCGGCGTGCTGCACGACCACGGCACGATGAGCCTCGGCGCGGTGGTCGCCTCGGCCCTGTACCTGCGGCAGCTCTCCCAGCCCCTGGACACCGTCCTCCAGCAGATGGAGCAACTCCAGTCCAGCGGCGCCGCCTTCGCCCGGGTCGAGGGGCTCGGCGCGGTCGCGCGGGCACCATTCCCCGCTCCCCGCACACCGGCCGACGACCGGATCGAGGTGGCCGGGGCGCGCTACGCGTACGAGGGCGCGAGCGACGTCCTGCACGGCGTCGACCTGACGGTCCGGCCGGGTGAGCGGCTGGCGATCGTCGGCCCGTCCGGGGCGGGCAAGACCACCCTGGGCAGGCTGCTGGCGGGCGTCGACAGGCCTCGCACCGGCTCGGTGACGGTGGGGCGGGTTCCCGTCGCCGACCTGGCCCCCGGCCGGCTGCGCCGCCATGTCGTCCTCGTCACCCAGGAACACCACGTCTTCCTCGGCACGCTGAGGGACAACCTGCGGGTCGCCGCCGCCGACGCCACCGACACCGAACTGCGCGCGGCACTCGCCGCCGTCGGCGCCGACTGGGCCGCCGGACTGCCGGACGGGCTGGACACCGACCTGGGCCACGAGGGGCACCGGCCGGACGGCGCCCAGGCGCAGCAACTCGCCCTGGCGCGCGTGGTACTGGCCGACCCGCACACGCTGATCCTCGACGAGGCCACCGCGCTCCTGGACCCGAGGACCGCCCGGCACACCGAACGGGCGCTGGCCGCCGTCCTCGAAGGCCGGACCGTCATCGCCGTCGCGCACCGCCTGCAGACGGCCCACGACGCCGACAGGGTGGCCGTGATGGAGGACGGCCGGCTCACCGAACTCGGCACCCACGACGCGCTCGTGGCGGCCGACGGCGCCTACGCCGCGCTCTGGCGTTCCTGGCACGGCGAGCGGCCCCCCTCCTCCTGAGTGCGGCCGGACCGAGGAGGCGACGTCGGCCCCCTCGGCGGGCCGCCTGCCGACGGCGGCACCGAGCAAGCCGCGCGGCGCTGACGAGCAGACCGACCACCGGGACTTCGCGGCGGACGAGAAGGGGGACTGCCCGTACGGGCCCCCGGGAGAACCGGTCTGCCGTGAGCCAACGCGCCCCGGCGCGCCCCGCATAGCGGACTTCGGCCACCTCTGGGCGGACGATTTCCGGCCAACCTCCGGCCGATGCATGGCATGTACACGCCACAAGTGGCACGCTTCCCCCGCACGGACCGCACGGACCGCACGGTTCGCACAGACCGCACACCACGCACGGCACCACAGCACCGCAGAGCCACACCCGCCCGGACCGCCCCACGCCTCCCGGGCGAACAGACGTACCCGCACCGCTACTTCCCCATCCGGGCCGCAGCCATGCGCCCCGGTCCCCCACATCCGGCCCGGGCGCACGCCGTCGGGGCCGGCCCTCACCAGGGAGCGCGCGTGACCCCCCACATATCCCGCCGCCGTACCGGCCTCGCCCTGTCCACCGCCGTCGCCGCCGGCGCGCTGCTCGCCGCCGGGCTCTCCTCCGGCGGAGCCGTCGCCCAGCCCGCCGCCGACCAGGTGCCCGCGGCCGCCCCGGCCGCCCTCTCCGCCAACGCCAAGGCGAGCCTGCTCCAGGAGGCGGACTCCGCGAAGGCGGCGACCGCCCGCGCGATCGGCCTCGGCGCCCAGGAGAAGCTGGTCGTCCGCGACGTGGTCAAGGACCGCGACGGCAGCCTGCACACCCGGTACGAGCGCACCTACCAGGGTCTGCCCGTCCTCGGCGGCGACCTCGTGGTGCACACCGACAAGTCCGGCGCCACCGACGGCGTCACCAAGGCCGTCGAGGCCGAGATCGATGTGGAGACGGTCACCTCGGCCGCCGCCCCGAAGGGCGCCCGCAAGGTCGTCTGGGCCGCGAAGGGCGCCCCGAAGCTGGCCTTCGAGAAGGTCACCGAGTCGACCAAGAAGGACGGCACCCCGCAGGAACTGCACACCGTCACTGACGCGGCCACCGGCAAGCAGCTCTTCCAGTGGGACGCCGTGCACAGCGGCACCGGCGAGAGCCAGTACAGCGGCACCGTGGAACTGGGCACCACCGCCTCGGGCAGCGGCTACGAGCTGACCGACGGCGAGCGCGGCGGCCACAAGACGTACGACCTGGAGAACGGCTCCTCCGGGACCGGCACCCTCTTCACGGACGACGACGACAAGTGGGGCGACGGTACGCCGAACGACCCGGCGACCGCCGCCGTCGACGCCGCCTACGGCGCGGGCGCCACCTGGGACTACTACGAGCAGGTGCACGGCCGCAGCGGCATCAAGGGCGACGGCGTCGGCGCGTACTCCCGCGTGCACTACGGCAACAACTACGTCAACGCCTTCTGGACCGACAGCTGCTTCTGCATGACCTACGGCGACGGCGCGGGCAACGCCGCCCCGCTCACCTCGCTCGACGTCGCCGCCCACGAGATGACGCACGGCGTCACCTCGGTGACCGCCGGCCTGGTCTACAGCGGCGAGTCCGGCGGCCTCAACGAGGCCACCAGCGACATCTTCGCCACCGCCGTCGAGTTCCACGCCGACAGCGAGGACGACGTCCCGGACTACCTCATCGGCGAGAAGATCGACATCAACGGCGACGGCACCCCGCTGCGCTACATGGACCAGCCCTCGAAGGACGGCTCCTCCGAGGACTACTGGTACGACGGCATCGGCAACGTCGACGTGCACTACTCCTCGGGCGTCGCCAACCACTTCTTCTACCTGCTCTCCGAGGGCAGCGGCGCCAAGGAGATCAACGGCGTCTCCTACGACTCGCCGACCTCCGACGGCGAGCCGGTGACCGGCATCGGCATCGAGAAGGCCGAGCAGATCTGGTTCAAGGCGCTCACCCAGTACATGACCTCCACCACCGACTACGCGGCGGCCCGCGAGGCCACCCTGGAGGCGGCGAGCGAGCTGTACGGCGCCGACTCGGCCGAGTACCAGGGCGTCGACCGCGCCTGGGCGGCGGTCAACGTCAGCTGACCCGAGGCGAGGGGCGGGGCCGCGCGGCCCCGCCCGCACGGACCGCGGCACCCGGGGTTGAGCGCTCGCCCCGGGTGCCGCCTCGTCGTTCCGCCGCTCGCGGGGCGGGTCAGCGCAGCAGGACGCCCGCCTCCTGCCCGGCCGCCTCCGCCGGGACGGCGATCAGCCCCATCTCGGCGCCGGAGGCCAGCAGCCGGTGACTGGGCAGCACCCGGACCGTGTAGCCGAAGCTGCCGGTGCGGTCGAGGGCGAGGGGGCCCTCGAAGGTCCAGCGGCCGTCCAGGTCGGGGCCGCCCGGCGCGGGCTTCAGCGGCACCCGGGCGGCGTCGCTGATCCGGTCGTCGCCGTCGACGTGGCCGGAGACGGCCTGCACCTCGACGTCCTCGGGCGCCAGGTCGCCGAGGCGGACCCGCACCCGCAGGGCGAGGGTGGCACCGAGCTGGGCCGGGGACTCGGTGCCCTCGGGTCCGTCGGCCCCGTCGGCGCCCGCGTCGACGTGCTCCACGGCCACCTGCGCCCAGCTGGCCCGCACCCGCTCCTTGTAGGCGGCGAGTTCGCGGGCCTGGCCGGGGCCGAGCGCGCGGTGGGCGCGGGCGGCGGGGGCGTAGAGGGTCTCTACGTACTCGCGGACCATGCGGCCCGCGATGACCTTCGGGCCGAGCCGGGTGAGGGTCTCGCGGACCATGCCGATCCAGCGGTCGGGGAGGCCGTCGCGGCCACGCTCGTAGAAGCGGGGGGCGACGCGGTTCTCCAGCAGCTCGTAGAGGGCGGCGGCCTCCAGGGCGTCGCGGCGCTCCGTCTCCTTGGCGGTGAGGTCGCCGCCGCCGTCGGCGGTGGGGACGGCCCAGCCGAAGTCCGGGTCGTACCACTCGTCCCACCAGCCGTCGAGGACGGAGAGGTTGAGGCAGCCGTTGAGGGCGGCCTTCATCCCGGAGGTGCCGCACGCCTCCAGCGGACGGAGCGGGTTGTTGAGCCAGACGTCGCAGCCCGGGTAGAGCTTCTGGGCCATCGCCATGCCGTAGTCGGGCAGGAAGGCGATGCGGTGGCGGACCCCGGCGTCGTCGGCGAACCGCACCAGCTCCTGCACCAGCCGCTTGCCGCCGTCGTCGGCCGGGTGCGCCTTCCCGGCCACCACGATCTGCACCGGCCGCTCCGGGTGGAGCAGCAGCGCCCGCAGCCGGTCGCGGTCCTGGAGCATCAGCGTGAGCCGCTTGTACGAGGGGACCCGGCGGGCGAAGCCGATGGTCAGCACCTCCGGGTCGAAGGCGGTGTCGACCCAGCCCAGCTCGGCGGGCCCGGCGCCGCGCTGGCGCCAGCCTGCGGCGAGGCGGGTGCGGATCTCCTGGACCAGCTGCTCGCGCAGGGTGCGGCGGAGCTCCCAGATCTCCCGGTCGGAGATCTGCCCGATGGCGTCCCACCGCTCGGGCCCGCCGACGCTGAGGGCATCCTCGGCGCGGCCGGGGCCGATCCGGCGGGCGCCGAGCCGCAGCACCTCGGGGGCGACCCAGGTCGGGGCGTGGACGCCGTTGGTGACGGAGGTGATGGGCACCTCCTCGGCGTCGAAGCCCGGCCACAGTCCGGCGAACATCTCCCGGCTGACCTGCCCGTGCAGGGTGGAGACCCCGTTGGCGCGCTGGGCGAGCCTGAGGCCCATCACGGCCATGTTGAACAGGCCGGGGTCGCCGCCCGGGTAGGTCTCGGTGCCGAGCGCCAGGACGCGGCCGGTGTCGATGCCGGGGAGTTCGGCGCCGTCGCCGAAGTGGCGGGCGACCAGGGAGCGGTCGAAGCGGTCGATCCCGGCGGGCACCGGGGTGTGGGTGGTGAAGACCGTCCCGGCGCGCACCACCTGGAGGGCCTGGTCGAAGTCGAGGCCGGGCCCGTCGGGGGCGGGCGCGCCCAGTTCGTGGACGCGCTCCAGGCCGAGGAAGCCGGCGTGGCCCTCGTTGGTGTGGAAGACCTCGGGCGCCGGGTGGCCGGTGAGGCGGCAGTACGCCCGCACCGCGCGGACGCCGCCGATGCCGAGCAGCATCTCCTGGTGGAGCCGGTGCTCGCTGCCGCCGCCGTAGAGCCGGTCGGTCACCTCGCGGGCGGCGGCGTCGTTGTCCTCGACGTCGGAGTCGAGCATGAGCAGCGGGACGCGGCCGACCCGGGCCTGCCAGACGCGGGCGCGCAGCACCCGGCCGCCGGGCAGGGCGAGGCGGATCAGGGTCGGGGTGCCGTCGGCCTCGCGCAGGAGGCTCAGCGGCAGCTCGTCGGGGTCCAGGACCGGGTAGTGCTCCTGCTGCCAGCCGTCCCGGGAGAGGGACTGGCGGAAGTATCCGTGGCGGTAGAGGAGCCCTACGCCGATCAGGGGGACGCCGAGGTCGCTGGCGGACTTGAGGTGGTCCCCGGCGAGGATGCCGAGGCCGCCGGAGTACTGCGGCAGGGCGGCGGTGACGCCGAACTCGGGGGAGAAGTAGGCGACGGCGGCGGGCAGGGAGCCCTCCTGGCGCTGGTACCAGCGGTCGCCTTCGAGGTAGTCGGTGAGGTCGTCGACGGCGGCGGTCAGGCGGAGCCGGAAGCGCCGGTCGGCGGCGAGGGTGTCGAGGCGTTCGGGCGGGACGGCGGCGAGCAGCCGGACGGGGTCGCCGGTGGCGGCCCAGCGGGCCGGGTCGACCGACTGGAAGAGTTCACGGGTCTCCGCGTGCCAGGACCAGCGCAGGTTGCGGGCCAGGTCGCTGAGGGGGCGGAGGGGCTCGGGGAGGACGGGACGCACGGTGAATCGACGCATTGCCTTCACGGTTCCACCTTCGCAGGATTCATGGGCTTTTGTGGGGCGGCTCGCATCATCGGGCGTCAGGTGGGCGCGGGGCAGGGGGCGCACGGGGCGCGCCGCGTCGCGCTGACGGGGCGCCGGCCCCATCGGGCGCGGGTCGGCGGGCCCCGGCCCCGCGGGCGGTTTCCGTTGCAACAATTACACAACCTTTACCGTGGCTTCACGACACATTCGCCCCGTTCTCCCCCTTCTTCACCCGTTGCCCGGGCGGTCCCGGCCCGCCACGCTGACGGGCGGACACCGCCGGGCCCGCGAAGGGCGGGCCCACGGGGTCGACATGAGGAGGGGAACTCGCAGATGAGCGAGGTCATACGCATTCCGCGCCGGACAGCGGCCGTGGCCGCCGCCGCGGTCGCGGCGCTGGCGGTGGGCACACTGCCCGCCCAGGCGGCACCAGCAGGGCCGGGGGGCCCGGAGCTGGGGACGGTCCGTCAGGCCGACAACCCCCGCGACGTGGTGCGCGACAGCTACATCGTGACGCTGAAGTCCGGCACCAAGGCCCCGTCGGCCGCGGGCGCCAAACTCGCGAGCCGCTACGGCGGCAAGATCAGCCACACCTACCAGCGGGCCCTCAACGGGTACGCGGTGAAGCTCAACGCCGTCCAGGCCAGGCGGCTCGCGGCGGACCCCGCCGTGGCCTCGGTCGCCCAGGACGTCAAGGTGCGGGCCTCGGCCACGCAGACCGACCCGACCTGGGGCCTGGACCGGACCGACCAGCGGACGCTCCCGCTGGACGGCCGGTACACCTCGCCGGACGGCGGCGGCGCGGGCGTCACCGTGTACGTCATCGACACCGGCATCCGGATCAGCCACAAGGAGTTCGGCGGCCGGGCCCGCGACGGCTACGACTTCATCGGCAAGGACAAGGTCGCGCAGGACGCCAACGGCCACGGCACCCACGTCGCGGCCACCGCCGTCGGCGCCACCTACGGCGTGGCGAAGAAGGCCAAGGCCGTGGGTGTGCGGGTGCTCAACGCCAACGGCGAGGGCACGCTCGCGCAGGTCATCGCGGGAATCGACTGGGTGACCAAGAACGCCGTCAAGCCGGCCGTGGCCAACCTGAGCCTCGGCGGCGGGGTCAGCCCCGAGCTGGACAAGGCGGTCCGGGCCTCGATCGCCTCCGGTGTCACCTACACGGTGGCGGCGGGGAACGAGGGGCTGCCCGCGGAGACGGTCTCGCCCAGCCGGGTGAAGCAGGCCATCACCGTCGGGGCGAGCAATCGTCGGGACGAGCGTTCGTACTTCTCGAACTGGGGTCCGACGGTGGACCTGTTCGCCCCGGGCGAGGACATCAAGTCCGCCTCGCACAAGAACGACACCGGCAGTGTGTCGTTCGACGGGACGTCGATGGCGGCGCCGCACGCCGCGGGCGCGGCCGCGCTGTATCTCGCGGCCAACCCGAAGGCGGCACCTTCGGCGGTCGAGAAGGGGTTGGTCGGCAGCGCCTCCGCGGGGCAGCTCCGGGACAGCCGGATCGGATCGCCCAATCGGCTGCTCCAGGTCGCGCCTTAGCGGGCTACTCCTCAGCGGGGTTCGCCTCAGCGGCAGGGCTGACTTGATACTCGCGGGTCGGGAGACGTCCAGCTCCCGGCCCGCGGGCTTTTCTCTGGCCTCAAGCGCCGGCCGGGCTCTCTTTGGCCTCAAGCGCCGGCCGGATGAGATCGGGGCGTTGATCTCCTCGCCCTGCGGTCACTGAACTGGGCTCAAGCGTCGGCGTCGAGCTGGGGGCGGGAGCGGGGAGAGGTCCCGCGTGTCCCACGGGTCACGTCTTTCACACCCGTCCCGACCTGGTGTTCTTCGGGGGTGCACATGCCAGGGGCAGTGGGGCCGGGGGGATTCGGGGGTACGCGCCAGTAGGTGAGCGGGAGGCGGATTGGCCGGCCTTCGGGTGGGGGAAGGTTGTCCCGGTACTCCCGCGCACGCGACCGAGCGCGGACCGCACGCACCCGCGCACGGCCCCCCGAACCCCGTCCCGTACGACACCGCCCGGACTCCCCCGCAGCGTTCCCGGCGGTCCTTTCCGGCACCGCGCGGCGCCCCCTCGGCGCCGGGCGGGGCCCGGCCACCCGGCACCACGACGCAGCACACCGCCCGTCCCCGAGGGGCGGTCCGAGCGACTTGGCAAGGAGCGTCCATGCCCTTAGCGCGTCCCCCGTCGAGCACGACCTCGCCCGAGGCGTCAAAGGGACGGCGAAAACTGCCGATAGAGAGGACGACGGCCGGGACGCCCGAGTCCCCGGCCACCCCCCGTACCCGCACGATCCGCAGGTGATGCCGTGAATTCCCCCATTGGACGCATCCCCGTCCTCGACGTCCGACCGCTCGTCCAGGGCGGCAGACGCCCCGCCAAGTCGGTGAGCGGCGAGTCCTTCGAGATCACCGCCACCGTCTTCCGCGAGGGCCACGACGCCGTCGGCGCCAACGTGGTGCTGCGCGCCCCCGACGGCCGCGGCGGCCCCTGGACGCCGATGCGCGAGCTGGCGCCGGGCACCGACCGCTGGGGTGCCGTGGTCGCCCCGGTCGCCGAGGGGCACTGGACGTACTGGGTGGAGGCGTGGGGCGACCCGCTCACCACCTGGCGCCGGACCGCCGCCGTGAAGATCCCGGCCGGGATCGACACCGAGCTGGTGTTCGAGGAGGGCGCGCGGTTGCACGAGCGCGCCGCCAAGGGCGTACCGAAGGCGAAGGGGCGCCGGGAGGCGGTGCTCGCCGTGGCCGACGCGCTGCGGGACACCTCGCTCGGCGCCGAGGAGCGGCTGACCGCCGCCGAGGAGGGGCAGGCGGTGGCGGCGCTGGAGCGGTACCCGCTGCGCGAGCCGCTCTCGGCCTCCGAGCCGCTGCCGCTGCTGGTGGAGCGCAAGCGGGCGCTCTTCGGCTCCTGGTACGAGTTCTTCCCGCGTTCCGAGGGCGCCGTGGTGCCCGAGGACGGCGGCCCGCCGGTCTCCGGCACGCTGCGGACGGCGGCGGCCCGGCTGCCCGCCGTCGCGGCGATGGGCTTCGACGTCGTGTACCTGCCGCCGATCCACCCGATCGGCACCACCCACCGCAAGGGCCGCAACAACTCCCTCACCCCCGACGCGCACGACGTGGGCGTGCCCTGGGCGATCGGCTCCGCCGACGGCGGGCACGACGCGATCCACCCGGAGCTCGGCACCTTCGAGGACTTCGACGCGTTCGTGCGCACCGCCACCGAGCTTCGGCTGGAGATCGCGCTGGACTTCGCGCTCCAGTGCTCCCCGGACCACCCGTGGGTGACGGAGCATCCGGAGTGGTTCCACCACCGGCCCGACGGCTCGATCGCGTACGCGGAGAACCCGCCCAAGAAGTACCAGGACATCTTCCCCATCGCCTTCGACCGGGACATGGACGGCCTGGTCGCCGAGACGCTGCGGGTGCTGCGGCTGTGGATGGGCCACGGAGTGCGGATCTTCCGCGTCGACAACCCGCACACCAAGCCGGTGGTCTTCTGGGAGCGGGTGATCACGGAGATCAACCGGACCGACCCGGACGTCATCTTCCTCGCCGAGGCGTTCACCCGCCCGGCGCTGATGCACGCGCTGGCCGCGGTCGGCTTCCAGCAGTCGTACACGTACTTCACGTGGCGCAACGGCAAGCAGGAGCTGACCGACTACCTGACCGAGCTGAGCGGGGACGCGGCCGCGTACATGCGGCCGAATTTCTTCGTCAACACGCCGGACATCCTGCACGCGTACCTTCAGCGCGGGGGCCGTCCCGCCTTCGAGGCGCGGGCGGTGCTGGCGGCGACCCTCTCACCGTCCTGGGGGGTCTACGCGGGCTTCGAGCTGTGCGAGGCGCAGCCCCTGCGCGAGGGCAGCGAGGAGTACCTGGACTCGGAGAAGTACCAGCTGCGTCCGCGTGACTGGGCGGCGGCCGAGCGGGAGGGCCGCACGCTGGCCCCGCTGCTGACCGTGCTGAACCGGGTCCGGCGCCGCAATCCGGCCCTTCAGCAACTGCGCGACCTGCATTTTCATCACACCGACAACGACGCGCTGCTCGCCTACAGCAAGCATTCGGGTGGCAATACGGTCCTGACGGTCGTCAACCTCGACCCGCACCACACCCAGGAAGCAACGGTCTCGTTGGACATGCCGCGCCTCGGCCTCGGCTGGGACGACACCACACCGGTGCGCGACGAGCTCACCGGCGAGACCTATCACTGGGGCAGGGCCAACTACGTGCGTCTAGAGCCGGGCATCACGCCCGCGCACCTGTTCGTCCTGCGACCGTCCTCACCGATCGGAGGGTCACCCACACCATGATCGTCAACGAACCCGTCCAGGACACCTTCGAGGACACCCCTGCCAAGGACCGTGACCCCGAGTGGTTCAAGCGAGCCGTCTTCTACGAGGTGCTCGTCCGGTCCTTCCAGGACAGCAACGGCGACGGCATCGGCGACCTCAAGGGCCTCACCGCCAAGCTCGACTATCTCCAGTGGCTGGGAGTGGACTGCCTCTGGCTGCCGCCGTTCTTCAAGTCGCCGCTGCGCGACGGCGGCTACGACGTTTCGGACTACACCGCGGTGCTTCCGGAGTTCGGCGACCTCGCCGACTTCGTGGAGTTCGTGGACGCCGCCCACCAGCGGGGCATGCGGGTCATCATCGACTTCGTCATGAACCACACCAGCGACCAGCATCCGTGGTTCCAGGAGTCCCGCCGCGACCCGGACGGCCCGTACGGCGACTACTACGTCTGGGCCGACGACGACAAGCAGTACCAGGACGCCCGGATCATCTTCGTCGACACCGAGGCGTCCAACTGGACCTTCGACCCGGTGCGCCAGCAGTACTACTGGCACCGGTTCTTCTCCCACCAGCCGGACCTCAACTACGAGAACCCGGCCGTCCAGGAGGAGATCCTCTCCGCGCTGAAGTTCTGGCTGGACCTCGGCATCGACGGCTTCCGCCTCGACGCCGTGCCCTACCTCTACGCCGAGGAGGGCACCAACTGCGAGAACCTCCCCCGCTCGCACGCGATGCTCAAGCGGGTCCGGGAGGAGATCGACACCCACTACCCGGACACGGTGCTCCTCGCCGAGGCCAACCAGTGGCCGGAGGACGTCGTCGACTACTTCGGCGACTTCGCCAAGGGCGGCGACGAGTGCCACATGGCGTTCCACTTCCCGGTGATGCCCCGCATCTTCATGGCGGTCCGCCGGGAGTCCCGCTACCCGGTCTCGGAAATCCTCGCCAAGACCCCGGCGATCCCCTCGGGCTGCCAGTGGGGCATCTTCCTGCGGAACCACGACGAGCTGACCCTCGAAATGGTCACCGACGAGGAACGCGACTACATGTACGCCGAGTACGCCAAGGACCCGCGGATGCGGGCCAACATCGGCATCCGGCGCCGCCTCGCCCCGCTCCTCGACAACGACCGCAACCAGATCGAGCTCTTCACCGCCCTGCTGCTCTCCCTGCCGGGCTCGCCGATCCTGTACTACGGCGACGAGATCGGCATGGGCGACAACATCTGGCTCGGCGACCGGGACGCGGTGCGTACGCCGATGCAGTGGACGCCTGACCGGAACGCCGGATTCTCCTCCAGCGACCCGGGCCGGCTCTTCCTGCCCACCATCATGGACCCGGTCTACGGCTACCAGGTGACCAACGTCGAGGCCGCCATGTCCTCGCCGTCGTCCCTGCTGCACTGGACCCGGCGCATGATCGAGATCCGCAAGCAGAACCGTGCCTTCGGACTGGGTTCGTACACCGAACTGCCCTCCACCAACCCGGCCGTCCTCGCCTTCCTGCGCGAGGCCCCGCCCGGTGCGGAGGGGGAGGAGGACGACCTGGTGCTCTGCGTGCACAACTTCTCCCGCTTCGCCCAGCCCACCGAGCTGGACCTGCAGGCCTTCGCCGGACGCCATCCGGTGGAGCTGACCGGCGGGGTGCGCTTCCCCGCCATCGGTGACCTGCCGTACCTGCTGACCCTGGCGGGCCACGGCTTCTACTGGTTCCGCCTGCGCAAGGAGGCCGCGGTCACCGCCGTCACCCCCTGACGGCGGCCCCGGCCCCCTGAGGTGTCCGGTGCGGGACGGTTACGGCCCTCCCGCGCCGGGCACGCGTAACCGCACACCGAGCGCCACCTCCGGGCACCTGGGTGACCCCGGCCGGAGTTCTCAGCCCGCTGCTCCTCCCACGCTCCCCCGCCCCGCCCCGCACTGTCCGGGGCACCGTCACCGCCCCGTAAGCCCGCACCTGCGGCCGATGAGGGGACCGGGCGCACCGCCGGACCGTCAAATGCCGCAATCCGGGTCACTGTCGGGCGATATTGAGGTGTACCCGGGGAAAGGACGCGACGCCGCCAATGTCGGATGCCTCCAGCACGCTCGTTCCTTCCCCAGCGCCCGGGGGGCTGCTCGCCTCCCTGGACCCGCTGCTGCGCCCCTGGCTGCCCAGACAGCGGTGGTTCGCCGGCAAGGGCCGCCCCGTAACGGGCTTCACCCTGGTCGCCGCCACCGAGCTGCTGCCCGGCCGCCAGCCGGGGCCGGACAGCCCCGGCCTGCTCCACCTCCTGGTCCGCGCCCAGCAGCCCGCCGGGCCCGGCCGGGGCGCCGCCACCGACCCGGGCGACACCTACCAGCTCCTCATCGGGGTGCGCCGCACGCTGCCGCCGCGGCTGGCGCCCGCGCTGATCGGCCACCCGGCCGACGGCCCGCTCGCCGGGCAGGCCGTCTACGAGGCGCTGCACGACCCGCGCCTGACCGACGTGCTGCTGGAGCGGCTGCGGCTGCCCGGGCGGCTCGGGGCGCTCCGCTTCGCCCGTGCCGACCAGGGCGACATCCCCGCCGGGCTGCCGGCCCGGGTG
Organism: Streptomyces sp. NPDC058373; assembly: GCF_042723275.1. Classification (NCBI taxonomy): domain Bacteria; kingdom Bacillati; phylum Actinomycetota; class Actinomycetes; order Kitasatosporales; family Streptomycetaceae; genus Streptomyces; species Streptomyces sp. NPDC058373. Next base: position 39,438 of record NZ_JBHXJE010000021.1, on the reverse strand, counting down.
CTCGGCGCCGAGCAGTCCAACTCTTCCCTCGTCTACGGCGAACGGCTGATCCTCAAGCTGTTCCGCCGGGTCGTCCCCGGCGTCAACCCGGACCTGGAGCTGCCCCGGGCGCTGGCCGCCCGCCGCTCCACCCGGGTGCCCGCGCCGGTCGCCTGGGTGGAGGCCGACGGCGGCGGCGAGCCGCTGGTCCTCGGCGTCCTCCAGCCGTTCCTGCGCGGCTGCGACGACGGCTGGGAGCTGGCGCTCGGCGCGCTCGCCCGCGGTGAGGACTTCTCCGGCGAGGCGCGCGCCCTGGGCCGGGCCACCGCCGAGGTGCACGCCGCGCTCGCCGACACCCTGCCCACCGTGACGCTGGGCCCGGCCCGGCTGGCGGCGCTGGCGGGGCAGATGACGGAGCGCCTGGACGCCGCCGCGCAGGCGGTGCCCGCGCTCCACCGGCACGTGCCGGGTCTGCGCACCGCCTTCGACGCGATGGCCGACCCGAGCCTCGCCGGGGCCTCCCTGACCGCCCAGCGGGTCCACGGCGACCTCCACCTCGGCCAGTGCCTGCGCGGCCCCGACGGCCACTGGTCGCTGATCGACTTCGAGGGTGAGCCGGTGAAGCCGCTGGCCGAGCGGCGGCTGCCGCAGCCGCCGGTCCGCGACGTGGCCGGGATGCTCCGCTCCTTCGACTACGCCGCCCGCTCGCACCGCCCGTGGGCCCCTGAATGGGCCGACCGCTGCCGGGACGCGTACTGCGCCGGGTACGCGGAGGCCGGGGGCCGCGACCCGCGCGACGAACCGGTTCTCCTGCGCGCCTACGAGACCGACAAGGCGGTCTACGAGGCGCTCTACGAGGCCCGGCACCGGCCCGACTGGCTGCCCGTGCCGCTGGCGGCGGTGGAGCGGCTCGCCGCACCCGTCCCGGCGGGGGCACGCGCCGACTCCGGCGGGTCGCTCGGCTACGGGCTGGACTGACCCGTACCGCTCCCCCGCCCGGTTGCCGGGCGGGCCGCGCCGGTCCCCGCCGCCGCGTCCCGCCCGCACCTCTCGTCCGTCCCCCTGCCCCCTCTTCCCCGTCCCTCCCCACCCGTTCCGCTCCGATCCGGCCCCGAGCCGATCACCGCCCACCGTGCCGAGGAGGCCCTCCCCGTGACCCCCCGTCCGCCCGCCCCCGAACCCTCCGACGCGGCCGAGCCGCACACCCCCCTGGTCCCCGCCCCGGCCCGCGGGGAGGACCGGGACGCCGAGACCCCGGCCCCCGCCGACCCCGGCCCCGACCGCGCCGCGGCCGCCGGCGCCGACCCGGGCACCGCCACCGCGACCCGGACACGCCCGGCCCCGGCCACCGCACCCGGCACCGACAACGAGGACGTGGCCCGGACCCGTACCGGCCGCCCCCGCTCCACCAAGTCCGGCAGCGCGGGCCCGAAGCAGGGTCCCGCGCCCGGGCAGGACGCCGAAGAGCCCGCCGCGAAGGCAGCGGGGAAGCCCGCCGCCAAGGGCGGCGCGAAGTCCCGTGCGAAGGGCGCCGCGAAGTCCGGCACGAAGGCGGGGGCCGGGACCGGCGAGGCCGCCGCGAAGGCGAAGCCGAGGACCCGGGCGAGGAGCACCGCTAAGACGGGCACGGCCGCCGGGGCGAAGACGTCCGCGAAGAGTTCCGCGAAGGGCGGTGCCACGGCGGGCACGAAGGCGGGCGCCCAGCCGGGGGGCAAGGCCGGGGCCAAGTCCCCCGCCTCCTCGCCGAAGGCACCGGCCAGCTCCCGCGCCAAGACCCCGGCCAAGCCCGGCCGCGCCCCCGCCGCCCGCACCCGGCGCCCGGCGGCCGCCGCTCCGCCCGCCTCGCCGTACGCGCCGCACCCCGACGACCGGGCCCGGCTGCTGCACGGCCACCACCACGACCCCCACGGGGTGCTGGGCGCGCACCCGGCGGGCGGCGGGGTCGTGGTGCGGGCGCTGCGTCCGTACGCCACCGGCGTCGCGGTCGTCGCCGAGGGGCTGCGGGTGGCGCTCACCGACGACGGCGACGGGTTCTTCTCCGGGCTGCTGCCGGTCGACTCGGTCCCCGACTACCGGCTGGAGATCACCTACCCGGACCAGGAGGGCGGTGGCAGCCACACCGTCACGACCGCCGACCCGTACCGGATGCTGCCCTCGCTCGGCTCCTTCGACCTGCACCTGATCGGTGAGGGGCGGCACGAGGAGCTGTGGCGGGCGCTGGGGGCGCGGCCGATGACGCACGAGGGGGCGACCGGGACCCGGTTCACCGTCTGGGCGCCGAACGCGCGCGGCGTGCGGATCATCGGTGACTTCAACTTCTGGGACGGGACGGCCTACCCGATGCGGTCGCTGGGCTCCAGCGGCATCTGGGAGCTGTTCGTGCCGGGGATCGGCGAGGGGGCGCTGTACCGGTTCGAGATCGCCCGCCCGGACGGCTCGCTGACCCGCCGCTCCGACCCGATGGCCCGCCGCACCGAGGTGCCGCCGGCCAACGCCTCCGTGGTCGCCGACTCGCACCACACCTGGGGCGACGGGGCGTGGCTGGCGCGGCGCGGGCAGGTCCCGGTGCACGAGGCGCCGTTCTCCGTCTACGAGGTGCACCTGGCCTCCTGGCGGCCGGGGCTGACCTACCGCGAACTGGCCGAGCAGCTCCCCGCGTACGTCAAGGACCTCGGCTTCACCCATGTGGAGCTGATGCCGGTCGCCGAGCACCCCTTCGGCGGCTCCTGGGGCTACCAGGTGACCGGCTTCTACGCGCCGACCTCCCGGCTCGGCACCCCGGACGACTTCAAGTACCTGGTCGACGCCCTGCACCAGGCGGGCATCGGGGTGCTGATGGACTGGGTCCCGGCGCACTTCCCGCGCGACGACTGGGCCCTGGCGGAGTTCGACGGGCGGCCGCTGTACGAGCACCCGGACCCGCGCCGGGCCGCGCACCCGGACTGGGGGACGCTGGAGTTCGACTACGGCCGGACCGAGGTGCGCAACTTCCTGGTCGCCAACGCGGTGTACTGGTGCGAGGAGTTCCACATCGACGGGCTGCGGGTCGACGCGGTCGCCTCGATGCTCTACCTCGACTACTCCCGCGAGGACGGCCAGTGGTCGCCCAACGAGTACGGCGGGCGGGAGAACCACGACGCGGTCGCCTTCCTCCAGGAGATGAACGCGACGGTCTACCGCCGCGCGCCCGGCGTCGTCACCATCGCCGAGGAGTCCACCGCCTGGGACGGCGTCACCCGGCCCACCCATCTGACCGGCGCGGGCGGCTTCGGCGGCCTCGGCTTCGGGCTGAAGTGGAACATGGGGTGGATGCACGACTCGCTGGAGTACATGGCGAAGGAGCCGGTGCACCGCAAGTTCCACCACAACGAGATGACCTTCTCGATGGTGTACGCGTACAGCGAGAACTACGTGCTGCCCATCTCGCACGACGAGGTGGTCCACGGCAAGCAGGCGCTGGTCTCCAAAATGCCCGGCGATTGGTGGCAGCGGCGCGCCGACCACCGCGCCTACCTCGGCTTCATGTGGGCCCACCCCGGCAAGCAACTCCTCTTCATGGGGCAGGAGTTCGCGCAGGGCGCCGAGTGGTCGGAGGCGCACGGCCCGGACTGGTGGCTGCTCGACCCGGCGTACGGCGCCGAGGCCGACCACCGGGGCGTGCGCGACCTGGTCCGCGACCTGAACACGGTCTACGGCGCGACCCCGGCGCTCTGGCAGCGCGACACCGACCCGGGCGGCTTCGCCTGGATCGTCTCCGACGCCGCCGAGGACAACGTCCTCGCCTTCCTGCGGTACGACCACCAGGGCGCGCCGCTCCTCGCGGTCAGCAACTTCTCCCCGGTGGTCCGCCACGGCTACGCCCTGGGCGTGCCGGACACCCACACGGCGTGGCGGGAGGTCCTCAACACCGACGGTGAGCGGTACGGCGGCGGGGGCGTCGGCAACCCGGAACCGCTCAAGCCCGAGGAGCCGGGCACGCACGGCCGCCCGGCGGCGCTGCGGCTCACCCTGCCGCCGCTGGCGACGGTGTGGCTGCGGCCGGTCTGACCGGCCGGGTACGCGCGGCCCGGTCCGCCCCTGTCCCGGGGGCGGGCCGGGCCGCGTCGCGTCCGGGTCTCAGCGGCCGAGGGCGCGCCGGAGGGTGAGGCCGTGGCGGACGCGCAGGCGGCGCAGTTCCCACAGGGCGAGGACGGTGACGGTGACGGGCCCGCCGTAGAGGAGGAGCCGGGCGACGCTCTCGGGGGCGTCGCCGTACTTGTCGCCGATCAGGTCGACGGCGAGGTTCACCCATACCAGGGCGACGGAGACCATCGGGGGCACCACCTCGTGGACGTCGGCGGTGCGGAAGACGTTGGCGACCGAGTTGAGCAGGGCGCTGATGCCGAAGAAGATCAGCCAGACGGCGGCCAGCCGGACCGCGACGGCGGTCTCGGCCAGGTTGCCCCCGGTCGTCAGGGTGGTCACGGTCAAGAAGACCACGACGGCGAGCAGCGACAGCAGCACGCAGAGCGGGCCGCGTGAGCGCCGCAGGTAGGGGCGGCGCAGGTCGGGCCGGGCCGAGCGGATGAAGACGGCGAGCACCACGGGGACGACCAGGACGAGGACCAGGCAGTTCTGGATGATCTGGAGCCAGGGCGCGGTGACCACCTCCATCGCGTCGGCCACCTGGTAGGCGAAGGCGACACCGAGGACGACGACGAAGCCGGCGAAGGCCCGGGCGCGTTGGAGGACGCGGGTGGCCGGGTCGTCCACCCGGTCGGGCCGCGAGGGCCGGCAGAGCCGCCGGGCGGCGACCGGCGGCAGCAGCCACCCGAGCCAGGCGCGCACCACCCCGCCCCGGGACGGCACCACCAGCGGCGCGTCGTCGAGCCCCGGCGCGGGACGCTGCGGCGGGACGCCGTAGCCGTAGGGGTGCCCAGGCCCGGGCGGCCCGTAGGGGTTGCCCTGCGCGTAGGGGTTGCCCGGCCCGTACGGGTCGTACGCGCCGTACGGATCGCCGGGCGGGTACGCCCCGGTTCCGGGTGGTCCTGTGGTGGGTCCTGCCATCGCTCCCCCGAGTCCGTGGCCGCCGTGCCGTGGTGCCGCGTCCGGACCGCCTGACGGGGCGGACGCGGACGCGGGCAGAGGATAGCGTGCGGCCCGGCGAGGCGTCAGCGCGCCTCGACGGCCTCCGGGTCGGCGAGGGCGGCGGGCAGCTCGCCGGTGTGCAGGAGGCCGAGGGTGCGGGTGGCGCGGGTCAGCGCCACGTACAGGTCGCTGGTGGGGAAGGCGGCCGGTTCCACGACGAGCACGGCGTCGAACTCCAGCCCCTTGGCCTGGCGCGGGGCCAGCAGCACCACGGACCGGGTGAGGTCGGGTTCGCCTCCGGCGGTCTCCCCCGGCAGCGCGGCGGCGAGCGCCTCGTGCAGGTCGGCGGGGGCGATCACCGCGAGCCGCCCCTCCTCGGGCGCGTCGGCGCGGGCCGCCTCGGCGACGGCCGCCGGGAGCGCGTCCGGGGTGGTCCGCAGCGACCAGGGCCGCTGCCCGGTGGAGCGGACCGAGGAGGGCGGGGTGAAGCCGGGGTCCTCGGCGCGCAGCAAGGACCCGGCGACCGCCATGATCTCCTCGGGCGTGCGGTAGTTGACGCCGAGCCGGGTGTACTCCCAGCGCCCGGGGACGTACGGGTCGAGGATGGTGTGCCAGTCGCCGAGGCCGCCCCCTTCGGCGGTCTGGGCGGGGTCGCCGACCAGGGTCATGGAGCGGGTCGGCGAACGGCGCATCAGCAGCCGCCAGGCCATCGCGGAGAGCTCCTGCGCCTCGTCCACGATGATGTGGCCGAAGGCCCAGGTGCGGTCGGCGGCGGCCCGCTCGGCGGCGGTGCGGTGGTCGGCCTCCTCGTGGCGCTCGGCCATCCGCTCGGCGTCGATGACGTCGTGGGCGCCGAGCACCTCGGAGTCCTCGTCGTCCTTGTCCTCGAACTCGTAGGTCCGCGAGGCGTAGGCGAGTTCCAGGACGCCCTGCGCGTAGGCGACGCGTTCCTGCCGGGCGGCCTCGGCGGCGGCGCGGACGGCCGCGTCGTCCTCGCCGAGGAGTTCGGCGGCCTCGTCCAGGAGCGGGACGTCGGCCGGGGTCCACGGCCCGCCGTCGCGGCGGACCGCCTCGGCGTCGGCCTCGGCCAGGTGGGCGGGATCGGCGAGGAAGTCGGTGAGGAACTCCTCGGGGGTGAGCTGGGGCCAGAGGGATCCGATGGCGGCGTGCACCTCGGCGCTGGCGGCGATCTCCTTGGCGAGCTGGGCGACGTCGGAGGCGTCCAGGAGGTTGGGGCCGCCGTAGGGGTCGGCGCCGAGGCGGTCGGTGAGCTGGGCGGTCAGCGCGTCGATGATCCGGAAGGCGAAGTGCGGCCGGGCCAGGTTGTGCGGCAGCCCGGTGGCGCGGGCCCGCTCGCGCGCCTCGGTGGCCATGGCGCGGTCGAGGTGGAGGACGCCGTAGTCGTCGTGGCCGATCTCCAGCACGTCGTCCGGGACGGCCTGCCGGTCGGCGACGGCCCGGGCCAGCGCCTCGGCCATCACGAGCCGGCCCTTGGCCTCGGCGGCCCGGGCGGTGTCGGTGCCGGTGGCCTCGACGCCGGGGAAGAGCTCGCCGAGGGTGGCGAGCCAGACACCGGTCTCGCCGAGGGAGGGGAGGACCTCGCCGATGTAGCCGAGGAAGGCCGGGTTGGGGCCGACGACGAGGACGGCGCGGCGGGCGAGCTGCTCGCGATGGGCGTAGAGGAGGTACGCGGCGCGGTGCAGGGCGACGGCGGTCTTGCCGGTGCCGGGGCCGCCCTCGACCACCAGGACACCCTGGTGCGGGGCACGGATGATGCGGTCCTGCTCGGCCTGGATGGTCTGGACGATGTCGGCCATCCGGCCGGTGCGGGCGGCGCCGAGCGCGGCGAGCAGGACGGCGTCGCCGTTGGGGTCCTCGTGGCCGGTGCGCCGCGCGTCGCCGAGGTCGAGGATCTCGTCGTGCAGCGCGGTGACGGTCCGGCCCTCGGTGGTGAGGTGGCGGCGCCTGCGCAGCCCCATGGGGGTGTGGCCGGTGGCGAGGTAGAAGGGCCGGGCGACCGGGGCCCGCCAGTCGATGAGGACGGGGGTGCGCTCGGTGTTCTCCTCACGGATTCCGATACGGCCGATGTGCCTGCTCGCGCCGTCCCGGAAATCGAGCCGCCCGAAACAGAGCCCGGAATCCACGGCGTCCAGCGCGGCGGCGGTCATGCCGTGCTCGGTGACCGCCACATCCCGCTCCAGCCGGGCCTGCTGTCCCGTGGTGACCTGCGACAACGATGCTCTGACGGCGTTCTCCTCGGCGGCGCGGCGGGCGTCGAGGAGGGTGTACAGGTGGGTGACGAAGGACTGTTCGGCCCGCAATTCCGCGCCGTCCCCGCGCTCTTCGCGATTCCCCTGCCACTCGGTTGACAATGCGACTCCTCGCCGGTTAGGATGGCTACATCAGGTGTTTTTCTGCGCCCATTTGGAGGAAAGCAGAAACACCGAATATACGCAGAGAAAGCCCCCAGGCGTCAAACCGTCTGGGGGCTTTCTTCTTGTTCTTTGCGCGGACTCCCGATGGGTACAGGGGGCGTCGGCCGCTGACCCGAGGCGGCCGGCCCCGTACGCACGAACGCCCCCGGCGGGGGGTCCGGGGGCGTTCGCGGGGGCCGGGCGGTGGGGGGTCGCCCGGTCCGGGGCGGCGCCGCGCCCCGGGGGAACGAGGCGCGGCGCGGGGGCTCGGGTCAGGGGGCCGACTTCTGGAGGGGGACGTCGCCGTCGGTCTGCGCGGCGCCCGGCTCCGGGGTGGTGTCCTTGGTCAGGGCGGCCTTGGCGTCCGCCTCCGGGTCGAGCTCGACCTCCTCGGGGGCGGGGCCGCCGTGTCCGTCGTCGACCAGGCTCTTCTCGTCGAAGGGCAGCTCGCCGGCGAGGACCTTGGTGACGCGGTCCCGGTCGACCTCCTTGGTCCAGGTGCCGATGAGCAGGGTGGCCACGGCGTTGCCGGCGAAGTTGGTCATGGCGCGGGCCTCGGACATGAAGCGGTCGATGCCGACGATCAGGCCGACGCCGTCGACCAGCTCGGGCCGGTGCGACTGGAGGCCGCCGGCGAGGGTGGCGAGCCCGGCGCCGGTGACGCCCGCCGCGCCCTTCGAGGCGATGATCATGAAGAGGAGCAGGGAGACCTGCTCGCCCAGGGAGAGCGGGTTGCCCATCGCCTCGGCGACGAAGAGGGAGGCCATCGTCAGGTAGATGGCGGTGCCGTCGAGGTTGAAGGAGTAGCCGGTGGGGACGGTGATGCCGACGACCGGCTTGGAGATGCCCAGGTGCTCCATCTTGGCGATCAGGCGGGGCAGCGCCGACTCCGAGGAGGAGGTGGAGAGGATCAGCAGGAACTCGCGGCCCAGGTACTTGAGCAGCTTGAGGATGTTGACCCCGGTGCAGATCCGCAGGAGCGCGCCGAGGACGACGACCACGAAGAGCAGGCAGGTGACGTAGAAGCCGATCATGATGACGGCGAGCGATTTCAGCGCGTCGACGCCGGTTTCGCCGACCACCGCCGCGATGGCGCCGAAGGCGCCGACGGGGGCCGCCCACATGATCATGGCGAGGACGCGGAAGACCAGGCGCTGGATGTGGCCGATGCCGGTGAGGATGGGCTCGCCGGACTTGCCGAGGGCCTGCACGGCGAAGCCGACGAGGAGGGCGATCAGCAGGGTCTGGAGGACCTCGCCGCCGGTGAAGGCGGAGACCATGGTGGTCGGGATGATGCCGATCAGGAAGTCGACGGTGGACTCGCTGGCGTCGCTCGCCTGGGCCTCACCGGCGCCGCGCAGCTCGTCGGTGAGCTGCATGCCGTGGCCCGGCTCCAGGAAGTTGCCGACGACCAGGCCGATGGCGAGGGCGACGGTCGACATCACGATGAAGTAGCCGAGGGCGAGGCCGCCGACCGCGCCGACCTTGGCGGCCTTGCGGACCGAGCCGACGCCCAGCACGATCGTGCAGAAGATGATCGGCGAGATCATCATCTTGATGAGGTTGACGAAGCCGGTGCCGAGCGGCTTCAGCTCCACCGCCAGTGACGGGGCGACGAAGCCGACCAGGATGCCGAGCACGACCGCGGCGATCACGGCGATGTACAGATAATGCGTTCTGTCCCGCTTGGCGGCTGCTGCCACGGGGGCCTCCTTGGACGTCGTCGTCGGGGATGCGGACCGGTACGGGCGGCTGCCCGGCGCCGGACGTGCAAGCGACGCTCGCGACCTGTGGAGGAGGGAGCGGGACATGCCTGCACAACGCTCAGTGCGTGCGGCTCACGTGCTGGCGGTGCGGCGACTCTTTCGCAGGCTGTGAGGGCGGTCACCCTTGCGTTCATTTAGTTCGCACACATCCGGCCAGGCAGACTGTCCGACATGCCCCTGTCCCGTCCCCGCAGCCTCGCTGGTCAGCTCTTCGCGATGCAGGTGTTCCTGGTGGTCCTGCTGATCCTGGGCTGTGTCCTGTTCGCGTTCCTCTCCGACCGCCGTCAGGCCGAGGAGGCGGCGGGCCGCCAGGCCGGCGCCACCGCCCGCGCGGTCGCCGACTCGCCGTCGGTGCGCGAGGCGATCCGGGCGGGCGGGGACCCCTCGCGCGTCCTCCAGCCGTACGCCGAGGAGGTCCGCCGGGACGCCGACGTCGACTTCGTGACCATCATGGACACCCGCGGTATCCGCTGGACCCACCCGGACACCGGGCAGATAGGCGCGCGCTTCCTCGGCCACACCGAGGAGGCGCTGAGCGGCCGGACGCTGCTGGAGACGTACACCGGCACGCTCGGGCCCTCGGTGCGGGTGGTCACCCCGATCCGGGACGACGGTGAGGTGATCGGGCTGGTCAGCGCGGGGATCACGGTCGACCAGATCGCGGCCCGGCTGCGCGACCAGGTGCTGACGCTGCTCGCGGTCGGCGGGCTGACGCTGGTGGTCGGCGGGGTCGGCACGTACGTCATCAACGCGCGGCTGCGCCGCCACACCCACGACATGGACGCCGCCCAGCTCAGCCACATGTACGCCTACCACCAGGCGGCCCTGCACGCGGTCCGCGAGGGCCTGGTGATGCTGGACGGGCAGCGCAGGATCGCACTGATCAACGACGGGGCCCGGGAGCTGCTCGGCCTCGCCCCGGAGCGCGGGGTCGGCGACCGGGCCGACGCGCTGGGGCTGCCGGCCCCGTTGACAGGGGCGCTGCTGGCGGCCGAGCCGCGGGTCGACGAGGTCCATCTGAGCGCCGACCGGGTACTGGTGGTCAACACCTCGCCGGTCGCCTCGGGTGAGCAGCGCGGCACCGTGGTCACCCTGCGCGACCACACCGAACTCCAGGCGCTCACCGGCGAGCTGGACTCCGAGCGCGGCTTCTCCCAGGCGCTGCGCTCGCAGGCGCACGAGGCGGCCAACCGTCTGCACACCGTGGTCTCGCTGATCGAGCTGGGCCGCGCGGAGGAGGCCGTGGAGTTCGCCACCGCCGAGCTGGAGCTGGCCCAGACCCTCACCGACCAGGTGGTGCAGGCGGTCGGCGAGCCGGTGCTGGCGGCGCTGCTGCTCGGCAAGACCGCGCAGGCCAACGAGCGCGGCATCGAGCTGACCGTGCACGAGGACAGCCGCCTGGACGACGGGGTGCTGCCGGCGGAGCTGCCCGCCCGCGACCTGGTGACGGTGCTGGGCAACCTGGTCGACAACGCCATGGAGGCCGTCTCCGGCACCCCGGGCGCCCGCGTCGCGGTGACCGCCCGCGCCGAGGCCGACGGGCTGCTGCTGCGGGTCACCGACAACGGCCCGGGCGTCAGCGACGGCGAGGAGGTCTTCCGCCGTGGCTGGTCGACCAAGGACGGCGGCGGCCGGGGCCTGGGACTGGCGCTGGTCCGGCAGACGGCCGAGCGGCACGGCGGTACGGTCACCGTGGGCGAGGCGCCCGGCGGCGGCGCCGCCTTCCAGGTCCGCATCCCCATCAGCTCCTCCACCCGGTCCACCCCGGCCGGGTCCGCCGCCCTCCCCGCTCCCCGCGCCCACCCGCACGCCGGGGCGGGCCCGCCCGGCACGGACCCGCTGCCGACGCCCGCACCGACCGACGACGCCACCCCGGAAGGCCTCAGATGACCCCGCACCACGACCAGCCCGCCGGTCCCGTCGGCGCGGGGGCGCCCGGCGGCGGGCAGTCCGGACAGGACGGCCCGGGTCCGGTGCGGGTGCTGGTGGTGGAGGACGACCCGGTGGCGGCGGACGCGCACCGGACGTACGTCGAGCGGGTGCCGGGGTTCACCGTGGTGGGGGTGGCGCACTCGGGGGCCGGGGCGCAGCGTGCGCTGGAGCGGTTCCCGGTGGACCTGCTCCTGCTCGACCTCTACCTGCCGGACGGGCACGGACTCCAGCTGGCCCGCTCGCTGCGGGCGGCCGGGCACCGGGCCGACGTGATCGCGGTGACCTCGGCGCGCGATCTGGCGGTGGTCCGGGAGGGGGTGTCGCTGGGGGTGGTGCAGTACGTCCTCAAACCGTTCACCTTCGCGACGCTGCGGGACCGGCTGGTGCGGTACGCGCAGTTCCGCAGCACCGCCGGGGAGGCGAGCGGCCAGGCCGAGGTGGACCGGGCGCTGAGCGCGCTGCGGTCGCCGCAGCCGGCCGTCCTGCCGAAGGGGCTGAGCGCGCCGACCCTGGAGCGGGTGACGCAGGCGCTGCGGGACGCTCCCGAAGGGGTGACGGCGGCGGCCGCCGGGGAGCTGGTCGGGATCTCCCGGATCACCGCCCGCCGGTACCTGGAGCACCTGGTCACCTCGGGGCGGGCGGTGCGCGCCCCGCAGTACGGCACGGTGGGGCGGCCGGAGCTGCGGTACCGGTGGGTGTGAGGGGGCGGCGGGCGCTTTGGCAGCGGGGCCGCCGAAGACCGCCGGCGGGCCCGGGCAGGCGGTCGCACACGTAAAGGTGACGGCGCGGCAGCCGCTGCTGACGCGCCGTCACCTCAGCCGTGACGCCCTGTCCCGGCTCAGAAGACCGACTCGGCCTCGTCCATCCGGTCCTGCGGGACCGTCTTGAGTTCGGTGACCGCCTCGGCGAGCGGCACCATGACCACGCGGGTGCCGCGCAGGGAGGTCATCCGGCCGAAATCGCCGTTGTGCGCGGCCTCGACGGCGTGCCAGCCGAAGCGGGTGGCGAGGACGCGGTCGTAGGCGGTGGGGCTCCCGCCTCGCTGGACGTGGCCGAGGATGACCGGGCGGGCCTCCTTGCCGAGGCGGTGCTCCAGCTCGCCCGCGAGGGCGGTGCCGATGCCGTGGAACCGCTCGTGGCCGTACTGGTCGATGGCGCCCTTGCCGTAGGCCATGGTGCCCTCGGCGGGGTGGGCGCCCTCGGCGACGCAGATGACGGCGAACTTCTTCCCGCGCGCGAACCGCTCCTCGACCATCTTGACCAGGTCGGCCGGGTCGAAGGGCCGCTCGGGCAGGCAGATGCCGTGGGCGCCGCCGGCCATGCCGGACTCCAGCGCGATCCAGCCGGCGTGCCGGCCCATCACCTCGACGACCATGACGCGCTGGTGCGACTCGGCGGTGGTCTTCAGCCGGTCGATGGCCTCGGTGGCGACGCCGACGGCGGTGTCGAAGCCGAAGGTGCGGTCGGTGGCGGAGATGTCGTTGTCGATGGTCTTCGGTACGCCGACGACGGGCATCCCGGAGTCCGAGAGGAGCCGGGCCGCGGTGAGCGTGCCCTCGCCGCCGATCGGGATGAGCACGTCGATGCCGAGTTCGCGGGCGAGCTCTGGGGCGTTCTCGCAGGCCTCGGCGAGGCGGCCGCGCTCCAGGCGGGCCGAGCCGAGGATGGTGCCGCCGCGGGCGAGGATGCCGCTGACGGCGTCGAGGTCGAGGGGGCGGTGGCGGCGGTCGAGAAGGCCCTTGTACCCGTCCTCGAAGCCGATGACCTCGTCGCCGTGGTGCGTGACGGCGCGGTGCACGACCGAGCGGATCACGGCGTTCAGGCCGGGACAGTCGCCGCCTGCGGTGAGGATTCCGATACGCATCGTGCTGTCTCTCCTGCTCGATACTGGCCGTTCGTCCGTGTCGCGGTCCGGCGGACCCGGACCGTCCGGCGTGGCTCCGGAGGCGACCGCGGGGAAGACGGACCGGTCCGAATTCTGACACGGCGGCCGTCCCGTCCGTGTCTTAGGTCACCTCGAGCGCTCGCGGCGCCCTCCACGGCCGGGTGCGCGGGCTCCGGATTCCGCCGCGCTCCACAGGCCGCCTGCCCCGGCGGCGAACCCCCACCCCTGACCGGCGGAACGCGGGTGCCGCCGAACAAGAGCCGCCGCCCGCACACCGGTATCGTCGGTGTGCATACCGTAGCAAAAGCGACACCGCTCCACTCCGGGAGCCGAGGGCCGTCCTCGCAAGGATCTGGCGGCGGCAGGGGTCGCTCCCGGCCAGGATGGGCAGGCGACCGGGCGAGGGGCACAGACGTGCGCATCGGGCTGCCGCCCGGCGGCGGCACGGGACCAGCGGAAGGAGCGGACGCGTGGCACGCAGCGTCTACGTCACCGGAACCGACCGGGGCGACGGCCGGCAGGTCTTCGAGCTGGGTCTGATGGAGCTGCTGACCCGCCGGGTCGACCGGGTGGGGGTGTTCCGGCCACTGGTGCACGACGGTCCGGACCGCCTCTTCGAGGTGCTGCGCGGCCGCTACCGGCTCAGCCAGGACCCGGTCACCGCGCACGGCATCGACTACCGCGAGGCCGCGGGGATCCAGGCCGAGCAGGGCACCGACGCCCTGGTCTCGCAGCTCGTCGACCGCTATCTGGCCGTCGCCCGCGCGTACGAGGTGGTCCTCGTACTCGGCACCGACTACGCCGACACCCAGCTCCCCGACGAACTGGCGCTCAACGCCCGTCTCGCCAACGAGTTCGGCGCCTCCGTGCTGCCCGTCGTCGGCGGCCGCGCGCAGAGCGCCGAGTCGGTCCGCGCCGAGGCCCGCAACGCCTACCGCGCCTACGAGGCGCTCGGCTGCGACGTGCTCGCCCTGGGCGTCAACCGGGTCGCCGCCGAGGACCGCGAGGTGGTCGCGGAGCGACTGCGGGCCCACCTGCCCGTCCCCTGCTACGTGCTCCCCGACGACCCGGCGCTCTCCGCGCCCACCGTCCGGCAGATCTCCCGGGCGCTGGACGGCACGGTCCTGCTGGGCGACGACGCCGGGCTCGCCCGGGACGTCCTGGACTTCGTCTTCGGCGGCGCCACCCTGCCGACCTTCCTGCACGCCCTCACCCCGGGCTGTCTGGTGGTGGCCCCCGGCGACCGGGCCGACCTGGTGGTGGGGGCGCTGGCCGCGCACAGCTCGGGGACCCCGCCGATCGCCGGGGTGCTGCTGACCCTCGGCGAGCGGCCGGGGCCCGAGGTGCTGACGCTGGCCTCGCGGGTGGCGCCGGGCACGCCGGTGGTCTCCGTACCGGGCAACAGCTTCCCGACCGCCACCCGGCTCTTCACCCTGGAGGGGCGGCTGGACGCGGCGACGCCGCGCAAGGCGGAGACGGCGCTCGGCCTCTTCGAGGACTGGGTGGACACCGGGGAGCTGCTGGACCGGATCTCGGTCGGCGCCACCGGTCGGGTCACGCCGATGATGTTCGAGCACAAGCTGCTGGAGCGGGCCCGCGCCGACCGCCGCCGGGTGGTGCTGCCGGAGGGCACCGAGGAGCGGGTGCTGCGCGCCGCCGACGTGCTGCTGCGCCGCTCGGTCTGCGACCTCACCCTGCTCGGCCCCGTCGAGACGATCCGCAAGAAGGCCGCCGACCTGGGCGTGGACCTCGGCGGGGCGGAGCTGATCGACCCCCAGGAGCCGGAGCTGCGGCAGCGCTTCGCCGAGCGGTACGCGGAGCTCCGCGCCCACAAGGGCGTCTCGGTGGAGCTGGCGTACGACGTGGTGGCCGACGTCAACTACTTCGGCACGCTGATGGTCGAGGAGGGGCTGGCCGACGGCATGGTCTCCGGCTCGGCGCACTCCACGGCGGCGACCATCCGGCCCGCCTTCGAGATCATCAAGACCCGCCAGGACGCCACCCTGGTGTCCTCCGTCTTCTTCATGTGCCTCGCCGACCGGGTGCTGGTCTACGGCGACTGCGCGGTCAACCCGGACCCGAACGCCGTGGAGCTGGCCGACATCGCCGTGCAGTCGGCACTGACCGGCGCCCGCTTCGGGGTCGACCCGAAGATCGCCATGCTGTCGTACTCGACCGGCAGCTCCGGTTCGGGCGCCGACGTGGAGAAGGTGCGGGAGGCGACCGGGCTGGCCCGCGAGCGGCGCCCGGACCTGCTGATCGAGGGGCCGATCCAGTACGACGCGGCGGTGGAGCCGACGGTGGCGGCGGCCAAGCTGCCCGGCTCCGAGGTGGCCGGGCAGGCGACGGTGCTGATCTTCCCGGACCTCAACACCGGCAACAACACGTACAAGGCGGTGCAGCGGTCGGCCGGGGCGGTCGCCGTCGGCCCGGTCCTCCAAGGCCTGCGCAAGCCGGTCAACGACCTCTCCCGGGGCGCCCTCGTCCAGGACATCGTGACCACCGTCGCGATCACCGCCGTCCAGGCCCAGGAGAGCGGCGCGTGAGCGCGTCGCGGCCCCCGGCCCCGACCCCGACCCGTACGGAGGAAGGCAGCACGTGAGTACCGAGCAGGGCCCGCGGCCGCACCGCGTCCTCGTCCTCAACTCCGGCTCCTCGTCGGTCAAGTACCAGTTGCTGGACATGGCCGACGGCAGCAGGCTCGCCGTGGGCCTGGTGGAGCGGATCGGCGAGGCGACCTCGCGGCTGACGCACACCCCGCTGACCGACGGGTCCGGGGAGCAGCGGGAGCGGACCGGGCCGGTCCGCGACCACCGGGAGGCGCTGGAGGCGGTCGCGGCCGAGCTGGCCGAGGACGGCCTCGGCCTCGACTCGCCCGAACTGGCGGCGATCGGGCACCGGGTGGTGCACGGCGGCCGGCTCTTCACCCGGCCGACCGTCGTGGACGACGCGGTGCTGGCCGAGATCGAGCGGCTGGTGCCGGTGGCGCCGCTGCACAACCCGGCCAACCTGATGGGCATCCGTACCGCCCAGGAGCTGCGCCCCGACCTGCCGCAGGTGGCGGTCTTCGACACCACCTTCCACACCACGATGCCGGAGTACGCCTCCCGCTACGCGATGGAGCGCGAGACCGCCGACGCGCACCGGGTGCGCCGCTACGGCTTTCACGGCACCTCGCACGGGTACGTCGCCCGGAAGACCGCGGAGCTCCTGGACCGGCCGCTGCCGGAGCTGAACCTCATCACCCTCCACCTGGGCAACGGCGCCTCGGCGGCGGCGATCCGCGGCGGGGCCTGCGTCGACACCTCGATGGGGCTGACCCCGCTGGAGGGGCTGATGATGGGGACCCGGTCGGGCGACATCGACCCGGCCGTCGTCTTCCACCTGAAGCGGGTCGCGGGGATGGAGACCGACGAGACCGACGCCCTGCTCAACCAGCGCAGCGGCCTGCTCGGCATATGCGGGGACAACGACATGCGCGAGATCACCCGGCGCATGGGCGAGGGGGACCAGGACGCCCGGCTCGCCTTCGACATGTACATCCACCGGCTGAAGAAGTACATCGGCGCCTACGCGGCCGTCCTCGGCCGGGTCGACGCGGTGGTCTTCACCGCGGGCGTCGGGGAGAACGCCGCCGCGGTCCGCCAGGCCGCGGTGGACGGGCTCGAAGGGTTCGGCATGGCGGTGGACCGGGAACGGAACGCGGCCCGCTCCGGCGAGCCCCGGCTGATCTCCCCGGGCTTCTCGCCGGTGGCCGTCGCGGTGGTGCCGACCGACGAGGAACTGGAGATCGCCGAGCAGACCTACGCACTGGTGGGGCCGGACACCCGGCCCGCCCCGGACGGCGCCGGCTCCCCCGGCGCGCCGCCCGGCTGAGCGCCCGCCCGCCCATATGTACCTTCCGCCAGATGGAATATTCCGCAAGGAAACAAACCGATAGGATCCGCCCCATGCGCCGTTCCAAAATCGTCTGCACGCTGGGCCCCGCCGTCGACTCGTACGAGCAGCTGAAAGCGCTCATCGAGGCCGGCATGAACGTGGCCCGTTTCAACATGAGCCACGGATCTCACGCCGAGCACGAGGACCGGTACCGCCGTGTCCGCCAGGCGTCCGCGGACACCGGCCGGGCGGTGGGCGTCCTCGCCGACCTCCAGGGCCCCAAGATCCGGCTGGAGACCTTCGCCGAGGGCCCGGTCGAGCTGGTGCGCGGTGACGAGTTCACCATCACCACCGAGGACGTGGCCGGAGACAAGTCGATCTGCGGCACCACCTACAAGGGGCTGCCCGGCGACGTCGCCAAGGGCGACCCGATCCTCATCAACGACGGCAACGTCGAGCTGAAGGTCACCGGCGTCGACGGCTCCCGCGTCGAGACCATCGTCATCGAGGGCGGGGTCATCTCCGACCACAAGGGCATCAACCTGCCCGGCGCCGCCGTCAACGTCCCCGCCCTCTCCGAGAAGGACATCGACGACCTGCGGTTCGCCCTGCGGATGGGGTGCGACCTGGTCGCGCTCTCCTTCGTCCGGGACGCCGAGGACGTCAAGGACGTCCACAAGGTGATGGACGAGGAGGGCCGCCGGGTCCCGGTCATCGCCAAGGTCGAGAAGCCGCAGGCGGTCGCCAACATGGAGGCCGTCGTGCTCGCCTTCGACGGCGTCATGGTGGCCCGCGGCGACCTCGCGGTGGAGTATCCGCTGGAGAAGGTCCCGATGGTGCAGAAGCGCCTGGTGAGCCTCTGCCGCCGGAACGCCAAGCCGGTGATCGTGGCGACCCAGATGATGGAGTCGATGATCACCAACTCCCGGCCGACCCGCGCCGAGGCCTCCGACGTCGCCAACGCCATCCTGGACGGCGCCGACGCGGTGATGCTCTCGGCCGAGTCCAGCGTCGGCGCGTACCCGATCGAGACGGTCAAGACGATGTCGAAGATCGTCGTCGCCGCCGAGCAGGAGCTGCTCTCGCGCGGCCTCCAGCCGCTGGTCCCGGGCAAGAAGCCGCGCACCCAGGGCGGTGCGGTGGCCCGCGCCGCCGCCGAGATCGCCGACTTCCTCGGCGCCCGTGCCCTGGTGGCGTACACCAAGTCCGGGGACACCGCCCGGCGGCTCTCCCGCTACCGCGCGGCCCAGCCGATCCTCGCCTTCACCACCGACGAGGCCACCCGCAACCAGCTGACGCTGAGCTGGGGCGTGGAGAGCCACGTGGTGGACTACGTCGACAACACCGACGCCATGGTGGAGCAGGTCGACGAGGAGCTGGTCGGGCTCAACCGCTTCAACGACGGCGACACCGTCGTCATGACCGCCGGTTCGCCCCCCGGCGTCCCCGGCACCACCAACATGGTCCGGGTCCACCACCTCGGGGGCGCCCGGAGCTGACCCTCTGACTCCGCCGGACGAGCACCTGCCCCGCTGGGTCCGGCGGTCACGACCGTGGCCCGCGTCCTTGGCCAAGGACGCGGGGCACGGTCTTCTTGCGGCTCCCGGACGGGTCTGGGGGACGGAGGCGGGATCAGCCGCCGTCGGTGAAGTAGTTCTGCAGGCCCGGCACGGTGAGCGTGCCGCCGAACTGGCCCGCCTGGACGACCTTGACCTTGGTGAAGAAGGCGAAGGGCACATTCAGCGGGGGCGGGCTCTCGGGACTGAAGGTGATCGGGATCAGCCCGAAGAGGTTCCCCTTCAGCTCCTCGGTGTACATGGTGACCTCGCCGTCCCTGATGGTCGAGGTCGATCCCGCCGCGCCCTTCACGTGGCCGGTCTGCCCCTTCGGGCCGACGGTGAGCTGGTGCAGGTCCTTGATGTCCGTGGTCTTCGCCGTGAACTTCAGGACCGGCTTCACCTTGCCGCTGTACGTCTTCACCTTGACCACGCCGTGGTAGTCGAGGCCGCCCAGCGTCAGCCGGCTGCTCTCCAGCCGCCACGGGTCGTCGGGAAGGAGCGGGATCCCCGGCTCCAGGTCGAGGTCGGCCAGCGCCTTCGGGTCCGGCGCGCACGGGTCGTCGTCCGCCGCGCCGACGGCACCCTGTGCCCCGGCGGCCAGCTCGCTGACCGAGACGCCGTTCTTCCGGGCCGCGTCCTCGATCTCCTTCTTCAGTTGTTCGGCCGGGCTGAGCTCGGCCTCCTCGGCGGCCTTCTTGTCGGCGGCCTCCTTCTCGGCGGCCTCGGCCTTGTCGGCGGCCTCCTTCTCGGCGGCCTCGGCCTTGTCGGCGGCCTTCTTGTCCTCGGCCTTCTTGTCCGCCGTCTCCGCGTCGTCCTTCTCCGCGGTGCCGCCGGACTTCCCGTCCGCCTTCGCGTCGCCCTTCTCGTCCGCCTTCTCGGAGGCGGAGGGCTCCGGCTCGGGCTCCTCGGACTTCTTGTCCCCGGGGGTGAAGAGGTCCTTGAGCGCGTCGCCGACGCCCAGCGGGTCGAGCGGGTTCCGGGTCTTCTCAGGCTCCGGCTCGGCGGTGGGCTGCTCGTCGGCCGGGGCGGGCGCCGGCTCGTCCGGCGTGGCCACGCCCTCGGCCGGGGCCGACGGGGAGGCGGACGGGGCGGGCGTGGCGCCCGGTGAGGCCGGCTTCGAGGCGCCGGGCTCGGGGGTGGGCGTCGCGTCCGGTCCGGCCGACTCGGACGGCTCGTCGGAGCGGGTCACACAAGGGCCGCCGCGCGGGATGTCCGCCTTGTCGTCGGCCAGGGCCAGCTTGGGTGTCAGGCCCATTCCCACGAAGACCGCCGTGGGCATCGCGGCCAGGGCGAACGCCTTGCCCGCGGGTATCTGGAGCTTCGTCAGCAGCGACTTCCGGGGGGCCGCGTGACGCGGCCCGGTTCTGCCGGGGGCTTTACCGCCCTCATCGGCAGCCAGTTGCGCCTCGTCACCCCGCACGGTGCCTCCCGCCGTTGGTCTCAAGTGTCGTGCCGTCCGCCTGGGCACTCCCGCCCCCGGCGACCGGCTCGGGCTGGGGCGCTGCCGACCCGGCGACCGGTACGTCCTTTTCCGGCCCGGCCGCGACCGGCTGCGCGCTCTGCCCGCCCCCTTCGGGAGCGGTCTTGCCCGGGGCCCAGGAGATCGAGAGGGCCCCGCCGAACATGGCCAGCAGGAAGCCGATCAGCAGCCCGCCGAGGTTGGACACCGGTATGGAGACCAGCGCGAGAAGGATCGCCGCGACGCCCGCGAACACCCGGACGATGGACTGGAACCACATCGTCAGTCCAAGCGTGACCAGCAGGACGCCGATGATCAGCGATCCCGCGCCCGCCGTGGTGGCCATCCGCAGGCTCAACTGCCCCAGCGTGAGCTGTGCGTACGGCAGGTAGGCGATGGGGATGCCGCCCAGCATCGTCAGCAGCCCCGCCCAGAACGGGCGGCTGCCGCGCCACACCCGGAAGCGACGCCGCCAGTAGTGAAATCGGTCGCTCAGCCCTGGGGACTCGGCGCTCATGGAAAACAGCTCCCTGGAACCGGCAATGCGTGGAGAGAAGATGGAGTGGCGGGCGGGGAACCCGCCGCGGCGCTCCGGGGCTCACACCCCGAGCACACCGCGGCCCGCTCCGCGCCCGCCCAGGGAGTGCTTAGTAGCACTCCTTGACGCCCTTGTGCAGCTTCATGCTGAGACCGCTCAGCTTGAAGGTTCCGGCGGTGGTGGCCCACGCCGTCTGCTTGACGTTCTTCAGGGTGGCCGCGTCGGCCTCCTGCGAGAAGCCGTAAGGGTTGGCCTGGTCACCCTTCTTGATGCCAGGGCCCTTGGTGCTCTCGCCGGCGGCCACACCGATGTTGATGTTCTTGAACTCGGCGTCGGCGTCGAGCTGGGCGACGTCGATGTACAGGTTCTCGGCCTCGACCGGCGCCTTACCCGTACCGGCCTTCAGCTGCAGGCTGATGGTGCCGATGAGCGGGACGTCCGGCGTGACGACGGACTGGCACATGTTGCTGATCTGCGCGCTCTTGAACGCGGAGATCGCGACCGGATGGGCGGCCTTCTCGCCCTTCAGGTCGTAACCGGTGTCGACACCGCCGTACTGGACGAACCCGTTGCCGACGAGCTTGTCCGCCGACACCTTGAACGACTGGCCGGACACGGCGAACGACGCCGCGAGCGCACCCTGCGACAGGGCCACGCCGATCGCCGCGGTAGCGGCGACGGTGGGCACCATGACGACGGCGAACCGCTTCCATCTGGTCCCGCCACGAGCCACGGACTCCATGACATTCCTCCTTCTCGGACGTACATCTCCGGCCTCTGACTGGTCCCGAATGGGCGGCTCAGCCGGGCAGGGATGGGAGAAGTGCTACGTCCTCGGCAAGGAGAGCGCCTACGACCGCGCACGCCGCGCCTCGTGGGCGCGGAGTGTCCGGTTCGGCGGCGATCACCCCCGAGCGACAACCACTGGCCACGCCTCGCACGGGGATGCGCAGCCGGTTCGGACAGGCCCTGCCGATGGCAGAGACCCCCCTGTCCAGGCCGAAACCCGCGGTTTCGACCTGCTCGGTGGGGACCCAGAGAACCCATGGACCCGGATGGCTGCCGGGGTGCGGGAAATGGACCGAGCGTCGCCGATCGTGGTGCATTCGGGGCCCGGACACAAGGGGTTCATTACCGGCTAGTAACGGCTGGATGACCGAAGCGGTGCACAGCGGTGCGAGGCGGGTACGGACGGTGCCGCGAGGAGGGGTGACAAATCATCACTCGGGATGACAGATGCGCATCGACGACGAGGTCGGACTTACTCCGAGTAACAGCGGCCGCGATTACCAAGTTTTGGTAAAGCGCGGCCGCTTGAGTCTCTCTGTCGTCAAATCGCTCCGCACACCACAGGGGCGCGCGTCAGGTGCTCAGAACAGCACCCGGGCCAGAGCCGTACGGGCCGCGGTCACCCGCGGATCCTCGGCGCCGACCACCTCGAAGAGGTCGAGCAGGTGGAGCCGGGCCTTGTTCCGGTCGTCCCCCGCGGTGACCCGCACGGTGTCGACCAGCCGGCCGAAGGCGTCCTCGACGTGGCCGCCCACCAGGTCCAGGTCGGCGGCGGCGGCCTGCGCCGCGACGTCGGCCGGGCGCTCGGCGGCGTCCTGGCGGACCTGCTGCGGGTCGAGACCGCTGACGCGGCGCAGGAGTTCGGCCTGGCCGAGGCCGAGCTTGGCCTCGGTGTTGGCCGGGTCGTCGGAGAGGACGTTCTGGTAGGCGCGGACCGCGCCGTCGAGGTCACCGGCGTCGAGCGCCTGGACGGCGGCCTCCAGCAGGGCGTCGTACGGCCCGGCGGGCTCCTCGGGGACGGCGGCGGGGTCGCCCGCGTCGGAGCCGGGGTCGACGGCGAGGCCGGTGAGGCCGAACCGCTCCTCGCCGACCTGGATGAGCTGGTCGAGGGTCTCCCGGATCTGGGCCTCGGGGGCGGCTCCCTGGAAGAGGGGCAGGGCCTGGCCCGCGACGACGGCGAAGACGGCCGGGATGCCCTGGATGCCGAACTGCTGCATCAGCATCTGGTTGGCGTCGACGTCGACCTTGGCCAGCAGGAATCGGCCGTTGTACTCGTGCGCCAGCCGCTCCAGCAGAGGGCCGAGCTGCTTGCACGGCTCGCACCACTCGGCCCAGAAGTCGATGACGACCGGGACCTCGGTGGAGCGCTGGAGGACATCGCGTTCGAAGCCGGCCTCGGTGACGTCGATGACCAGGCTCGACGCGGGTACCGCACCGGTACCGCCCTGTCGGGCGGCTTCGGCGCGGGCCTGCTCGGCCTTGACCTTGGCTTCCTGGGCCTGCTTCACCGCGGCGAGGTCGACGACTCCGCTCATGGACATGTTCCGTGGCTGCATGCGTACATCCTCCCCCCTCCGCGCGCGTGGTGGGAAACCCGTCGAACGGCGGACGACGGCGTTTCCCTTCCGCCGGCAGGCCGGCGGTCCCCTGCTCTTCCGTGACGTGTTGTCGTACTGCTCCGGCCGGAGCCGGTCCGGCGCCGGGTCCCCACCCGCGCCTGTGGTTGTCGCCCGTGGGTGCGCACGAGCTTTCGCTACGAGTCGTAGCGTAACTGCCCGAGGCACTCCGTGTCAGGGGGCGCCGGGTGATCCGGGTCACGGCGCCGCCGCATACTGACCGTTCGGTAGCCCTCGATACAGTCGCTGGCATGCAGAGCCGCACCCCTCCCGCCCGCACCGGCCGCCCGCGCAGCGCGGCGGCGGACGCCGCCATCCTGGCGGCGACCCGGGACGCCCTGGTCGAACTCGGCTGGTCCCGGATGTCGCTGGGGGACGTCGCCCAGCGGGCCGGGGTCGCCAAGACCACGCTGTACCGGCGGTGGGCGGGCAAGAACGAGCTGGTCGTGGACGCGGTCGCGGAGCTCTTCGACGAGCTGGTGCTGCCCGAGGGCGACAGCCTCACCGCGGACGTGGTCGGCGTGGTCCTCCAGTTCGGCGAGCTGCTCCAGCGGCCGGAGACCAGGACGGCGCTGATGGCGGTCGTCGCCGAGTCCACCACCGACCCGGCGCTCAGGCTGCGCATCCGCACCACCATCGTGGACCGCCAGAAACGCCTCGTCCTCCAGGGCCGCGCCCGCGCCCAGCGCCGCGGCGAACTCCCCTACGAGACCGAACCCGCCGTCGCCGAGCAGCACGCCGACCTGATCTTCGACGTGATCGCCGGCGCCGTGGTGCACCGCGCTTTGGTCAGCGCCGAGCCGGTGGACGAGGCGTGGGCCCAGGCGCTGGCCGGACTGCTGATCGCGGGGCTGCCGGCGGCGCTGGGCTGACCGCGGCGCCCCCGTCCGCCCCCGGCCCCGGATGCGGACCGCCCCGCCCGGGCCGACGATGAAGTGGTCCCCCTTCCTACTCCCAGGGAGCGCCATGATCGTCAAGAAGCTGCACGACAAGGGGTTGAAGAGCGAGCACGCGTACTGCGCGGCCTTCGTCTCGATCGGCCTGTCCCTCTGCTCGTGGGCCGGCTCGCTGAAGGCCGAGTCACGCGGGGTGGAGCGGGCCGACCGGTGGGGAATCTTCGTCGGTGAGTGGGCGCCGACCTTCCTCGGACTCGGACTGGCCCTGGCCACCTACGAGGCGGCCGACGAAGTCACGGTGGTGGACTTCGAGGCGTGAGCCCGGCGCGCGCCGCCCGGCACGCGCGAGGCCGCCGCTCCCCGGCAGCGGGGGGCGGCGGCCTCGGTACGGCATGAGGGCGGGACCGGATCAGAAGCCGGGCGGCTCCGTGTAGACGCCCCACTCGTCGCGCAGGGCGTCGCAGATCTCGCCGAGGGTGCCCTCGGCGCGGACGACCTCCAGCATCGGCTCGATCATGTTGGCGCCGGAGCGGGCGGCGTCGACCATGGCGGCGAGCCGGGCGCGGACGGCGGCGTCGTCGCGGCGGGCCCGGCGCTCGCCCAGCTCGCGGACCTGGTCACGCTCGACCTCGTGGCTGACCCGCAGGATCTCCAGGTCGCCGGTGACGGAGCCGGTGTGGGCGTTGACGCCGACGACGCGCTTCTCGCCCTTCTCCAGCGCCCGCTGGTACTGGAAGGCGGACTCGGCGATCTCGCCGGTGAACCAGCCGTCGTCGATGCCCCGCAGGATGCCGGAGGTCATCGGGCCGATGGGGTGCTGCCCGTCGGGGTGGGCGAGGTGGCCCCGGTCGCGGATGCGGTCGAAGATCTTCTCGGCGTCCGCCTCGATGCGGTCGGTGAGCTGCTCGACGTACCAGGAGCCGCCGAGCGGGTCGGCGACGTTGGCGACGCCGGTCTCCTCCATCAGGACCTGCTGGGTGCGCAGGGCGATCTCGGCGGCCTGCTCGCTGGGGAGGGCGAGGGTCTCGTCCAGGGCGTTGGTGTGCAGCGAGTTGGTGCCGCCGAGGACGGCGGAGAGCGCCTCGACGGCGGTGCGGACGACGTTGTTGTACGGCTGCTGGGCGGTGAGCGAGACCCCGGCGGTCTGGGTGTGGAACCGCAGCCACTGCGCCTTGTCGGTGCGTGCGCCGTAGACCTCCTTCATCCAGCGGGCCCAGATGCGGCGGGCGGCGCGGAACTTGGCGATCTCCTCGAAGAAGTCGAGGTGGGCGTCGAAGAAGAAGGAGAGACCGGAGGCGAACGCGTCTATGTCCAGGCCGCGGCTGAGCCCCAGCTCGACGTAGCCGA
This sequence comes from Streptomyces sp. NPDC058373, assembly GCF_042723275.1. NCBI lineage: Bacteria > Bacillati > Actinomycetota > Actinomycetes > Kitasatosporales > Streptomycetaceae > Streptomyces > Streptomyces sp. NPDC058373. The sequence continues at coordinate 14,312 of NZ_JBHXJE010000021.1, read as the reverse complement.
AGCCGTCGGCGAGGGTGTACGCCAGCTCCTGCGCGGCCGTCGCCCCGGCCTCGCGGATGTGGTAGCCGGAGACGGAGAGCGGCTTGTAGGCCGGGATGGTCCGCGCGCAGTGCTCCATCAGGTCGCCGATGAGGCGCAGGTGGGGCTCGGGCGGGAAGATCCACTCCTTCTGGGCGATGTACTCCTTGAAGATGTCGGTCTGGAGTGTGCCGTTGAGCACCGCCGGGTCGACGCCCTGGCGTTCGGCGGCGACCAGGTACATGCAGAAGACCGGGACGGCCGGGCCGGAGATCGTCATCGAGGTGGTGACGTCGCCGAGCGGGATGTCCCGGAAGAGGATCTCCATGTCGGCGGCGGAGTCGATGGCGACGCCGCAGTGGCCGACCTCGCCGAGCGAGCGCGGGTCGTCGGAGTCGCGGCCCATCAGCGTCGGCATGTCGAAGGCGACCGAGAGTCCGCCGCCGCCGTTGGCGAGGATCATCTTGTACCGCTCGTTGGTCTGCTCGGCGTTGCCGAAGCCGGCGAACTGGCGGATGGTCCAGGTACGGCCCCGGTAGCCGGTGGGGTGCAGGCCGCGGGTGTACGGGTACTCCCCGGGCCAGCCGATGCGCTCGAAGCCCTCGTAGGTGTCCCCGGGCCGCGGGCCGTAGACGGGCTCGACCGGGTCCCCGGAGAGCGTGGTGAAGTCGGCGTCCCGCTTGCGGGCCCGGTCGTAACGGGCCTGCCAGCGGCGGCGGCCCTCCTCGATGGCGTCAGCGTCCATACCCCAAAACTACTTGGACGTCCTAGTACATGTCGATGGGGTACGGCCATCCGTGACAGGACGGGCTCCCGGAACGCCGGAACCCCCGGAAGCGGCGGGCTTCCGGGGGTTCGCGTGGCGCGCGCGGGCCAGGCGTCAGGCGCTGGCCTTCGCCTCGGCCGGGACGCGGTCCTGGACCAGCGGCTCGACCTCGCGGGTGACCTTGCGCTCCACGAAGAAGGCGACGAAGGGGATGGTGCCCGAGAGCAGCACCCACAGCAACTTGCCGACCGGCCACTTCGCCTTGGCGCCGAGGTCGAAGGCGAAGACCAGGTAGATGATGTACAGCAGGCCGTGAGCCTGGGAGACCACGAAGGTGACGTCGGCCCCCATGTCGAAGCCGTACTTGAACACCATGCTCACGCAGAGCACGAGCAACATGACTGCGGTGACATAGGCCATGACCCGGTACCGGGTCAGCACGCTGCGTTTCATGGCCCCGAGCCTAACCGCACCCCCGGGCCGATCTTGCGGCACCCCAACCCCTGTTCACCCCGTGGTGCCCGCCCTACGGAGCGTCCTCGAAATCGTGTGCGGCGACCCGCAGGGGGCGCAGCATCGCGAAGATCTCGGCGCACTCCTCGGCGTCGTAGGCGCCGAGGCCGAACTCCATCCCCATCAGGTCGCGGGTGGCCGCCTCGACCACCTCGCGGCCCTGGCCGGTGATGGAGGCGAGGGTGCCGCGGCCGTCCTGGGGGTTGGGGCGCTTGGCGACCAGGCCGGAGCGGACCAGCCGGTCGACGGTGTTGGTGACCGAGGTCGGGTGGACCATCAGCCGCTCGCCGATCTTCGACATCGGCAGCTCACCGGCGCGCGAGAAGGTGAGCAGCACCAGCGCCTCGTACCGCGCGAAGGTGAGGCCGTACGGCTTGACGACGGCGTCGACCTCGGCGAGGAGGATCTGGTGGGCGCGCATGATCGAGGTGATCGCGGCCATCGAGGGCACGGAGCCCCACCGTTCCCGCCAGCTCTCGTCGGCGCGGGCGATGGGGTCGAAGGGGAGGCTGAGCGGCTTCGGCACGGGCACGACCCTACCGGCCGGTCATATCGCGGTCAGCCCTGTCTCGCCCTTCGGTCGGCCCGCGCCGGGAGCGGCGCCGGACGGCGGGCCGCGGGGAACGGCGGGGCCGATCGGGGCAACTTGCCGCGCGGGAGAGCCGCGACGCCCCTGACCTGGGCGATCCCGGTGCGAAGATCGCGCAGGTGCCCGTCCCCCACCGGGCCGCCCCGGCGCTGCGGGGTATGCGGCCAAGGCTCGGGGCGGTCGCACTCCACCCCTTCGCACGTCCGTCCGTCCCCCCAAGGAGGCTGGGGAATGTCCCGGCTGCAGCGTGTCCCCGCCCGGTTGGTCCGCCCGCTCCTCCCCCTCGGCCTGCTCGCCCTGCTCGCCGCCACCCCCGCCTGCACCGCCGACGACTCCGCCCCCGACGGGCGCGAGGCCGAGCCCGCCCGCCCGTCGGCCGCCGCGGCCACCGCTCCCGAGTTCTGGGTGGACCCCGAGTCGCCGGCCGCCGTCGAGGCGGCCCGGCTGCGGGTCGAGGGCAAGGCCGGGCAGGCGGCGCTGCTGGAGCGGATCGCCCAGCAGCCGGCCGCGGTCTGGCCGGCCGGGGACGACCCGGTGCCCGCGGTGCGCCGGGTCACCGGCGGCGCGGCCCGCACCGGCTCCACCGCCGTGCTGGTCGCCTACAACGTGCCGCACCGCGACTGCGGCCAGCACTCGGCGGGCGGGGCCGCCGACCGGGCGGCGTACGGGGAGTGGATCGACGCGTTCGCCTCGGCGATCGGGGAGAGCAAGGCGGTGGTGGTGCTGGAGCCGGACGCGGTGCCGCACATGGTGGACGGCTGCACCCCCGCCGAGTACCACGGCGAGCGGTCCACGCTGATCTCCGGCGCCATCGAGCGGCTGAAGGAACAGCCCGGCGTCAAGGTCTACCTGGACGCCGGCAACCCGGCCTGGATCGACGACCCGGAGAAGATCGCGGATCCGCTCCGGCGGGCCGGGGTCGCCGGGGCCGACGGCTTCTCGCTCAACGTCTCCAACTTCCAGACCGACGCCGCCACCCGCGCCTACGGCAAGCGGCTCTCCGGCCTGCTCGACGGCGCCCACTACGTGGTGGACACCAGCCGCAACGGCAACGGCCCGCTCGGCGCCGCCGGGCAGGACGCCTGGTGCAACCCGCCGGGCCGCGCGCTCGGCACACCGCCGACCACCCGTACGGGGGACCCGCTGCTCGACGCGTACCTGTGGGTCAAGCGGCCCGGTGAGTCCGACGGCGCCTGCCGGGGCGGCCCGTCGGCGGGCACCTGGTGGCCGGAGTACGCGCTGGGGCTGGCCCGGAACACCAAGGGGTGAGCGGGGGCGGGGCCCGGCCCCGCCCCTGGGCCGGGGAGGTCAGCCGACCCTGATCCAGCTCGCCTCGGAGGGCGTGCCGTCGGCGGTGTTGACGAAGACCATGTACCAGCCGGGCGGCACCAGGGCCGGGTCCTTGGGGACCGTGATCGTGACCGAGTCCCTGGTCTTCTTCAGCTCCACGTCGATGGAGCGCTGCTCGACGTCGGTGGTGTGGGTGACGGCGCTGGGCCGCATCAGCCTGGCCTTGGTGATGGCGCCCGCGTCCTTGGCCGGGAAGGTGGCGGTGGCGCCGTACTCCACCTCCTCGGGCCCCTTGCCGAGCGCGGGCCGCTTCCCGTCCGACGCCTTGTGCAGGTAGGGCGGGGTGAAGACCTCCATGCGCTGCTCGAAGGTGCCGAGCTTGGTGTTCTCCTTGTTGCCGAAGAGCGAGTCGGAGCCGAAGGTGGCCACCCGTCCGTCGGGCAGCAGCAGCGCCTCGGAGTGGTAGTTGCGGCCGACGGTGGGCTCGGCGGCCGGGGTGAAGGAGTTGGTGCGGGCGTCGTAGAACTGCGACTTGAGGATGTTGGAGGCGCCCCGGCCGCGGTAGTCGTAGGAACCGCCGGTGGTGAAGACCGAGTCGTCGGGCATGATCACGCTGTTCAGGTAGCGGGTGCCCTGCGGGAGGTCCGGGCCCGGCTTGAAGGCCGGGTTCTGCTCCTTCAGATCGATGACGGCGGTGCGGCGGGTGGACTTCTCCGACTCGCCCACTCCCCCGCCGCCGAGCACCATCACCTTCTGGTCCTGGGCGGGCGGCAGCAGCAGCGAGGCGGAGGTCTCCGTCTGGTCGAGGTCGGTGAGGCCCGGCACCTTCTGGAAGGTGTTCTTCTCGATGTCCCAGATCCCCGGCTCGCGCCCCTTCTCGGCGGGCCCGTACCCGGCGTTGGAGGCCGGGTAGAAGAGCTTGCCGCCCTTGGTGAGGAAGAGCGCCGGGTAGGTCGGGAAGTAGCGGAAGGGGCCCTTGGACCACTTCTTGGTCTCGGGGTCGTAGATCTCGTTGTCCCCGGGGTCGATCACGCCGACGTCGTCGAGGCCGGAGACGGCGAGGACCTTGCCGTCCTGGAGGGTGACCAGGGTCGGGTACCAGCGGGCCTTGGCCATCGGGTCGACCGGGAGGTACTTCTCGGCGACCGGGTCGAACTCGTAGGCGGCGCGGATGCCCTGGAAGTCCTGCTTGTCGAGGCTGATCTTCTCGGCGAGGCCGTAGGTGTTGTCGGCGTCCTCGCCCTTCAGGCCGACGATCTCGTACTGGGCGGCGCCCTCGCTCGCGTACTGCCCGCCCTTGCCGGTGGCCTCCACCCAGACGCGGGCCTCGCTCGCCTTGACGGTGACCTTCTCGGGCTGGGCGCGGCCGTTCCGCCCGGAGCCGCCCTCGTGCTTCTTGACGGCCCTGGGGACCGTCACGTCGAAGCGGCTGACGTACTCGGTGCCCGACGGCGAGCGGAACCGGGTGCCCTTCTTCAGCGTGACGTCCTTGTCCGGGTTCTCGTTCTTGACCCGCATGCCGCCGCCGGCCTGCTCGACGGCGCCGTCGAGCACCTCGTACCGGGCGGTGCCGCCCGCGACCAGCAGGCGGCCGTCGGCGAGCTGGGTGTGGCCGGAGCAGAAGAAGTCCTCCGGGGTGTCGATCTTCTTGAAGGAGTCGTCGCGCGGGTCCCACAGCACCGTGTCGAACGAGCCCTCGTCGAACTTGGCCTGGTCGTTGCCGGAGCCCGCCACGATGAGGACCTTGCCGGTGTGCAGCAGCGCCGCGTGGATGGCGTTGGTCCGGTACTCGTCCGGGATCGACACCTTCTTCCAGGAGCCGTACTTCTTCTGGTAAGCGGGCTGGGAGATCTTGTACTCGTGGTACTGCTCCTGGGCGAAGGAGATCGCGGCGGGGGCGTTCAGCCCGGCCAGCACGGCGACGCCGCCGACGCCGAGCGCGGTCTTCTTGAACTTCCCGGTCGGCCGGTAGGCCATGGCTCAGTTCCCTCCGGACGGGATGCTGCTGACGAGGGCGGCGGCGGGCTCCACCTCGCCGGTGGTGGTGGCGGTGGCGGTGGCGCTCTGCACGGCGGGGACGGCGGCCAGCGCGCGGCGGCGCTCCAGCCGGCAGGTGCCGGACCAGACGGCGACCGGGGCCAGCGAGATCGCGAGGCCCAGGAACGCCCAGGTCCGCATCGCCACGTGGGTGTGGCCGAGGACGAAGGAGGCGGCCAGGGAAGTGGCCAGCACCCCCGCCCAGAAGAGATGGACACGGAAGGTCAGCAGCCGGTCTGCGCTGGCGTCACCGCCCTTGGGGGTGATGACGAAGCGGCAGGGGCGGCGCAGGAGCGCCCCGCCGAGCGACTTGAGGTAGATCGGCGCGGAGAGCGCGGACATCGCCATCCCGGCCAGTCCCCCGGAGCCGGCGGGCTCGTGCGGGGAGACGTTGTGCCGCCGGTTCCACAGGTACAGCCCGACCTGGAGGGCGGCCGCGTCGCTGTAAAGCATCAGCCAGACCGACGCCGCCACCTGTGTGCCGGACGCCCCGAACCAGAGGAAGAGCACGCAACTCGTCACGCCGAGCAGCCAGTTGACGGCGGTCATCGGGTAGTAGACCAGCATCAGCGAGTACGAGAAGAGCCGTCCGGCGGGCATCTTGAACGGCGCCTTCCGGTACTGCTTGAAGAGCGTCTCGTACGTCCCGCGCGACCAGCGGAGCTGCTGGGTGAAGAAGTCCGTCCAGGAGGCGGGGCCCTCGCCGACGGCGAGCACGTCGGGGGTGTAGACGGAGCGCCAGTGGCGGCCGGTGAGCGGGTTGCGGGTGCGGTGGAGTTCGAAGCCGGTCGCCATGTCCTCGGTGATCGAGTCGTAGAGGCCGCCGATCTGCTTCACCGCGCTGATCCGCACGACGTTGTTGGTGCCGACGAACATCGGCGCCCGGTAGCCGTTCCCGGCCCGCTGGATCAGCGCGTGGAAGAGGAACTGCTGCGACTCGGCGGCCTTGGTGACCGGCGTCGTGTAGTTCCCGTAGACCTGCGGGCCGACGACGAAGGCGACGTCCGGGTCGCGGAAGTAGCCGAGCATCCGCTCCAGGAACTCCGGCAGCGGCACGTGGTCGGTGTCGACCGAGGCGAAGAAGTCGTAGGCGTCGCCGTGCATGGCGATCCAGGCGTTGTAGTTCCCGTGCTTGGTACGGGCCTTGTGGGCGCCCTTGTCGCGGTTCCAGTCCGGGACGCCCCACCGGGTGAAGTGCCGCACCCCCAGCTCCGCGCAGAGGGCGCGGGCGTCGGGGTCGTTGCCCTCGTCGAGGAGCCAGACGTCCAGCGGGCCCTCGTGCCGCAGCCGGACGGCGCCCTGGAGGGTGGCCCGGACCATGGAGAGGGGTTCCTTGCCGGGCACGTACGTGGTGAGGAAGGCGACACGGGTGCCGGGTTCGGGGGTGACCGGGACCGGGTCGCGGGCCATCAGCGTGGCGTGGGCGATGGAGACGACGTTGACGAGCATGAAGAACCCGATGAGGCCGACGGCGACCAGCATCGTCCGGTCGAGCACCACCAGCCAGCTCTCCCCGCCGTCGCGGTCGGTCCAGTGGCTGGGCCAGACCAGGTAGACCATGAGCAGCCCGGTGAGCAGCGGGGCCAGCGTCATGAGCAGGACCGCCCGTATGCGGTGCGGTTCGGACGCCAGCAGCCTGCGGTACTCGACGCGGTAGTCGGGGGCGGGCTCGGTCAGGGGCCCGGCTATTCGGCTGTGGGTGTCGTAGTCGTAACCGTCCGGCCGCACAACGCCCTCCACATGTTCGACGACGGGCCAGCACACCCCACGAGACGTCGCCTCCCCCCCACGTGTCGATCCGGACGCCGCCGTGCGGGCGGTAGGGGCTGGCGATCGGGTGACGGGTCACCCGGGTGCCGGGGGCGGGGTGGGGGACGGGGTAGGGGCGGGCGGCCGGCGCCCGCTGTCGTACCGGGTGGCAGGCCGCCGCCCATGCCTCGCCGCCCGCCACCCCGGCCCGGTGAGCGCCCCGGTCGTCGAGGAGCTCGGGGCGGAGGTCCGCGACGACCTGTCGTTCCGCCTCGGCCGGCCGCGCCGCGCGCCCGCGTACGGGGCGCTGGCGGAGGGCTCGGGGAATCGCTGCCGTACGCGGCGCAGGCGGTCGGGTACGCGGACAGGTGGGGGCCCGGCCTTCGGCCCCGAGAGCGTGGTCGCCTCGCAGGGCCTGCTGAAGGGCGGCCACCGGGACGACTGGCCGGCCTCCGACCGCCCGGCGCTGCTGGTGCGGGGAGAGCGGAGCGGCACGCTGAGCGCGGAGCAGGCGGAGGCGATGGCGGCGCGGCGGGGCCGGACCGGCTGGTGGCGCTCGACACCGGGCACACCGTGCGCGCCTCCGCGTCCGGGGAGTTCGCCGCGGTGGTACGCGCCTTCCTGGACGGCCTGGCCCGACTGCGCGCCCCGCAAACGGCGACGGCGCGCGGAGTCAGGCTCCGCGCGCCGCGCCGGGTGGGGGGCCAGGCCCCCGGTGTCACTCCCCCAGGTACCGCTCCACCGTCTCCACCTTGGAGACGAGCCCCCCGGACACACCCGGGCGGATGTCGGCCTTCATGACGACCGAGACGCGCGGGGCGCGGGCCTCGACGGCGGCGACGGCGCGTCTGACGACGTCCATGACCTCGTCCCACTCGCCCTCGACCGAGGTGAACATGGCGTCGGTGCGGTTCGGCAGGCCCGACTCGCGGACGACGCGGACGGCGTCGGCGACGTACTCGCCGACGTCCTCACCGACGCCGAGCGGGGTGACGGAGAAGGCGACGATCATGCCGTGGCCCCTGCGTCCACCCCGTCGTCGGTCCGCTCCTTGCGGGCGCGGGCGGCGATGGCGGCGTCCACGGCGCCCTCGGCCTCCTCCTTGAGCTTGCGCTCGGCGTAGAAGCCGCCGAAGGGCAGGACGGAGAGGACGAAGTACAGCGCGGCCCGGCCGAAGGACCACTTGGTGCGGTTCCAGGCGTCCAGCCAGAAGAGGACGTAGAGGACGAAGAGGAGGCCGTGCAGCGCGCCCATGACCGGGACCGCGTTGAACTCGGTGGTGCGCTTCAGCACCGAGCAGACGAGCAGCAGCAGGAACGACACGGCTTCGGGAGCCGAGACCAGGCGCAGGCGGCGGAGTGCGGAAGCGGTCTTGATGTCCACGAGGGGGCAACCTTCGAGGTCGGGGGCCGGGCAGAGCACGGACGGACGGGCCGGACGGGCGGAGCCCGCGGGGCGATCTTGTGAACGCGTGCACAAGCTCCGGAGCCATTGTGGCAGCTTCCTTTGCCCGCTCTTGAACCAGGGTCCGCCCGGGGTGGCGTACCGCCACTGTGCGGCCTGTGCCCGGGGGCGGCGGGCGGTTACGGTCGGGGCGTGGCTGAGTTCCGACTGCAAGGCAGCGCGATGCTGGTGGCCGACCTCACCGGCGACACGGTCCGGGCGAAGAACGGGTCGATGGTCGCCTACGACGGGCGGATGACGTTCAAGAAGCTGACGGGAGGCGGCAACGGCCTGCGCGGCATGGTGACCCGCCGCCTGACCGGGGAGCAGATGGAGGTCATGGAGGTGAAGGGCGAGGGCACGTGCTGGTTCGCGGACAGCGCCAGGGACGTCAGCCTGGTCCGGCTCTCCGGCGAGACCCTGCACGTAGAGGCGGACAACCTGCTCTGCACCGAGGGCGGCCTGCGCACCGGCACCTCGTTCACGGGGCTGGGCGGCGCGGCGCAGGGCAACGGCCTGTTCACCACCACGGTCGAGGGCACCGGTCAGGCGGCGGTGATGTCGGCGGGGCCGGTGGTGGCACTGCGGGTGAGCGGCGCGTATCCGCTGACCGTCGACCCCGGCGCGTACATCGCCCACCAGGGCGAGGTGCGGCGGAGCTTCCAGAGCGGGGCGGGGGCGCGGACGCTCTTCGGGGAGGGCGGCGGCGAGGCGTTCCAGCTGCGGTTCGAGGGCGAGGGCGTGGTGTACGTGCAGCCGAGCGAGCGGGCGACGTTCGGGGGTGACCTCTGATGGGGTTCCGCGAGGTCAACCACAAGATGATCGAGGCGACGGTGGTGCCGGGCACCCGGCTGTACAGCCAGCGCGGCGCGATGCTCGCCTACCGGGGCGAGGTCTCCTTCACGCCGGACATCGGGAGCGGCCAGGGCGGCGTGCTGTCGATGATCGGCCGCCGGGTGGCGAACGAGGCGGCCCCGCTGATGACGGTGGAGGGCAGCGGCACGGTCCTCTTCGGCCACGGCGGCCACCACGTGCAGGTGGTGGAGCTGTCCGGGGACACCTTGTACGTGGAGTCCGACCGGCTGCTCTGTTTCGAGGGAAGCCTGCGCCAGCAGACCGTCTTCCTCGGCTCGCAGGGCGGCGTCATGGGCATGGTGCGCGGCCAGGTCTCCGGGCAGGGCCTGTTCACCACGGCGCTGACCGGGCACGGCGCGGTGGCGGTGATGGCGCACGGCGGCGTCGTGGAGGTGCCGATCACCCCGCAGCGGCCGGTGCACGTCGACCCGCAGGCGTACGTGGCGCACCACGGGGACGTGCGGAACAGGCTGACGACCGCGATCGGCTGGCGGGAGATGGTCGGCCGGGGCTCGGGGGAGGCGTTCCAGCTGGAGCTGTCGGGGAGCGGGGCGGTGCTGGTGCAGGCGTCGGAGGAGAAGCTGTGAGCGCGTTCGCGACGGCCTCGGGGGCGGGGCCGAGGATCTTCGACCCGGCCACCCTGCCGGGTGACGACAACGTCAACCCGTACACCTTCTGTGTGGAACTGGCGGGCGGCCGCTGGTTCCTCCAGAAGGGCAAGATGATCGCCTACTACGGGCAGATGTCCTTCAACGGCGTCGGCCACGGGCCGCTGGACGCGCTCGTCCGCTCCGCGTTCCACTCGCCGATGCACGCCGCCGACTGGGTGGTGGCCGAGGGCTCGGGGAAGATGCTGCTGGCCGACCGGGCGTTCGACGTGAACTCCTTCGACCTGGACGACGGCAACCTCACCGTCCGCTCGGGCAACCTCCTCGCCTTCGAGCCGAGCCTCTCCCTGAAGCAGTCGATCGTCCCCGGCTTCCTCACCCTGATCGGCACCGGCACGTTCGTGGCGGCCTCGAACGGCCCGGTGGTCTTCATGGAGCCGCCGCTGCGGGTGGACCCGCAGGCGCTGGTGGGCTGGGCCGACTGCCCATCGCCGTACCACCACTACGATCACGGTTATCTGCGCGGGGTGCTCGGCGGGGTGCGGTCGCTGACGGGTCTGGGCGGGGCCTCCGGGGAGGAGCACCAGTTCGAGTTCAGCGGGGCGGGGACGGTGCTGCTCCAGTCGACCGAGAAGCTGATGGGTGACCGGGCGACCGGCGCGGTGCCCGGGGAGGCGGGGATTCCGGGGGCGCCGGGGGCGCCGGGGGTCCGCGGCGGATGAGGCGGCCGCCGTCCGGGCGCGGCCCGGATCCCGGCGGCCCCCGGGCGGCTTCCGCACAGTGAGCGGTACTCTGCGGAGTGTGACGCCGAACGCCTACTCGCATCCCGAGCCGCCCACCGTTCGTTAGCTTTTCAACTTTTTAGGTAGAATTCCCTCATGGAGACCGAAACGGCGACGCGCTGGCTGAGCGAGACGGAACAGTGTGTCTGGCGTACCCATCTGGATGTCAGCCGCCTGCTGATGCACGAGCTGGAGAAGGACCTCCAGCCGTTCGGCCTGAACAACAACGACTACGAGATCCTCGTCAACCTCTCCGAGGCGGAGGGCCAGCGGCTGCGGATGAGTGACCTCGCCGAGGCCACCCGGCAGTCCAAGAGCCGCCTCTCGCACCAGATCACCCGGATGGAGAAGGCGGGCCACGTCCGCCGCGAGCACTGCGAGTCCGACCGGCGCGGACTCTACGCGGTCCTCACCGAGCTGGGCGCCCGCACCATGGAGGAGGTCGCCCCGCACCACGTGGCCTCCGTCCGCCGCCACTTCATGGACCACCTCTCCCCCGAGGCGCTCGCCGAGCTGAGCCGCGCGCTCGCCCCCGTCGCCGAGCACCTGCGCTCCCGGCCCGCCCGCGGCTGACCGGCGCGCGACCGCCACCGAGGGCCGGGGACCCCTGGCCGGGTCCGCCGGCCCTCGCGCGTTCCCGCCGCCGTCGCGCCGTCGCGCCGGCTACCCGCGCACCCGGGGCAGCCGCAGCTCGAAGAGGGCGCCGCCCTCCGGGGCCTCGCGGACGCGCAGGGTGCCCCCGTGCCGGGCGGCCACGTCGCGGGCGATGGCGAGGCCGAGCCCGGCGCCGCCGTCGTCGCGGCTGCGCGCGTCGTCCAGGCGGACGAACCGCTCGAAGATCCGCTCCCGCTCCCCCGCGGGCACGCCCGCCCCGTCGTCGGCGACGGAGACGACCGCGTCCGGGCCGTCCGCCCGCACCCGCACCTCGACCCGGGAGGCGGCGTGGCGCTGGGCGTTGTCGACCAGGTTGCCGAGGACCCGGGCGAGCTGGCCGCGCGATCCGGCCACCTCAAGGCCGGCCCGGCCGTGCACCTCGACCGGCAGCCGGTCGCCGACGCGCTGCGACGCCTCCTCGCGGACCAGCGCCCCGAGGTCGAGCCGCCCGCCGGTGGGCCGCTCCCCCGCGTCCAGCCTGGCGAGCAGCAGCAGGTCGGCGGCGAGCGCCTGGAGCCGGACGGTGTCCTCCACCGCGCCGGCCACGTCCAGCAGCTCCGGGTGGGCGAGGCCCACCTCCAGCTGGGTGCGGAGCGAGGCGATCGGGCTGCGCAGCTCGTGCGAGGCGTCCGCGACGAAACTGCGCTGCCGCTCCACCGAGGCCTCCAGCGCGGTGAGGGTGGCGTTGGTGGTGCGGGCCAGCCGGGCCACCTCGTCGTGGGTGGACGGCTCCGGGACGCGGCGCCCCAGATCCTCCGACGCGGTGATCGCGGCCATCTCGCGACGGATGCCCTCCACCGGCTTGAGCGCCCGGCCGGTCACCCCCCAGGTGACCCCGGCGACCACCACGAGCAGCAGCGGCAGACCGATCAGCATGACCGTCTGCGCGGTGCTCACCGCGCCCTGCTCGGCGGCGAGCGGGGCGCCCGCCCATACGGTGAGGCGGTCGTCGTCGTTCTCCACCTCGACCGCCGAGAAGCGGTAGTCGGCGGTGTGGCCGTCGACGGTGGCGGAGCCCTCGCCGCGCTCCACCTCGTCGGAGATCTCCCCGGCCTCCAGCCGCTCCCCGCCGTCGTCGTCGCCCCCGCCGCCGGGCTCGCGCAGCGCCGCCGGGTCGGGGCGGACCGCGTGGGTGCCGGTCCCGCTGATCCGCTCCAGGTCGTCGCTGACGGCCAGCAGGCGGCCCTTGGAGTCGACCACCTGGACCGGCCGGTCCTCGTCGTCGGGCAGGTCCAGATCCTCGTACGCGGTACGCGCCGCCACCTTCGAGGCGACCTGCCGGGCTGTGGCGTCGGCCTGGGCGGCGGCCTCCTGGATCAGGTTGGAGCGCAGCGACAGCAGCACCGCGGTGCCCGCCGCGATCAGCGCGACGGCCACGACGAGGGTCGCGCCGATCGTGGCCTGGGCCCGCACCGAGCCGAAGAGCCGCTTCATCGCCCTGCCTCCAGGCGGTACCCCATGCCGCGCACGGTGCGGATGGCCTGGGCACCGAGCTTGCGGCGCAGGGCGCTGATGTAGACCTCGACGATGTTCGGGTCGCCGTCGTAGGCGAAGTCCCAGACGTGCTCCAGGATGTCCGCCTTCGAGACCACCTGGCCCGCGCGCAGTACCAGTTGCTCCAGCACCGCGAACTCCTTGGCGGTCAGCCCGACCTCGTCGCCGTCGCGCTGCACGCGGCGCGCGGCGGTGTCGACGCGCAGGCCGCCGACGGTGTGCACGGGTGAGGCGCCCGCCCCGGCACGGCGGCGCAGCAGGGCCCGGACCCGGGCGACCAGCACCACGTAGGAGAACGGCTTGGTCAGGTAGTCGTCGGCGCCCGTGTCGAGCCCCTCCGCCTCGTCGTACTCGCCGTCCTTGGCGGTCAGCATCAGGATCGGCACGTCGTTCCCGGCGGCGCGCAAGGCGGCGCAGACCCGGTAGCCGTTCATGCCGGGCAGCATGATGTCCAGGACCAGCAGGTCGTACGGGCTCTCGCTGGCCCGGTGCAGTCCCTCCAGCCCGTCGTGGACGACGTCCACGGCGTACCCCTCGGCGGTCAGCCCCTTCGCCAGGGACAGGGCCAGCCGCTTCTCGTCCTCCACGATCAACAGACGCATGCGCCAAGACTCCCAGAGCCAACCTGAAGCCCCCTTCAGGCTACTTCAGCGAGACTTCAGCCTCCGGGGGCCAGAGTGTTGTCCGTACCGCAGATCACTGCCTTACGGGAGGAACCCGCCATGAAGCGCAATGCCGTCATCGCCGCACTCACCGCTGTCGCCGTCATCGGTGGGGGCGCGACCGCGGTCGCCGTCAGCTCCGAGGACGCGCCCGCCACCGCCGCCCCCGCCGACCGGGTCAGCCTCGCCTCCGAGCAGGGCTCCACCGACGCGTCCGAGCAGGACGACGACCGGGACGACCGGAACGAGAAGGACGACGACCGCGACGACCGGGACGAGAAGGGTGACGACGACCGCGACGCCAAGGGTGCCGCGGCCGACCCGGGGAACGTGACGGTCGCGCAGGCCATCGCCGCGGCGCTCGACCACACCTCCGGAACGGTGCTCTCGGCCGACCTCGACGACGACGGGGACGCCCGCTGGGAGGTCGAGGTCGCCACCGGCGGGAAGACCGTGCACGAGATCGAGGTGGACTCCACCACGGGGAAGGTCGTGCGCGCCGAGACCGACCGCGACGAGGACGACGCCGCGGCCGAGCTCGCCGCCGTCAAGGGCGGGAAGGTGTCCGCCCGGGACGCGGCCGGTTCCGTCGCCCGGGCCGCCGACGGGGCCGTGACCTCGGTCGAGTTCGACGACGGGCGCTGGGAGGTCGAGGTCGGCGAGGCCGACTGGGCAGTCGGCCTCGACTCCGCGAAGGCCTCGCTCTCCGAGCGGGGCTGAGCCGCGGCCGGCCTCAGCCCGGCCGGCGCTTGAGGCCGTCTTTGACCGTTCCGGTCGGAGACGGCCTCAGCCAACCCCAGCCCGGCCGGCGCTTGAGGCCAATCCTCGACCGGAACGGTCAGAGACCCTGTC